>JAJTCN010000024.1 GCA_021323335.1 Ramlibacter sp.
CGAAGAAGTGGTCGGCCGTGATCGACGCGGCGAAGATGCAGGCGGAGTGAGTGGGGAGTCGGGGTCCGCCTGCGGCGGAACCCGACCTACGAGATTCGTCGGCCGGCGGTGAGCGCGCAGCCGAACCCCGGTATCGGGGTGCGCCGAGGTTCCGTAGGCCGGCGGTGAGCGCGGAGCCGAACCCCGGCAGGGGGGCGCGCCGAGGTCTTCAACGCAGAAGGAAGACCAAAGAGAAGACAAAAGACGCAAAAGGAATCCCGGATGTTCCTTCTGCGTCTTCTGTCTTGCTTCTGCGTCTTCTGCGTTGAAATCCGTGGAGATCAACTCCTGATGCCGGGGTTCGGCTGCGCGCTCACCACCGGCCTACGGTTCCCCTCCCACTACCTGTTCAATCCGCCCCCAGCTGCAGCTTGTTCGGCTGCCGCCGCTCCACCTGGTACTTGAGCAGCGCCGCCACGCGGTACACCGCGTGCGCGAACTTGCCATAGGAACAGCGCCATCACCGTGCCCAGGTGCACCGCGAGCAGCAAGGCCATCGCCCCGGTGTCGCGCAGCACCAGCAAGGCCAGGCCGGTCAGGCTGGTGGCGAACAGCAGCACGATGAAGGCGCGGTCCATCGGCCGTTGCGCCGGATCGCCATGCAGCGGATGGCGGCGCAGGTTCAGCCACAGCAAGCCGGCCGGGCCGATCAGCAGGCCGATGCCCCCCACCGTGCCCAGCACCACCGGCAGGCTGGTCACCGGATACGGCGCCTGCTCGCCGAGCACGTAGTGATAGAGCGTTGCGACGCAGGTCGCCGCGAAGCACAGCATGAAGCCGTAGAAGGTGAAGTGGTGGAAGCGCCGGCGCCATAGCGTGAACGCGTCGCTGCTCTCGTTGCAGCCGTCGCCATGGCCGCCATCGAGATAGGTGAGGGCGAGCGCATTGCCGGCCGCGGCGGTCGCAGCGGGGGCCGTGACGGGTCCGGGCGACTGGGCGCGCCAGAAGCGCGCCGCACCGATGCCCAGGGCCAGCACCGCGAAGCCGAAGGCCGCGCCGAACATCCAGGCCATCATGTTGTGCGGGAACACGGCGTAGAAGTTGCCGGCCAGCGGCTCGTGCCACAGGCTGCCGCGCATCGCCAGCAGCAGCACCATGAACAGCGCCAGCCCGGCGGCCGTTGCGAGCGCGAAGGTCACGCCGTTGCGGCGGTACAGGGCGCCGAGCGCACCGGGCCAGGCATAGCCCGCGTAGGTTTCCTGCCGCACCTGCGCCATCGCGCGCGGCACGTTCACGGCAAAGTCGTGCGGCGGCGCGTACTGGCACGCATGCAGGCAGGCGCCGCAGTTGTGGCACAGGTTCGCCAGGTAGTGCACGTCGCCGGGGGCGAAGGACAAGCGCCGCGTCATGGCGGGAAACACCGCGCAGAAGGTTTCGCAATAGCGGCAGGCATTGCAGATCTGCATCTGCCGCGCGACTTCGTCCACTGCCGCGCTGCCGCCGCCGGGCACGGGTTCGTTGTGGGCCAGCGCGACGGCTTCGCGCGCCAGGTCGTCAAGCGACTGCATGGGCAGCCTCCTTCAACGCGGCGCGCGCGGCTTCGGTGCCGGCGATGCGGCCGAAGGCCGTGCCGATGCTCATGCCGACGCCGGCCGTGTAGCCCTTGCCCAGCACGTTGCCGGCCATCATCTCGCCGGCCACGAACAGGTTGTCGCTCGGCGCGCCGCCGAAGTACACCCGCGCCTGGGCGTCGGTCTTCAGGCCGAGGTAGGTGAAGGTGATGCCGGGCCGCAGGGCGTAGCCGTAGAACGGCGCCTGGTCGATCGGGCGCGCCCAGTGCGTCTTGGCGGGGGTGAGGCCTTCGGTGTGGCAGTCGTCCAGCACGGTGTGGTCGAAGCTGCCCACGCGGCAGGCGGCGTTGTAGTCGTTCAGGGTGCGCATGAAAGCCTGTTCGGGAAGCCCGAGCGCCTGGGCGAGCTCGGGCAAGGTGTTGGCCTGCACCCCCGGAAACACCGGCGGCATGAAGCGGCCGATGGCCTTGCTGTCGATGATGCAGTAGCCGATCTGGTCCGGCTGCATCGCCACCAGCCGGCCCCAGATGGCGTAGCGCTTGGGCCAGAAGTCCTCGCCCTCGTCGTAGAAGCGCACGCCGTCGCGATTGAGCATGACGCCCAGCGACACCGCGTCGACCCGCGTCACGATGCCGCCGTCGTACAGGGGCGCGCGGGCGTCGATGGCGACGCAATGCGCCTGGGTGGGGTCGCCGATGATGTCCGCGCCCTGCTCGGTCATGTGCTTGATCAGCACGCCCTGGTTGAAGCGGGTTCCGCGGATCAGGAAGTTGTCGGCCGGCCATTCGCCGCGCTCGTTCTGCCCCCATGCTTCGCGCAGCCATTCGCGGTTCGATTCGAAGCCGCCGGCCGCCAGCACGCAGGCTTTCGCCGCGAAGCGCTCGCCGTTCGCGTAGGCCGCCTCGAAGCGGCCGTCGCGCAGCTCGAGCCGGTCGACCGGAGCGTCGTAGCGGATGTCCACGCCCAGGTTGCCGGCGCTGCGGTAATACGCATTGACCAGGGCCTTGCCGCCGCCCATGAAGAACGCATTGGTGCGCGACAGGTGCAGGGTGCCCGCCAGCGAAGGCTGGAAGCGCACGCCGTGCTTGCGCATCCAGGGCCGGCAGGTGGAGGAGGCGCGGATCACCAGGCGGGCCAGCTGTTCGTCGGTGTTGCCGCCCGTGACCTTCAGCAGGTCCTGCCAGAACTCCTCTTCCGGGTAGGCGTCGACCAGCACGTCCTGCGGCTCGTCGTGCATGCAGCGCAGGTTGCGGGTGTGCTGGGAGTTGCCGCCGCGCCATTCGCGCGGCGAGGATTCGAGCAGCAGGACGCTGGCGCCGGCTTCCCGGGCCATGAGCGCTGCGCAGAGGGCGGCGTTGCCGCCGCCGATGACCAGGACATCGTGCATCGGCGCAATGTAGGCCACATCGCCTTCACTGGCCAGAGGGGACGGCTCAGGCCGGTATCACGGTTCGTGATGGCTCCAGCGGGCCCCCTCCCAGCCGCCGGCCTCGACCAGGCCGCGCGCGCACTCGGTCAGCGTCACGCGCACCGCCAGCGCCGCCGGCGAGAGCTCGTCGTCCGACAGGCTGCACAGCGAATTGAGGCGCCGCACCTTGGCGTCGGCGATCTCGGACACCTCGAAGGCCTCCGCCGCATCCGCGAAGCGCGCCAGCGCCGCCCGCGGCTGGATCGTGCAGCCCATGCCGGCGCGCACCGCGTCCATCAGCATGGCGAGCGAGTCCAGCTCGATCGGCAGCAGCCGCGGCAGGCGCCGGCCGGACAAGGCCGCGTCGAGCGTGCTGCGCAGGCCGTGCGGCCCGCTGGGCAGGATCAGCGGCAGGTCGCCCACGTCCGCCAGCCGGATCCGGCGTGGCAGCGGCCGCGCGTGACCGCCGCGGGCGCGGATCAGGAACAGCTTTTCCTCCACCAGCGGCGTGACGCTCCAGCGGCGGCCGGGATCGGTGTCGAACAGCACCGCCAGGTCGAGCTGGCGCGCATTGAGCATCGAGGAGAGATGGCCCGACAGGCTTTCCACCATGTGCAGGCGCACGTCCGGGTAGCGCTCGCGCACCGCCTGCATCAGCGGCAGGCCCAGCACCGACGCGGTGGTCGGCGCCAGGCCCACGCTGACGCTGCCGGACAGGCGCGACTGCTGCGCGGCGCGCGCCGCCTCGTCGGCATGGCGCAGCGCCAGTTGCGCCTCGCGGAAGAAGGCCAGCCCGGCCTCGGTGGGCGTCACGCCCTTGGAGCTGCGTTGCAGCAGGCGCGTTGCCAGTTCGCCTTCGAGCCGGGCGATCTGCTGGCTGAGGGCGGACTGCACCACGTCCAGTTCGATCGCGGCCCGGCTCATGGTGCCCAGTTGCACCACGCGGACGAAATAGCGCAGCTGCCTCAATTCCATGGGGGGCGAGGGTACACCGTCGGAGCCATCGGCTCACCTTATAGCGGCATCGGCAAACAGTAGTACCCCGCGCCGGAGGCTCTCCGTACACTGCCCCCGATGGGTAGTGGCAGTCATGACGTGATCGTGGCCGGCTCGGGCGCGGCCGGCCTCGCGGCGGCGTGTACGGCCGCTGCCCTGGGCCGCAAGGTGCTGGTGCTGGAACACGGCGACCGGGTGGGCGGCACCACCGCCATCTCCGGCGGGATGGTCTGGATCCCGGCCAACCACAAGATGGCGCCGGCCGGCCTGGAAGACAGCGCCGCGGCCGCGCGCGAGTACCTGCGTGCGACCGTGCCGGGATGCGAAGACGATCCACGCATGGCCGCTTTCCTGGCCCGCGGCGACGAGGCCGTGCGGTTCCTGGAGCAGCACACCAGCTTGAAGCTGCGGCCGGTGCGGCGTTATCCCGACTACTACCCCGAGCTGCCGGGCGCGACGGCGGGCGGGCGGGTGCTGGAGCCGGTGCCCTTCGACGGCCGCGAACTGGGCGCCGACTTCGCGCTGCTGCGGGATCCGCTGCCGGAGTTCCTGCTGTTCGGCGGGATGATGGTGAGCCGCGAAGACTTGCCGGTGCTGCGGCGCGTGACGCGTTCGCCGCGCGCCGCCTGGCATGCGCTGAAGCTGCTGCGGCGCTATGCGGCGCAGCGCCTGCGGGCGCACCGCGGGACCTCGCTGGTGCTCGGCAACGCGCTGGCCGCGCGCTTGCTGAAATCGGCCCGCGACCTGGGCGTGGAGATCGCGCTGGACGCCTCGGTGCGGGAAGTGCTGCTGCGCGAGGGCCGTGCCGCCGGCGTGCGCGTCGCCGTCGGCGGCAGCGAGCGCGAACTGCAGGCGCGCGACGCCGTCATCCTGGCCACCGGCGGCATCTCGCACCACGGCGACCTGCGCCAGGCCTACGTGCCGGCGGCCGCCGGCACCCTGTCCGCTACCGTCCGCTCGGGCGCCGAGCGGGGCGGCGCGCACCTGGCCGCCGCGGTCGGCGCGCGCCTCAGCCCGCGCGCGGTTTCGATCGACCAGGCGCTCGCCCTCTGGGTCCCCGCCTCCACGTTCCGGCGCGCGGACGGCAGCGAAGCCCTGTTCCCCCACACGGTGACGGACCGCGCCAAGCCGGGGCTGGTGGCGGTGGACGGGCAGGGCGCGCGCTTCGTGAACGAGGCGGTCTCGTACCACGAGTTCGTGCGCGCGCAGTTGCGCGACCCGTCGCGCCGCATCCCGGCCTGGCTGGTCTGCGACAGCCGCTTCCTGTGGAAGTACGGGCTGGGCCGCGTGCGGCCGTTCGCGCTGTCGACGCGCAAGGAGCGCGAGAGCGGATACCTGCGGCGTGCCCCGACGCTCGTGGAACTGGCCACCGCGATGGGCATTCCCGCGGGCACGTTCGTCGCGACCATCCGGTCGTTCAACGAGGGTGCGCGGCGCGGAGAGGATCCGGCCTTCGGCCGCGGCGCCGACATCTACCAGCGCCATCTCGGCGATGCGGACCAGCAACCGAACCCGTGCGTCGCTCCCATCGAGGCCGGGCCCTTCTACGCGGTCGCGGTGCGGCCGGCCGACCTGGGCATGGCCGCGGGCATCATGACGGATGAACACGCGCGCGTCCTGCGGGCGGACGGCGCGCCGGTGCCCGGCCTCTACGCCTGCGGCAACGACATGCATTCCGTCATGAACGGCGCCTATCCTGGGCCGGGCATCACGCTCGGCCCGGCGCTGGTGTTCGGCTACCTCGCGGCGAAGCACGCGACCTTGCCGTCCTGACCGCGGCGAGCAGCGACAATCGGTCGCATGGCTCAAGGCAAGCGCATTTCGGCGGACATTCCGGCCGCCGCCCTCCAGGCGATCCAGGACATGGGCGCCGCGGCGCGGCTGGCCCGCACCAGCGCGGGCGAAGGGCAGGCTGCCGCGGCCGCGCGGCTGGGCGTCCACGTGCAGACGATCGCCCGCATCGAATCGGGCGAGCCCGGCGTGGCCATCGGCCATGTGCTGGGCCTGCTCGCCGCGTACGGCATCACGGTGAAGCTGCACGGATGAACCCGATCGCCGTCATCGACTTCGAAACCACCGGCTTGTCGCCCGCCGGCGGCGACCGGGCCACCGAGATCGCCATCGTCATGCTGGAGGGCACGCGGGTCGTCGCCCGGTTCCAGTCGCTGATGAACGCGGGCGTGCGCATCCCGGCCTTCATCGAAAGCTACACCGGCATCAGCAACGAGATGATCCGCGCGGCGCCGCCGGCGGCGCAAGTCATGGCGGACGCCGCGAAGTTCGTCGCGGGCGCGCGCCTGGTGGCGCACAACGCCTCCTTCGACCGGCGCTTCTGGTCGGCGGAACTGGCCCGGCTGGGCGACTCGGCGCAGGGCGATCCTCCGTTCGCCTGCACCATGCTGCTGTCGCGCCGGCTCTACCCCCAGGCGGGCAGCTATCGCCTGGGTTCCCTGGCCGCCTTCCACGCCATCCCGTCCGCCGGGCGCGCCCACCGCGCCATGGCGGATGCCGAGGTGGCCGCCGCGCTGCTCTCGCGCATCCGCGACGACATCCAGCGGGAGTACGAGCTGGAGGAGGTGTCGCACGACTTGCTGGTGAAGGTGCAGAAGGCGCCGCGCAAGGATCTCCCCAAGGCCATCCAGGACTACCTCGGGGGACTGCGGAAGAATTGAAGCTTGGCGGCCCGCGGCAGGGCCTTGAGCTGCAGTTCCGCCCGCAATGCATCGCCCCGGCTCGGGTACTCGCGGGCCGCGAGCACCCGCAACGGAGGCCGCGCGCGCGTGAACCTGGCGCCCCGGCCGAAGACATGCTGGAAGAAGCGCTGTTCCACGTCGAGCGCGATGCCGGCGTAGTACACCCCGCCCTCGCACTCCAGGAGGTAAAGCCAGTAGGGCATTCAGGGGGCCGGGACAGGCATCAGCCATTTCTCGAGCCGCACGCCGTCCACGTCGCCGCCGTAGCGGCCCCGCGTGACCGCCACCTCGTGGTAGCCGAGTTCGTTGTAGAAGGTCCGGGCCGCGCCGTTGTCGCGCCGCGCCTCGACGCGGATGCGCCTGCAGCCGGCGACCCGGGCCGATGCCTCGAGCCAGCGCAGCAGGGACCGGCCGACGCCCCGCCGCTGGCTTGCCGCGCGGACGGCGAGCAGCGACAGGTAGGCGTCTTCTTCCAGGTATTCCATGATGCCGAAGGCCACCAGCGCCCCATCCGTCCGGACGACGGCGACATTGGTGTCGGGATCGCGGATGGCGCCGCGGATCCTGGCGGCGCGCCAGGTCCAGGGCAGGCCGCGCTCGATCAGGTCGCGCGACAGCGCCGCGATGTCATCGGCATCTTCAGGCTGGGCCAGGTGAACCGGTGGATCCGAAGTCATGGTGGGGCGGCATGGCATTGTGCGCGGTCGCGTCCCGGGCGCATCATGGCGGCTCGCAAGGAGACAGCCATGAATGAGGAAGAGCTGAACATCAGCATCCGCAAGTTCCTGAAGATGGTGGGCGTCAGCGCCCAGCGCGAGATCGAACATGCCGTGGCGCGGGCCGTGCAGGAGGGCGCCATCGCGGGCACCGAAAGCTTTCCCGCGCGCATGACGCTGGAGATCGCCGGGCTGCGGCTGAAGGTCGAGTTCGATGGGGAGATCCGTACCGGCTGAGCCACAGCGGGGCGGCCCTTTGCCGTATGCTGTTTTTTCGACATTGCCTCCCGGGAAGAAAAGACATGCAGGAAAAATCGACCGACAAGCATCCGCTGAGCGACCTCGCCTACGACTGGATCACGCTCATGCAGAACAAGGCGCAGGCGCTGATCGCCTACGACCAGTACATCAAGGACGCCGAGGCGGCCAACTCGCCGGAATGCGCCGCCTTCTTCCGCAAGGTGCATGACGCCGACAAGGCCCAGCTGGCCGAGGCCAAGCAGCACCTGGTCAAGGTGCTCCAGGGAAAGATGGGCAGCTGATCCCCGGCCGGCCGACGGATCAGCGGCCGGCCTCGAACACCAGCGCCAGGTTGTTGGCCGGCATCGCGATCCGTTCCCGGAACGCCAGGCCCGCGTGGCGCGCCTGCGCGGCCACGTCCTCGCGCCGGCGGATGCCCCACGACGCATCCCGTGCGCGCAGGCTCGCGTCGAAGGCGACATTGCCCGGCGCGGGCTCCACGCCGTCCTCGAAGTAAGGGCCGTAGGTCACCAGCACGCCGCCGGGAACGAGGTGCCGCGCGGCGCCTTGCATCAGCGCGCCGCAGGTTTCCCAGGGCGAGATGTGCAGCATGTTGGCGCAGAAGATCGCATCGAAGCGTTGCGCGAACGGCGCCTGAGGGCTCGGCCACGGCGCGGTCGTCACGTCCAGCACCACGGGCTGGCGCACGTTATGGCACCCCGACTGCGCGATGCGGCCCGCGATGACCGGCAGCATGCCCGCATCCGCATCGGTCGGTTGCCACTCCCAGTCCTTCATCGCAGCCGCGAACCACACCGCGTGCTGTCCCGTGCCCGAAGCGATTTCCAATGCGGTGCCGCGCGGGCCGAGCACCTGCTTCAATACCGCCAGGATCGGCTCCTTGTTGCGATCGGCAGCGGTGCTGCAGGGCAGGCCGGTCATAACGCGGCGTTCAACGAGCCCAGCAAGGCCTGCAGGGCGTCGATCTCGGCCGGCTTGACGAGGTGGTGGTCGAAGCCGGCTTCGCGCGCGCGCTTCCGGTCGCCCTCCTGGCCCCAGCCGGTGAGCGCGACCAGGGTGGTCGGGGCGCCGGGAAAGCGCGTGCGGATCGCGCGCGCCACGTCGTAGCCGTTCATTTCCGGCATGCCGATGTCCAGCAACACGACGCGCGGCCGGAAGGCCGCGAACGCCTCGATGGCTTCGCGACCGTCGCGCGCGACGCGGACGTCCGCGCCCAGCAGGGTCAGCACCTGCCCGAGGCTGTCGCCGGCGTCGTGGTTGTCGTCGACCACCAGCGCGGCGATGCCCTGCAGGCCCGCACCCTCCGTGGCCGCGGAGGACGACGCGTCCGTCGCGGGCAGGCCGGCGGCCAGCGGCAGGCGCACCACGAACTCGCTGCCCTTGCCCACACCGTCGCTGTGGCCGTCCAGCGTGCCGCCATGCATCTCGGCCAGCCGACGCGACAGCGCCAGGCCGATGCCCAGCCCACCCTGGGCCCGGCCGCTGTCGCGATGGCCGCGGCTGAACATCTCGAACATGCGCGGGATCAGTTCCGGCTCGATGCCGATGCCCGTGTCGCGCACGCTGACGACCGCATGGCCGTCCTGGGCCCCGACGCTCACCGTCACCTGGCCGCCGTCTTCGCTGTATTTGGCCGCGTTGTTCAGCAGGTTGGCGAGCACCTGCGCCAGCCGGACCGGATCCCCCTCCAGCCAGACCGGCTCCGGCGGCAGGTGGACCCGCAGTTCATGGCGTCCCGCCGCCATCAGCGGCTCGCTGGTCTCGACGGCGTTCTGCACGATGGCGGCCACGGCCACGCGCTCCTTGCGCAGCGACAGCACGCCCCGGCTGATGCGCGAGATCTCCAGCAGGTCGTCCACCAGGCGGACGAGGTGGTTCACCTGCCGCTCCATGATCGCGCGCACCGGCTCGGCCTTCACGTTGCCATGGTCTATCCTGCGCAGCAAGGCCAGCGAGTTGCGCAGGGGCGCGAGCGGGTTGCGCAGCTCGTGCGACAGCGTGGCGAGGAATTCGTCCTTGGCGCGGTCGGCCTCGGCCAGGCTGGCGGCCTGCTGCCGCAGGGCATGCTCCGCGGCCTGGCGGTCGGTGATGTCGCGCGTCGTGCCGGCGATGGCCACCACCTGCCCTTCGGAGCCGAGCACCGGCGCGAAGATGTAGTCGTAGACCCGGGTGCCGTTGGTGCCCGTGAAGGGGATCTCGCCGCGGATCGGCGCGCGGGTCTGGATCACCCGGTCGATCTCGGCGTCGTGCATGTCGGCGTGCCACTGTTCGTAGCCCAGTTCCATCCAGTGCTTGCCGCGCACGTCGTCGACGCCCCAGACCTTGCGCAGCGCCTCGTTGGCATAGAGCGCGCGATGGTCGAGGCCGAAGACATAGACGAAGTCCGGCGTGTTGCTCAGTGCGGTTTCGTAGATCCGCCGCTGCGTTTCGGACTCGGCCATCAGGCGCTCGCGGTCGGCCTGCAGGAGCTTCTGGTCGGTGACGTCGCGGAAGTACACCGACACGCCTTCGGGCGCCGGGAAAGTGGACACCTCGTACCAGCGTTCGTGGCCGGGATAGAACGCGGTGAAGGTGGTCGTCACGCGCTCGTACATCGTGCGGTGGTAGCAGCGCTCGAACTCCGTTCCTTCCAGGCCGGGGTATTCGTCCCACAGCCTGCGGCCTTCCAGGCTGCCGCGCTCGCGGCCCAGGATGCGGTGCGCCTGCTGGTTCACGAAGTCGAAGCGCCACTGGCTGTCGAGGGTGAAGAAACCCTCGGTGATGCTCTCCAGGATGGCCACGGCATCGCGATTGGCCTTGGCCGACGCCTCGTCCATCCGCTGCAGGATGTATTCGACCTCGCCCGCGGCCGACAGCACGGGCGCATTGACGGGGTTCCAGAACCTTTCCTCGAAACCGCCGCCGGCGGAGGGCGGCCGGCGCACGTCATACCGCTGCGTGGCCATGGTGTCGGTCGCTCGCGTGGCGATCACGCGTTCGAACGAATCGCGCAGGTTGCCCACTGCCCTGGCGTCCGGCGCCGCCGGGTTGTCTGGAAAGACGTCGAACATCGCCTGCCCGAGGATGCCGCGGTCGGTGTGCGTGGCGCGCAGGTAAGCGTCGCTGGCGGCGACGATGGTGAACTGCGGGTCCGCCCGCACGACCAGCAAGAGGCCGGGCAGGTTCTGGGCGAAGCGCTGGACTTCGTCGTACGTCAAGGCTGGAAACGGGCAGCCTGCGGCCGGGACAGGGGCTCTGGAAGGCGACGCATCGGTTGGGTTGGTGGGTGCGCCCGCGAGAGGGCTCACCCATTCTACGAAGAGTCGCGCGGCTGAGGTTGCAGAGCTGCGCGCGTCCGGGCGCTGGCCTGGCTCAGACCCGCGCCGGCGTCGCCATCGAACGCTCCGCGACGTCCGCCGCGCGCAACTGCCGGGCCAGCGCCAGCCAGGCGCCGCCGGAGATGCCGGCCACAGCCAGCGCGGAACCGGCGGAAAGCATGGCGAGGCCGGTGACACCGTTGCCGACCGAGCAGCCCAGGGCCGTCACGCCGCCGAAGCCCATCAGCACGGCGCCGGTGAAGTGCTCGCCAACCTCGCGCGGCGTGCGGAAGGACTCCAGGCGAAAGTCGCCGCGCGCCTTGGCCGTGGCGAAAGCGCCCAGCAGCACGCCGAGGGACAGCATCACGCCGAAGGTGGCCACCGTCGCCTTGTCGGACCACAGCGTGAGCAGGTCCAGCGCATGGCCCATCGGCGCGGAGAACGACAGCGCCTCGGGCCGCTTCGATTGCGTGCCCAGCCAGGCGGGCTCCAGCGTCTCCGGATGCTCGGCCAGGAAGCCGATGCTGCCGGTGAGGAAGAACGAGGCGCCCACCAGCAGGCCGACCACGACGCCGCCGACCCAGTGCGCGCGGTCCATCCGGGCGCGGACCCGCCATGCCAGCACGAACACCGTGGCCGCAAGGGCCGCAGCCAGCGCCCAGCGCAAGGCGGTGGGGGAAACGGACAAGGTCCGGCCGAGCAGCCCGCCCAGGTCCTGCGGTCCGGCCAGGGTCATGCCCACGGCGTCCAGGAAGTTGACGCGCAGCGGCGCGAACGCACCGCGCAAGGTCATCAGCGCCGCGATGGCGACGATCACCAGGGTGGCGGCGGCTTTCAGGTTGCCCTGGCCGGCCTTCACCAGGCAGCGCTGGGGGCAGCCGCCCGCCAGGATCATCCCGTAGCCGAACAGCGCGCCGCCCACCAGGTAGGACAGCCAGGGGAAGCGTTCGCTCCAGTAGATGGTGCGGCCGGCGTCCAGCAGGCCGGCGCTGACCAGCCCCTGGACGCAGACGGCGCCCACCGCGATGGCGAGCAGCCAGGACATCAGCCGGCCGGGGCCGCGGAAGGCCATCCAGTCGGCGAGGGCGCCGCGCACGCAGAAGCGCGACCACTGGCCGACCGCCCCCAGCAGGAGGCCGAGCGCGAGCGCGCCCCACACGACGATCTGGGCAAGGGTGTTGGGGTCGAGGTCGGGGCGCATCTGGGGCAGGAACTGTGGAACGGCGGGGAGGCCGCCGGCCGCGGCAGGCGGATACGACGGCAAAGCCCGAAAGTGTACCGTCCGGCCCTAAAACGCTCTCGCAGCGGGGGCTTCCCGCTCAGGGGCCAGCCTTGGCGCCTTGCCGCGGGCCGTGGTCCAGCACGCGGTCCGTGAGGGCGGCGCCGGCCCACATGCCCACCAGCGCCAGCCAGGCGGTCAGGGAGAAGATGGCGCCGCCGCTGACGCCGGCCCCCACGGCGCAGCCGCCCGCCAGCATCGCGCCGAAGCCCATCAGCACGGCCCCGGCGATGTAGCGCCTCATGCTGTAGCCGTCCTTGAAGCCTTCGAGCTTGAGGTCGCGGCCCACCACGCCGCCCAGCAGCGCGCCCGCGAAGACCCCCGGCAGCAGGCCGAAATCGAAGCCGATCGCCGGCGCCGGCGAGGCCACCACGCGCATCAGCCACTCGGCTGACGGCCCGCTGAAGGTCAGGCCCTGCACCGGCACGAGTTGGAAGGAAGTGGCCGCCACGGTCGCCGTCCAGGCCCAGCCGAGCGCCACCGCCAGCCCGGCGCCCAGCCCGCCGATCCACTTCCAGGCCTCGCGCCGGCCGCGCACGGCATACCAGAGCGCCGCCAGCAACCACAGCAGGCCGAAGGCGAGCCCGCTCCAGCGGTCGACGTGCGTCACGGCCAGCAGGTCGCGCGCCGGCCCGCCCTCCACCGTCCACCAGGCGCTGATGTTCTCGCGCAGGGGCGCCAGCGCGCCGCCGAGCGCGGCCTGCGCGGTGACGGCGAAGATCAGGCCGGAGAGCAGGGCGCGGAGGTTGCCGGTGGCCGACAGCACCAGCAGCCGGCTGGCGCAGCCGCGCGCCATGATCATGCCGGCCCCGAACAGCAGGCCGCCGACCAGCGCGCCGGAGATGCTGCCGCGGGCGGCCAGCTGGCGCGTGCCGCTGATGTCGATCACCCCGCCCAGCAACATCGCCTGCACCGCCACCACGGCGGCCGAGAAGGCGAGCAGCCACACCGCCAGCTTCTCGCCGGGCTGGCCGCGGGCGAACTCGATCACCGCGGCGCGCAGGCAGAAGCGGGAACGCTGGGCAAAGAAGCCGAACAGCAGGCCGACGGCGCCGCCACCGAAGGCGAGCAGCGGCCCGTCGCCGGTGCGTTCGAGGAGGGGGAGCAGGTCCATGGCAGCGGTCAGTTCAGTTCGTGCTTATGTTCCGCCCGGCGGATCGCCCCTGGCTTGCGCCGGATCAACGATCCATCCTCAAAGAAGCAAGTAGTGATATACCCGAGGCAAATGCGCCACGCGGATGCGGTATCGTCACGCTGCGGCGCCTGGGCCGCGTTGCCCGTGGAGATTCCCATGACCCGCTTCCTTCGCCTTCTCGCGGCATCCGCCGCGCTGTCGTTCTTCGCAGCCGCATCGTTCGCGCAGGACAAGGTCGTGTACCACATCGACGACTACGAAACCCAGGCCACCAAGGGCCTGCGCAACATCCGCAACCACCTGGACGTGGCGCCGGAGACCAGGGTGGTGGTGGTGGCGCACGCCAACGGCGTGGACTTCCTCATGGACGGCGCCAAGGACAAGAAGAACCCGAACATCGACTACGCCTCGCTGGTCAGCGCGCTCAAGGCGCGCGGCGTGCGGTTCGAGGTCTGCGAGATCACGCTGCGCAACCGCAACCTCAAGAAGGACCAGTTCAGCATGGACGCGGAATTCACGCCCTCGGGAGTGGCCCGCATCGGCCAGCTCCAGTCGCGCGAACGCTTCGCCTACATCAAACCCTGAGCAAGGCGGGACCAGCATGGCAAGGCGACAGGCAGTGCAGGAAGCGGGAACCGTCGAGTCCGACGAAGTGTTCGAGATGGCGGCCGAGATCTTCCGGGTCATGTCGGCCCCCATGCGGCTGAAGATCATCAGCTGCCTGTGCAATGGCGAGAAGAACGTGAGCCAGCTGCTGGAGGAGATCGACACCACGCAGCCCAACATGTCCCAGCACCTGAACACGCTCTACCAGGCCCGCGTGATCGGCCGGCGGCGCGAGGGCGTGCAGATCTTCTACAAGATCATCAACGACCGGGTCGTCACCCTGTGCCGGGCGGTCTGCACGCAGATCGCCATCGAGTCCGAGCTCAAGTAGGCAGGGCATGGTCACCTGGCGCAAGGGTTTCGTCGCCGTGTGCGCGACGCTGCTGCTGTCGCACTCCGTCGGCGCGCAACAGCCGCCGCGCAAGGTGGTGGCGCAGCAGGTGTCCGCCTCCGCCTGGTTCGTCCAGGGCGACGCCGCGCTGGGCACGCCGGCCAACCGCAACTTCATCTCCAACGCCGGCTTCGTGGTGACGCCCGCCGGCGTGGTGGTGATCGACGCGCTCGGCTCGCCGCAACTGGCGCGCGAACTGCTGGACGAGATAGCCCGCGTCACGCCGCGCCCGGTGACGCACGTGGTGGTGACCCACTACCACGCGGACCACATCTACGGCCTGCAGGAGTTCCGCAAGCGCGGGGCCCGCATCATCGCGCAGCGCGGCGCGCTCGACTACATCCATTCGGACACCGCGGCTTCGCGGCTGCGCGCCTCCCGCGTCGAACTCGCTCCCTGGATCGACGACCGCACCGAACTGGTGGTGCCCGACCAGTGGATCGACGGGGCGACGGACCTCGAGGTCGGCGGGGTCCGCCTGCGGCTGCAGCCGGTGGGGCCGGCGCACACGCCGGAAGACCTCGCCGTGGTCCTGCCCGCGGAAGGCGTGCTCTTCGCCGGCGACCTGGTGTTCCGCGGGCGCATTCCCTTCGTGGGGCAGGCGGACAGCCGGCAGTGGATCGCCGCGCTCGACACGCTGCTCAAGCTCGAAGCGAAGGTGGTGGTGCCCGGACACGGCGCCCTGTCGACGACCGCGCGCGAGGACATGCAACTCACCCGCGACTACCTCGCCTTCCTGCGCGAAAAGATGGGGGCCGCGGCGCGGGAGATGGAACCCTTCGACGAGGCCTATGCCCGCGTGGACTGGTCGCGGTACGAACACCTGCCGCTGTTCCGCGCGGCCAACCGGATGAATGCCTACAACACCTACCTGCTGATGGAGCGGCAGGTCAGATGATGCAGTCGCGGCGGGCCTGGCTGGGCGCGTGCGCCGCCGGCGCGCTGGCCGCGTGGGTGGCGCGGCCGGCCCTCGCACAAGGCCCGGCGCGCTCCCTTCCCAGGCCGGTCTCGCTGGCGGTGGAGCTGGAGCGGGCACTGGCTGCGCGCAAGGCCCTGGTCGTCATGGTCAGCCTGGAGGGCTGCACCTGGTGCAAGCTGGCCCGCGAGTCCTACCTGGTGCCCCTGCGCGCCGAGGGGCAGCGCGTGGTGCAGATCGAGATGGCGGGCCCGATCCCGTTGTCGGACCTGCGCGGGCGGCCTTCCACGCACGAGCAGGTGGTGCGCGCGCTGGACGTCCGGGTCGCACCGACGGTGCTCTTCATCGGACGCGGTGGCGTGGAGGTGGCGCCGCGCCTGTCGGGCGTCGCCAGCCCGGACTTCTACGGCGCCTACCTGCAGGACCGCGTCGACGCGGCCAACCGGACCGTGGCGGGTTAGGAGCAGGCTCCCTGGGGTCGCTCCTAGGGTATGTCCTGAGAAAATGAGGCGCCGGCTGGACATTACATTCGCATATCCTTATATTCGCGATTCATGATTAAAGGGGCGAGAGTGGATTCCAGGCAAGCTTCCGGCAGGCTGGTCAAGGCGCCGGAGAACTTCATCGACGCGGCGGGCGTGCGTTCGGTCTTCGCCGAAGCGAAGGACGGGCGGCGCGACTTCCTGCGCAGCGCCTTCGCGGCGGCCGCCGCGGGCGTCGCGGCCGCCGGCGCCGCGCGCGCCGCGGTCCCCGGCGCGGGCGACCCCGCCATCCTCGAACTGCCGGAGCACTCGAAGGGCCTGGGCCAGCCCGTCGTCACCGACGGCTATGGCAAGCCCTCGAAGTTCGAGCGCAACGTCCAGCGCCGCCAGAGCCCGGGACTGACCCAGACCAACCAGGCCAGCGTGTCGTTCGCGCCGCTGCAGTCCCTGTTCGGCATCGTCACGCCCAGCGGCCTGCACTTCGAGCGCCACCACCAGGGCTGGTGGGACGTCGATCCCTCGAAGCACCGCCTGATGCTCAACGGCATGGTGAAGACGCCGAAGGTGTTCACCATGGACGAGATCATGCGGCTGCCCTCGGTCTCCCGCTTCCACTTCATCGAATGCGGCGCCAACACCGGCATGGAGTGGGGCAACGTGGCGGTGCCCACGTGCCAGTACAGCCACGGCATGCTGTCCTGCAGCGAGTTCACCGGCGTGCCCCTCATCACGCTGCTGGAGCTCGCCGGCGCCGACCTCAACAAGGGCAAGTTCGTGCTGGCCGAGGGCGCCGACGGCTCCTCCATGACGCGGACCATCCCCATGAGCCTGATCCGCTCCGGCGAGGTGCTGGTGGCGTACGGCCAGAACGGCGAGATGCTGCGGCCCGAGAACGGCTACCCGCTGCGGCTGGTGGTGCCGGGCGTGCAGGGCGTGAGCTGGGTGAAGTACCTGCGCCGGCTGGAAGTGGGCGACCAGCCCTGGGCCACCAAGGATGAGGCGATCCACTACATGGACCTGATGCCGGATGGCCTGCACCGCCAGTACACCAGCATCCAGGAGTGCAAGAGCGTGGTCACCACGCCCTCGGGCGGCCAGGTGCTGCTCGACAAGGGCTACTACCATATCTCCGGCCTCGCCTGGTCCGGCCGCGGCAAGGTCAAGCGCGTCGACGTGTCGGTCGACGGCGGCCGCAACTGGCGCACGGCGCGCCTCGAAGGGCCGGTCATGTCCAAGTGCCTCACCCGCTTCGGCATCGACTGGGTGTGGGACGGCAAGCCCGCCATCGTGCAGAGCCGCGCGACCGACGAAACCGGCTACGTGCAGCCCGCCAAGCGCCAGCTGCGCGAGGTGCGCGGCACGCGCTCGATCTACCACAACAACGCGATCCAGTCGTGGCTGGTGCAGGAAAACGGCGAGGTGAAGAATGTCCAGGTGTCGTGAAGCGCTGGTCGGCGCGCTGCTGCTCGCCGGCGCGATGGGCCTGCAGGCGCAGGAGCGGTTCCCCGGCATCGGCCGCGCCGCCACGCCGGCGGAGGTGAAGGCCTGGGACATCGACGTGCGGCCCGATTTCCAGGGCCTGCCCAAGGGCTCCGGCTCCGTGGCCAAGGGGATGGAAGTCTGGGAAGGCAAGTGCGCCAGTTGCCACGGCGTGTTCGGCGAATCCAACGAGGTGTTCAGCCCGCTGGTGGGCGGCACGACCGACGAGGACATCAAGACCGGCCGCGTGGCCAACCTGAAACGCTCCGACTATCCCGGCCGCACCACGCTCATGAAAGTGCCGACGGTCTCGACGCTGTGGGACTACATCAACCGGGCGATGCCGTGGAATGCGCCGAAGTCGCTGACCACCGAGGAGGTCTACGCGGTGACGGCGTACCTGCTGAACCTGGGGCGCATCGTCCCCGACGACTTCGTCCTCAGCGACCGCAACATCGCCGAGGTGCAGAAGCGCATGCCCAACCGCAACGGCATGACCACCGCGCACGCCATGTGGCCGGGCAAGGAAATTGCGGGCGCGCCCAGGCCCGATGTCGCCGGCACCGCCTGCATGTCCAACTGCGCCGTGGAGGCGAAGGTGACATCGGCGCTGCCCGACCACGCGCGCAATGCGCACGGCAACCTGGCGGAGCAGAACCGGCTGGTCGGCGCGCAGCGTGGCGCCGACACGGCCCGTGCCGCCGGGGCCGCGCCGGCGCGCGCGCAGGCGGCGCAGGCCGCCGCTCCGGCGGCTGGCAAAATGCCGGTCGACCTGCTGCAGAAGAACACCTGCACCGCATGCCATGCACCGGACCGCAAGCTGGTCGGCCCGAGCTGGAGCGATGTGGCGAAGAAGCACGCGGGCAAGGCGGACCACATCGCCGCGAAGATCAAGGCCGGAGGCGCCGGCGTGTGGGGCAACATTCCCATGCCGCCCCAGGCCATCGACGCGGAGGAGGCCCGGCGCATTTCCGAATGGCTGGCCGCCGGCGCGGCGCCTTGAAACGGACGAACGACAGGGAATGTCCTGATCCGCCCGGGAACCTCTTTAAATTAGTATCGGCTTAACTATCGTGGAGATCAGCATGCAGAGTCGTCGTGAAACCCTCAAGCAGTCCCTGGCGGTCGCCGGATTGCTCGGCGCCACCGGAATGTTCCCCCAGTTCGCGTGGGCCTTCAACAAGTCGGCCTTCGAGGCCAAGTCCGTCGCCGACGCCGTCAAGGCCTACGGCGGCGCCGCGCCCACCGAGAGCAAGGATGTCACGCTCACCGCGCCCGACATCGCCGAGAACGGCGCCGTCGTGCCGATGGCCGTGGCTTCCACGCTGCCCGGCGTGAAGCACCTGCTGGTGCTGGTCGAGAAGAACCCCAGCGCCCTGGTGGCCAAGTTCGACGTGACGCCCGCGGTCGACGCCAACTTCGGCACCCGCGCCAAGATGGGCCAGACCTCGGACGTCTACGCCGTCGCGATCACCAGCGACGGCAAGGCCTTCTTCGCCAAGAAGGAAGTCAAGGTCACCCTCGGCGGCTGCGGCGGCTGATCCCGCCCGCGCGTTCCACCCGTCAACGAATCCAGGAGAATCCCCATGGCAGATCCGATGCGCATCCGCGCACAAGTCCAGGGCGGCAACGCCGTCGTCCGCGTCCTCATGAGCCACGAAATGGAAACCGGCCAGCGCAAGGACAGCGCGGGCAAGGTCATTCCCGCATGGCACATCTCCGACGTCACCGCCACCCACAACGGCAAGCAGGTGCTGAGCGCCGAATGGGGCCCCGCCGTGGCGAAGAACCCGTTCCTGCAGTTCACCGTCAAGGGCGCGAAGGCGGGCGACAAGATCGCCGTGACCTGGAAGGACAACAAGGGCGAGAGCCGCACCGACGAAGCCACGGTGAGCTGAAGCCCCCCGGCAGTTCCACCCTGAAAAGAGGAGACAAGAAGATGCGGACCATCCAGGTTCTGGGAGCGCTCGCTCTCGGCGGCGCGGCGGCCCTCGCGGGCGCGCAGCAGCAACCCAAGAGCGCCACGGAGGCGATCGACGAATACCGGCAGATGCTCGCGGACGGCAACCCCGCCGACCTGTTCGAGGCCAAGGGCGAAGACCTGTGGAAGCAGAAGCGCGGGCCGAAGAACGCCTCGCTCGAGGCCTGCGACCTGGGCAAGGGCCCGGGCGTGGTCAAGGGCGCGTTCGTCGAACTGCCCCGGTACTTTGCCGACACCGGCAAGGTGCAGGACCTGGAAACGCGCCTGGTCACCTGCATGGAGCGCCTGCAGGGCTTCAATGGCGCCGAGATCGCCAAGACCCCGTTCGGCCGCGGCGAGATGGCCAACGTGACCGCGCTGGCGACCTACGTCGCCGCCGCGTCGAAGGGCATGCCCTTCAACCTGCCGCAGTCGCACGCGCAGGAGCAGACTTACTACGAAGCGGGCAAGCGCCTGTTCTTCATGCGCGGCGGCACGCACGATTTCGCCTGCGCATCGTGCCACGGCGAGGACGGCAAGCGCATCCGCCTGCAGGACCTGCCCAACCTCACCAAGAACCCGGGCGACGGCGTCGGCTTCGCCGCCTGGCCCGCGTACCGCGTGTCGAACGGCCAGATGTGGGGCATGCAGCTGCGGCTGAATGACTGCTACCGCCAGCAGCGTTTCCCGTATCCCGAGTTCGGCGCGGATGCGCTCACCGCGATCTCCACCTACCTCGGCGTGAACGCCAAGGGAGCCAAGTCGATCGCTCCCTCCATCAAGCGCTGAAAGGGACAGGCATGAAGAAAACTCTCGTCATTTCCCTCGCGCTGGGCACGGCGGCGGTCATCGTCGGTTGCGCCACCAAGGGCGTGTCACCCGCCGAGGCGGACCGCGTCGCGGCCGACATGGTCAAGACCGCCTTCCGCTCCCAGGGCATCGCCAAGGTCGAACGCGTCACCGCGATCGACGAGACCATGCGGCTGTGCAACGCGGCCGACGTCGCCGGCACGCCGCTCGATCCGGCGGTGGCCAAGCGGCTGGAAGAGGCCAACCTCAAGACCATCAAGTGGCCCTCCGACGGCAAGTTCCTCGGCGACTGGAAGCAGGGCGAAAGCATCGCCCAGAGCGGCCGCGGCCAGACCTGGACGGACAGCGCCACCGCGGCGAACGGCGGCAACTGCTACAACTGCCACCAGATCACCAAGGAGGAAATCTCCTTCGGCACGATCGGACCGAGCCTGTATCACTACGGCAAGCTGCGCGGCGTGACCGACCCGAACAGCGCGGCGGCCAAGCCGATCGTCGAATACACCTGGGGCAAGATCTGGAACGCCAAGGCCTACAACGCCTGTTCCAACATGCCGCGTTCCGGCCACATGGGCAACCTGACCGAACAGCAGATCAAGCACATCATGGCGCTCCTGCTGGACCCCGCTTCCCCCGTCAACAAGTGAATCTTTCCAAACGCGAGTTCCTCCAGGTCCTGGGGGCGGGCTCGGTCGCCGGCATGGGCCTGGGTCGCTGGGCCCAGGCCGACGCCGCCACGGCGGCCGAGGGCCTGTACGACGTTCCGCGCTTCGGCAACGTCTCGTTCCTCCACATGACCGACTGCCATGCGCAGTTGAAGCCGATCCACTTCCGCGAGCCGAGCGTGAACCTCGGCGTCGGCGAAATGCGGGGCCGCCTGCCGCACCTGGTGGGCGAGCACCTGCTGAGGGTCGCCAAGGTGCCGGCGGGCAGCGCCGAAGCCCATGCGCTCACCTACCTGCAGTTCGAGGAGGCCGCGCGCCGCTACGGCAAGGTCGGCGGGTTCGCCCACCTGGCCACGCTGGTCAAGCGCATGAAGGCCAGCCGCCCCGGCGCGCTGCTCCTCGACGGCGGCGACACCTGGCAGGGCTCCGCCACCGCGCTGTGGACCCGCGGCCAGGACATGGTCGACGCCTGCAAGCTGCTGGGCGTCGACATCATGACCGGCCACTGGGAATTCACGCTGGGCATGGAGCGCGTGAAGGAGATCATCGAGAAGGACTTCGCGGGCAAGGTCGACTTCCTCGCCCAGAACGTCAAGACCACCGACTTCGGCGACCCCGTCTTCAAGCCCTACGTGATCCGCGAGATCAACGGCGTGCCCTGCGCGGTGATCGGCCAGGCGTTCCCGTACACGCCCATCGCCAATCCGCGCTACCTGGTGGCCGACTGGGAATTCGGCATCCAGGACCAGAACATGCAGAAGGTGGTCGACGAGGCCCGCGCCAAGGGCGCGCAGGTCGTCGTCGTCCTCAGCCACAACGGCATGGACGTCGACCTCAAGATGGCCGGCCGGGTGACCGGCATCGACGCCATCCTCGGCGGCCACACCCACGACGGCATGCCGGTGGCATCCGTCGTCGCCAACAAGAGCGGCAAGACGCTGGTCACCAACGCCGGCTCCAACGGCAAGTTCCTGGCGGTGATGGATTTCGACGTGAAGGGCAAGCAGGTGGTGGACTTCCGCTACCGCCTGCTGCCGGTGTTCGCCAACATGCTGCCCGCCGACCCCGCGATGGAAGCGCTGGTCAACAAGGTCCGCGCGCCGTACGAGGCGAAGCTGGCCGAGAAGCTCGCGGTCACCGAGGGCACGCTCTACCGCCGCGGCAACTTCAACGGCTCGGGCGACCAGCTGCTGCTGGACGCACTGATGGACGTGCAGGGCGCGGAGATAGCGTTCTCCCCCGGCTTCCGCTGGGGCACGTCGCTGCTGGCGGGCCAGGAGATCACGCGCGAGTGGCTGATGGACATGACCGCGACGACGTATTCGTATGCGACGGTCGCGGACATGTCCGGCGAGATGATCAAGACCGTCCTCGAGGACGTCGCCGACAACCTGTTCAATCCCGACCCGTACTACCAGCAGGGCGGCGACATGGTGCGGGTGGGCGGCCTCCAGTACGCGATCGACCCGACCGCCGCCATGGGGCGGCGCATCAGCGACATGCGCCTCGCCGGCAAGCCGATCGACGCTTCGCGCACCTACAAGGTGGCGGGCTGGGCGCCGGTGTCGGAAGAAGCCGCGAAGGCCGGCAACAAGCCGGTATGGGAACTGGTCGAGCAGTGGCTGAAGGCGCGCGGCGGCAAGGTCTCCGCCCGCAAACCCAACTTGCCCGCGGTCACCGGCGCGCTGCCGAACCCCGGCTATGACGCCCCGGGAGCAGCAACTTGAAATCAACGATACGCCAGCTCATCGCGGCCCTCGCGGCGGCCGCGGCCTGCGGCGCCCACGCGCAGCAGCAGGCGACGTTCACGGTGCGTTCGATCACGCCGGAGGCGGCCCTGAAAGCCGCGCAGGCCGCGCTGCAAAGCTGCTCCAAGACCGGTTACCTGGTGGCCGTGGCCGTGACCGACCGCGCGGGGCATCCGCTGGTGATGCTGCGCGACCGGCTGGCCGGGCCGCACACCCCCGACACGGCGATCGGCAAGGCCTACACCGCCGTGAGCTTCAGGATCGACACCCTCGCGTTCACGAAGGTGACGCAGGCCGGCGAAGCGGCGTCCGGCATCCGGCACCTCCCGCGCGTGGTGGCCATCGGCGGCGGGGTGCCGATCGAATCCGCCGGCGCGCTGGTGGGCGGCATCGGCGTGTCGGGTGCACCCGGCGGCGATGCGGACGACGTCTGCGCGCGCGCCGGCATCGCCGCGATCAAGGACGACCTCGAGTTCTGAGGCACGTCGCCCGCGAGGCCCGACCCGCGGGCCCGGGCGTCAGGCGGTGGCCGTCCGGTTCACGTCGCGCCGCTCCAGCAGTTCGAACAGCCCCATGCCGAGCAGCATGGCCGCCACGAAAACCATGGCCTTCTGCTCGCCCATGCCGAGCGCGACCAGCGCGGGACCCGGGCAGAAGCCCGCGATGCCCCAGCCGATGCCGAACAGCAGGCTGCCGGCGACGAGCCGCTGGTCGGGCCCCGTCGCGGCGGGCATGCGCATCTGCAGCCCCAGCAGCGACACCGTGCGCTTGCGTGCGAAGGTGAACGCGAAGGCGCCGACCAGGATGGCCCCGCCCATGACGAACGCCAGCGAGGGGTCCCACGCACCGGACACGTCCAGGAAGCCCAGCACCTTGGCGGGGTTCGCCATGCCGGAGACGATCAGGCCGATGCCGAGGAGGGCGCCGGCGAGCAATGCAAACAGGTTGGCCATTTCAGGTTCCTCAGGCGCCGATCAGGTGGCGCGCGATGTAGACGGTGACGAAGCCCGCCGCCATGAAGGTGGCGGTGGCGATGAGGGAGCGCGGCGACAGCCGCGAGATGCCGCAGACGCCGTGGCCGCTGGTGCAGCCGGAGCCGTAGCGGGTCCCCACGCCCACCAGCAGGCCGGCGGCGATGAGGCCCGCATAGCCGCTGTCGATCTGCGGGCGGGGCAGCTCGCTGAACAGCGCATACAGCAGCGGCGCACCCACGAGGCCGGCAATGAAGGCCGCGCGCCAGGCACGGTCCCCGCGGACGGGCGCCAGCAGCCCGCCCAGCACGCCGCTGATGCCCGCGATGCGGCCATTCAGCAGGATCAGCATGGCGGCGGCGATGCCGATGACGATGCCGCCGGCGAACGATGGCCAGGGCGAGAAGGCATTCCAGTCGATGGTCATGGGGTCTACTCCTTGGGACAATGGATGCGGTACAGGACCAGCAGGATTTCGAGCACGGCGGGGTCGGCCACGCTGTAGAAGATGTTCTTGCCTTCGCGGCGGGTGGCCACCACGCCCTGGTTGCGCAGCACGCCGAGCTGCTGCGACAGGGTGGGCTGGTGGATGTCGAGCTGCTCTTCCAGCTCGCCGACGCTGAATTCCCCCTGCGAGAGCTGGCAGAGCAGCAGCAGCCTTTCGGGATTGGCCAGCATCTTGAGCGTGCCCACCGCTTCTTCCGCCGCGCTGCGCAGCCGCTCGGGCTCGATCACGAGATCGCTTGCAGTCATGATTCCTCCTGGTCCGGTGACTTGACATCAGTATATCAAATGATAGAATATCGTGCAATAGACTGAAAGAGGACCGCAGATGACCGCACGCAGCACCACCCAGGCTTTCTTCGACCGGGCCACCTGGACGGTTTCCTACGTCGTCTCGGACGACGCCACCGGCGCGGCGGCCGTGATCGACCCGGTGCTCGACTACGACTTCAAGTCGGGGCACACGGACACGTCGTCCGCCGACCGGGTGCTGGCCTACCTGGAGGAACGGAAGCTCAAGGTCGAGTGGATCCTGGAGACCCACGCCCATGCCGACCACCTCTCCGCGGCGCGCTACCTGCAGGAGCGGGTGGGCGGCCGCATCGGCATCGGCGAGCACATCCGCGAAGTGCAGGCCACCTTCAAGAAGCTGTACAACCTGGAGCGCGAGTTCCTGCCGGACGGCAGCCAGTTCGACCACCTGTTCAGGGACGGCGAGGTGTTCCGCATCGGGGGGATCGAGGCCACCGCCATGCTGGTGCCCGGCCACACGCCGGCCGACATGGCCTACCTCATCGAGGACAGCGTGTTCGTGGGCGACACCCTGTTCATGCCCGACGTCGGCACGGCCCGCGCCGACTTCCCGGGCGGCGATGCCGGCATGCTGTTCCGCTCGATCCGGCGGCTGCTGGCGCTGCCGCCGCAGACCCGCATCTACGTCTGCCACGACTACCCGCCGGCCGGCCGCGAGGCGCAGTGGGAGACCACGGTGGCCGAACAGCGCGCGAAGAACGTCCACGTGCGCGACGGCATCACCGAAGAAGAATTCGTGGCGATGCGCAAGGCCCGCGACGCCACGCTCGACGTCCCCACGCTGATCCTGCCCTCCATCCAGGTCAACGTGCGGGCAGGGCAGATGCCGCCGGCCGACGACAACGGCGTGGCCTACCTGCGCATCCCGATCAATGCGCTGCCGCGGGGCGGGGCTGCGAAGGCCGCGAAGTGAAGGCGCGGTGGCTGCCCGCCTGGCTGGCCACGTACGACAGGAGCAAGGCCGCCCAGGACGCCGTCGCCGGCATCGTGGTGACCATCCTGCTGGTGCCGCAAAGCCTGGCCTACGCGATGCTTGCAGGGCTGCCCCCGCACGTGGGGATGTATGCCAGCATCCTGCCGCTGCTGGCCTATGCGGCGCTCGGCTCCAGCATGACGCTGTCGGTCGGGCCGGTGGCGGTGGCTTCGCTCATGACGGCGTCGGCGGTGGCGCCGCTGGCCGCGGCCGGAAGCGCCGAATACGTGATGCTGTCGATGCTGCTCGCGCTGATCGGTGGCGTGATGCTGCTGCTGCTCGGGCTGCTGCGCATGGGGTTCCTGGCCAGCCTCCTGAGCCATCCCGTCATTTCCGGCTTCGTCACGGGCTCCGCGATCCTCATCGCGCTCGGGCAGCTGAAACCGCTGCTGGGCATCCCGGCGAAGGGTGACACCGCGCTGGAACTGCTGCTGTCGCTGGCCGCCCGCGCCGGCCAGCTGCACCTGCCCACGGCCATCCTCGGCATCGCGTCGGTGCTGGCGCTGTGGTCGTCGCGCCGCTTTCTCGCGCGCATCCTGCAGCGCACGGGCCTGGGCGCCAAGTCATCCGAGATCCTGGCCAAGCTGGCGCCGATGGTGGTGGTGCTGCTGGCCATCGCCGTCGTGGCGGCCCTGGGGCTGGACACGCGGGGCGGGGTGGCCGTGGTCGGGCAGATCCCGGCGGGATTGCCGACGCTCGGCTTCACCATGCCGACGCTGGCACAGCTCCAGGCACTGGCGGCTCCGGCGGCGATGATCGCCCTGATCGGCTTCGTCGAGAGCGTGTCGGTGGCGCAGTCGCTGGCGGTCAAGCGCGGCGAGCGCATCGATGCGGATGCGGAGCTGCGTGGCCTCGGCGCCGCCAACCTGGCGAGCGCGCTGTCCGGGGGCTTCCCGGTGACCGGCGGGTTCGCGCGCAGCGTCGTCAACTTCGCCGCCGGCGCCCGCACGCCGCTGGCCGGCGCCATCGCCGCGCTCCTGATGGCGGCGGTGCTGCTCGGGCTGACCGGGCTGTTCGAGCGGCTGCCGCTGGCGGTGCTGGCCGCCACGATCATCGTCGCGGTCTCGGGCCTGGTCGACCTGCAGACGCTGCGCCATGCCTGGCACTACGACCGCGCCGATGCGGTGGCGTGGATAGGGACGGCGCTGGGCGTGCTGGTGCTCGGCGTGGAGGCCGGCGTCGGCCTCGGCGTGGCGATGTCCATCGGCACGTTCCTGTGGCGCGCCAGCCGGCCGCACATCGCCGTGGTCGGCAGGGTCGGGGACAGCGAGCACTTCCGCAACGAGCTGCGCTTCGCCGTGCAGACGTACCCGGGGTTGCTGCTCCTGCGGGTCGACGAAAGCCTGTTCTTCGCCAACATCTCCGCCGTGGTCCAGCGCGTCGAACGCGAGCTGGACCAGCGGGGCGACGTCCGCCACCTGGTGCTGGACCTGTCCTCGGTCAGCCGCATCGACCTGACGGCGGTCGAGGCCCTGCAGCGCCTGCAGGTCGACCTGCGCGAGCGCGGGATCACCCTGCACCTGGCGGAGGTGCGCGGACCGGTGATGGACCGGCTGAAGCTCACCGAGTTGCCAGGCGCGCTGGCCCGCAAGCCCTTCCTCAGCCTGCACGAGGCGGTGGGCGTCCTGGCGTCCTGAGCGGCAAGGCGGGAACCCCCGCGGCGTCGGCGACTCCATCGCTGCTCACCGGAGCCCATCCATGACCCAGAACGAAACCCAGGCCATCGTCACCCTCAGCCTCATGGCCGCCTTCGTGGACGGCCACAAGCACGACCGCGAGCGCGCCGAGGTCAAGCGCATCGCCGATGCGCTGGCGCAGTCCGACGCCGTGCACCTGCCCACGCTGGTGCAGGACGTGCTGATGAAGCGGGTGGACCTGGCCCGCACGGCCGCGACACTGCGCTCGGCCGAGTCGCGCCAGCTGGCCTACGAAATGGCGGTCTGCGTGTGCGATGCCGACGGGGTGCAGTCCGTCCCGGAGCAGCAGTTCCTCGCCGATCTGCGCCAGGCGCTGCAGCTGGATGCCGGCCAGGCGCGGCAGTTCACCGAAGACGCCGAAGCCGTCGCGGCGGCGCCGATCGACGGCCCGATGCCCGCCGTCGGCGCGCGCGGCCCGAAGGTCAGCGAGCAGGAGCTCGACGAGATCATCCTGAACGCCGCCATCACCAACGGCGCGCTCGAACTGCTGCCCGAGACGCTCTCCACCATGGCCATCATCCCGCTGCAGATGCGGCTGGTCTACCGCATCGGCCAGGCCTATGGCTACGAGCTCGATGCCGGGCATGCCAAGGACTTCCTGGCCACGCTGGGCGTGGGGCTGACTTCGCAGTACCTGGAGCAGGCCCAGGCGCTATTACGCCGGTGGCCGCACGCTGTCCACGCAGATGCTCAAGGATGCCTACGCCACCCTCTCCAGCGAAGCGCAGGGCCTGCAGGGACGCTACCTGCCTCAGATGCAGCAGCAGGCGCGGACGATGGACGTGGGCAAGGTGCTGGCGATGGTGCGCGGCAAGGGGTGAGGGGGCGGCAGCGGGGTGCTAAAGTGAACCGCGTTCATTCCCCCGTCCCGTTCCACACCCCATGAAAACTCGCGCCGCCGTGGCCTGGCAGGCCGGCCAGTCCCTGACCATCGAAGAACTCGACCTCGACGGCCCGCGCGCCGGCGAGGTGCTGGTGGAAGTCAAGGCCACCGGCATCTGCCACACCGACTACTACACGCTGTCGGGCGCCGACCCGGAAGGCCTGTTCCCCGCCGTGCTCGGCCACGAGGGCGCGGGCGTCGTGCTGGAAGTCGGGGCCGGCGTCACGTCGCTGAAGCCCGGCGACCACGTGATCCCGCTGTACACGCCGGAATGCCGGCAGTGCAAGTTCTGCCTCTCGCGCAAGACCAACCTGTGCCAGCTGATCCGGGGGACGCAGGGCAGGGGATTGATGCCGGACGGCACCTCGCGCTTCTCGCTGGACGGCAAGCCCATCCTGCACTACATGGGCACGTCCACCTTCAGCAACCACATCGTGGCGCCGGAGATCGCGCTGGCGAAGATCCGCCCCGACGCGCCGTTCGACAAGGTCTGCTACATCGGCTGCGGCGTCACCACCGGCGTCGGCGCGGTGATCTGGACCGCCAAGGTCGAAGCCGGCGCCAACGTGGTGGTGTTCGGCCTGGGCGGCATCGGCCTGAACGTGATCCAGGGCGCGAAGATGGTGGGCGCCGACAAGATCATCGGCGTCGACCTGAACCCGGCGCGCGAGGCGATGGCCCGCAAGTTCGGCATGACGCACTTCTTCAACCCGAAGGACCACGCCAACATCGTCGATGCCATCGTGCAGCTCACCGACGGCGGCGCCGACTACAGCTTCGAATGCATCGGCAACACGAAGACGATGCGCCAGGCGCTGGAGTGCTGCCACAAGGGCTGGGGCCAGAGCATCATCATCGGCGTGGCCGAAGCCGGCGCGGAGATCAGCACGCGGCCGTTCCAGCTGGTGACCGGGCGGCAGTGGAAGGGCTCCGCCTTCGGCGGCGCGCGCGGCCGCACCGACGTGCCGAAGATCGTCGACTGGTACATGGACGGCAAGCTGAACATCGACGACCTGATCACGCACACGCTGAAGCTGGAAGACATCAACCAGGGCTTCGAGCTGATGAAGTCGGGCGAGTCGATCCGCTCCGTCGTGGTGTTCTGATGCCGGACATCGCCACGCTGGAGGCGCACCGCTGCTTCGGCGGCGTGCAGGGCTTTTACGAGCATGCGTCGGATGCCACCGGCCTGCCGATGCGCTTCGGCGTCTACCTGCCGCCGCAGGCCGCCGACGGCCCGTGCCCGGTGCTGTATTGCCTGGCCGGCCTCACCTGCAACGAACAGACCTTCGCCATCAAGGCGGGCGCGCAGCAGCATGCCGCGCGCCACGGGCTGGTGCTGGTGACGCCCGACACGAGCCCGCGCAACACCGGCGTCGCGCAGGCCGATGCCGACTGGGACTTCGGCACCGCGGCCGGCTTCTACCTCGACGCCACGCGCGCACCTTATGCGGCGCACTGGCGCATGGAAAGCTGGTTGATGGAGGAACTGCCGCCGCTGCTGGCCGCGCGCTTTCCGGTGGACCCGGTCCGCAGCGGCATCCTGGGCCACTCCATGGGCGGGCACGGCGCCTTGACGCTCGCACTGCGCCACCCGGGCCGCTTCCGCAGCGTGTCGGCCTTCGCGCCGATCTGCGCGCCGGGCGAAGTGCCGTGGGGACAGAAGGCGTTTCGCGGCTACCTCGGCGACGATGAAAGCAGCTGGGCGCAGCACGATGCCGTGCAATTGATCGAAAGCGGCGCGCGGGCTCCGCACCTGCTGGTCGACCAGGGCCTGGAGGACCAGTTCCTGTCCGCCCAGTTGCGGCCGCAGCGGCTGGAGCAGGCCTGCGAGAAGGCGGGACAGCCGCTCACGCTGCGCCGGCACGCGGGCTACGACCACGGCTACTTCTTCATCCAGAGTTTCATCGAGGAGCACATCGCGCACCACGCGCAGGGACTGCGCTAGATGACCGCCGCCTGGCTGGCGCTGGCCGTCACCACGGCGATCCAGTCGCTCGTCTCGATGGCCGTCCTCACCCTGCCCGTGATGGCGCCCGCGGTCGCGCAGGCGTTGGGCACATCGGCCACCTACACCGGCCTGTACGTCGCGCTGGTGTATGTCGGGGCGATCTTCGCCAGCCTGTCGGCCGGCAATGCGGTGGCCCGCTTCGGCGCGATCCGCGTCAGCCAGGGCGGCCTCGTGCTGTGCGCGGCCGGACTGGCGCTGAGCGCGCTGCCTTCGCTGCCCGCCATCGCGGCGGGCGCGCTGCTGATCGGGCTGGGCTACGGTCCCATCACGCCGGCCAGCTCGCACCTGCTGGTGCGCACCACGCCCGCCCATCGCATGTCGGTGGTGTTCTCGATCAAGCAGACCGGCGTCCCCCTGGGCGGCGTGCTGGCGGGCGCCATCGTCCCGGGCCTGATGCTGTGGGTCGGCTGGCAGGCAGCCCTGCTGTTCGTGGCCGCGGCCAACCTGGTGTGTGCCGCGGTGGCGCAGCCGCTGCGCGCCGGGCTCGACGCCGACCGCGACCCCGCCACGCGCCTGGCGCTCGGCAACCTGGCGGGCCCGCTCAGGCTGGTGCTGTCTTATCCGGCGCTGCGCATGCTGGCAGCCTGCTCCTTTGCGTTCTCGATCACGCAGCTGTCGTTCACCTCCTACCTGGTGACCTATCTCGACGCCGCGCTGGCCTACGGGCTGGTCACCGCCGGCATCGCGATGTCGCTGGCGCAGCTCGGTGGCGTCGGCGGCCGCGTCTTCTGGGGTTATGTGTCGGACCGCTGGCTGGGCGCGCGGCGCATGCTGACGACCCTGTCGCTGCTCATGACGGCGGCCGCGCTCGCCACGGCGCTGCTGCATCCGGGGCTGCCGGTGCCGCTGGTGATGGCGGTGCTGGTGGTGTTCGGCGCGTCCGCGATCGGCTGGAACGGCATCTACCTGGCGGAGGTGGCGCGCCGCGCGCCCGCCGGCCAGGCCGGGCTGGCCACCGGCGGCACGCTGGCCTTCACGTTCTTCGGCGTCGTGCTGGGGCCGCCCTTGTTCGGCGCGCTCTCCGGGCTGGCGGGCACCTACCGGGCCGGTTTCCTGGCCCTGGCCGTGGTCACGGGGCTGTGCACTGTCGCGCTGGCGCGGGCCCACCGGCTGCTCCCATCGACGTGACAGGCTTCACGAATGTTGCATCGGCACGTCGCCCCAATGGCTCCTTCGACCTAGCTAGACGGTCACGGCCGCGCAGCAGGTCGCTCAAAATAGGCCCTGCGATCCCGAGGGCGACCGAGGGACAATCATTTTCAGGAGATCCATGGACCTCGAGTACCGTACGCAATGGCCAGAAACCGCCGATTGGCGGCGGAATGCTTTGCACGAGCTCGATGGCGACTGGAGGCTGAAGGCCAAGTTCCTGGCCTTGTCGTACCTGCGCAGCCGCGCCCTCGCACCGCTGCTGCGGGCGACGCCGGGCAGCGCGCTGCAGCGCTACGTCGAGGAGCGGCCGGACACGGCCGGCTTCATCGTCTGGCCCTACCAGTGCGCGAGCTGGAGCCCGGCCGAGCGCATCCGGCGGGTGACGCAGCACTTCGACATCATCGACAAGATTGGCGCGCCGTTCCCTTTTTCCGTGCGGGACAAGCTGCTGCTCTGGGACCTGGAGCAGTACAGCCCCGGGGTCCGCGTCCTGCTGGAGCAGCCGAAATGGCTGTTCCGCGAAGGCCTGCTGGCGCTGAGCCTGTTCACCGGCGACCACCGGGCCTATTCGCTGGCCTTCTCCCTCTACCGGGAAGAGGAGCGCGTGGGCATCTTCATCGGCGGCCTGCAGGGCCGCAGCACCGAGGGCGCGCTCGAGCGGTACAAGGCGCTGACGAAGAGCTTCCATGGCCTGCGGCCGCGCGACCTGCTGCTCGATTGCCTGCGGATCCTGGCGCCGGCGCTCAACGCCCAGCGCATCCTGGGCGTGGCGGACGACCATCGCTACATCCGGCACCCGTACTTCCGCGGCAGCAGCAAGTCGGACCACGCGGACTACGACGAGGCCTGGAAGGACCGCGGCGGCATCCGCGTGGACCCCACGTGCTTCGAGCTGCCGCTGGCGCTGACCTCGCGGCCGATCGAGGAGATTCCCAGCCGCAAGCGGGCCCTGTACCGCCGGCGCATGGAGATGCTGGAAGGCCTGCGGCCGGGGCCGACGGCCCTCGCGCTCGCCCGCACGCTGCGTTTCGAGGCCACCTGACGCCGGTCCGGGACACGATGGCGTCGCTCATCCGATCCACGCTCGCCGCAGCATGCCTGGCCGCGCTGGTCGGCGGCGCCGTGCAAGCCGCCACTGCGCCGGCGGCGGCGCAGGCGCCGGCAGCGCGCACGGTGGACCTCGGCGTCAACATCGAAGGCATCGACGACTGGGCCCGCCTGTCGCCCTTCGTGGACCTCATGAAGAGTTCGCGCGCCTGGGGCCTGCCGGACGAGCCCTGGAAGCCGGGGGTGCGCACGGACGCACTCGGCTGGCCCCTGCAGGATGCCGGCGTGGTGGTGAAAGTGCTCCATCCGGATGCGGGCGATCCGAAGGCGGCGGCGCGGACGCTGGAGAACGGCGTCTATCGGCTGTCCTTCCAGGGCCGCGCCAAGGTCAGCCCGGTCGCGTCCGAAGGGGTGACGGTGCGCAAGCTCGCGTACGACGCGGGCAAGCGCCAGTCGACCGCGGAAGTGGTGATCGGCCCCAAGGCGTCCCAGCTGATGCTGTCGTTCACCGGGACGGAGGGCGGGGTGCGCGACGTGCGGCTGGTTCCTTCGGGCACGCCTGCCGGGCAGGTCATCAACCCCCTGTTTCGCAGGGCCGTCGAACCCTTCGGCACCTTGCGCCTGATGGACTTCCTCAAGACCAACGGCAACCCGGTGCGGACCTGGGCCGAGCGCACGACGCCGGCGGCCGCCACCCAGTCCAGCGAACGGGGCGCCGCGTACGAGTACGCCATCCAGATCGCCAACGAACTGGGCAAGGACATCTGGATCAACGTGCCGGCGCTGGCCGACGACGCCTACGTCCGTTCGCTGGCGGAGCTGTTCCACCGGACGCTGGCACCCGGCCGCGTCGTCTACGTGGAGTACAGCAACGAGCTCTGGAACTCGCAGTTCGCGCAGACCGCCGCGAACCGCGAGGCGGCGGTGGCGGAGGCCGCCGCCGGCGACACCACGCTGACGAAGGGCCGCAAGTGCACGCCGGACCAGCTCAAGGCCGCCGCCGGCGACTGCAATCCCGACTGGGCAGGCTACTTCCGCGTGGGCAAGCGCACCGTGCGCATCGCCCAGATCTTCTCCGAGGTGTTCGGCGCCGGCGCGCTGAACAACCGGGTGCGGGTGGTGTACGCCACGCAGTTCTCCCACCGCAACCTCGCCGAGCAGGTGCTCAAGAACATCGCCACCTACCGCGGCAAGCCCGCGTCGTTCCTCTACGGCGTGGCCGGCGCCCCGTATTTCTACCTCGACGAAAACCTGGCGAAGTCACCGAGGCTGGATGCCCAGGCGATCCATGCGTCGATGGCCCAGTCGCTCGAGCGTGACGTGCTGCCCTTCCTGGCGCCCGGCATCGCGAAGAGGGATACCTTCGCCAAGGGAGTGCCGTACCGCGGCGAGGACTGGAGCCAGCCGTCGCTGAAGGCGCTGGCCGATTTCTACGGCATCCGGAGCCTGGCCTACGAAGGCGGGCCGGACTTCCGGCAGGCCGACGTCAGCCTGCCGGCCAAGTTCGCCGCCAATGCCGACGCCCGCATGGGCGCCCACATGGACCGGCTGTTGCGGCAATGGTTCGGGTGCGGCAATGGACTGTTCGTCCATTTCACCCTCACCAGCGGCTACGGCCGCCACGGCTATTGGGGCCTGACCAACGATCCGCGCGATCTTGACAGCCCCAAGTACCGGGCCGTGGCCGGGGCTGCGAGGCGCCCCGCCACGGAATTCAGGACCTGCTCCTAGCTTCCCGGCCGCAGGCCCACGTGCCTCAGCGGCAGTTGGTCAGCGTCGAGCGTGCGCGCTCGGTGAGCTCGCGGGCCGCGGCGTATTTCGGCGCGTCCAGGTCCGTCGGGTCGTTCGTGAGGCCCCAGTAGCCGTACTGGTCCCAGGACGAGGACAGGCTGAAGTGCATGAAGAGGTCGTTGCCGCAACCGATCCACTGGGCGATCTCGCTGCGGACCATCGCGCCCATCCTGGCGTCCTTGTTGGCGGCGATCTTGGCCGTCGGGTTGGCCGCATTCTGGCGCAGGTCCGGGCCGCCCTCGTAGGCGAGGCTCTTGAGGCCGTAGTAGTCCGCCAGCGCCTTGTGCGACGCGCCGGTGTTGGTGCCGCCCCGGTACGGCTTGCGGACGAAGTTGCCGTTTTCCCGGATGCCGGCGGCGAAGAGGGGCTCGTTCTCGGTGCGCAGCGAGCTCTCCAGGCTGTTCAGGATCTGGTCCTTGCTCGCCGATTGCGACGCGGCCAGCTGCTCGGAGAGATAGAAGTAGGGCGCCGTGGCGACGCCGTAGAGCGATGCGGACGGATTGCCGCGGTAGGTGGCGATGTTCTTCAGCACCAGCTCCGCGATGCCGGGGCTCGCGAACTGCGTGGCGTACACCACCCGGACCCGGTTGTTCATCGCGGCCGCGCCCATGACTTCCGAGAAGATCTCGGAGATGCGCACCGCGCGCTTGCCGACGCGGTTGTAGCCCGCCCAGTACTGGTTGCAGTCATCGACGTTGCCGGAATCGAACATTTCCTTCGTGCACAGCTTGCCGTTGGTCAGCGTCCGGTCGCCGTCGATGGCCTCGCGGACTGCCGCCTTCATGTTCTCCGTGCTCTGGGGAAAGATGAAGTTCCAGAGTTCGTTGCTGTATTCCACGTAGACCACGCGGCCGGGCGCCAGGTCGCGCCGGATCAGCTGGGCCAGCGAGCGCACGTACGCGTCGTTCGCGCCGCCCGGGATGTTGATCCAGATGTCCTTGTCGAGTTCGTTGGCGATCTGGATGGCGTATTCGAACGCGCCGCCCTTGTTCGACGCCTGGGTGGCGGAGGCGGGGGTGGTGCGCTCGGCCCAGGTGCGCACCGGGTTGTAGTTGGTGTGCAGGAAGTCCATCATGCGCAGCACGCCGAAGGGCTGCAGGGCCTGCTTGAACTCGTTGGTGAAGGTTTCGCGGGCGGCGTAGCCGGGCCGGTGCAGCGTCACGTTCTTCACGCCGCCGCGGGTGTTCCGGAAGGCCAGCATGAGCGCGTCGGCACGGGCCCCGACGACCACCTCGGCCGTGGAGCGGTCGGCCCGCGTGTCGTACTTGGCGTTGCGGATGGTGACGTTGACCGAGGTCGTGCTGACCGTGGCGCGTCCCTTGAACTTCAGCCGGTAGACACCGGGGGTCATGTAGCGGTAGGCCTTGCGCTCGTCGCCCGGCTCGAAGGTGCGCACGTTCACCATCACGGCGGCGTCGCCGGTGGGCCATCCCAGCTCGTCCACGGCAGCTTTGGAGTCCCAGGGCGCGTCCACCGTACCCCAGGGCCGGGATGTCTTCATGAGGTCCACGAAGGGCTGGATGCGGGCCCAGTCGGACAGGCCTTCCAGGTTGACACCCAGCGGCGCCTTGCCGGTCTCGGTGATGGTGGCCGACGCGCGGAGCAGGGCGGCGCGCTGCGCGCCTTCCTGCAGGGCCAGGGGCTCGAGCTCTTCCTCTTCCTCGGCCTGGGCAGTCGCGCCATCGGCCTCCATCGCGGCTTGCGGCGCTGCCTCGGCATCCGGCGACCTGGCTTGCGTGGCGTCCATCGTCCTGGACGCCGTCGCCGACTGCGCAGCTTCCGGTTCTCCGCCACCGCCGCATCCGCTGGCGAGTACGCCGAACACGAGTGCCGTCGCAAAGGCTGCCTTCCGGGTCCAGGTGCAATCGCTTGCGCGGAAGAAGCCCTGCTCGTCGCTCTGATGAAGTTCCATGCTGCCGTCCTACGACCGTGTAGGACACGGCCTATTGTTTCAGTAGGGGCGCATCATACGAAGCGAAACGGACGAGGCAAGCCTCTGGCAACCTGAGCTAACAAAACTTGCAGGGGCCAACCTCAAGCAGATGCTCGATCGAATAAAAATTCACGGGATGTGGCGACGATGACGCGCCACTGCAGAGCTGCGGGATGTCCTCCTACATCGCGGCGGGCAGTTGTCCGACGCGTTTGCGTGGTTCCGCGCAAAAACCTGAGGGTTCTCCCTGTCGCCGCGCCTGTGTCAGCGCTGCGAAGGAGGCCCGTACCGGTCTGCCTCTACCTTGGAGCGCTGCTGGCTGGTACGGAAGGCGTCGCTGCGGGACGCGTCGTCACCTCGCCGTTGGCGTCGAGGTGCGGCCCCTCCCATTGGTGGGCGAAGCCGAACAGGAAGAAGGCGGCCGCGAACAGCGCGAGCGAAGCCAGTTCGCCCTTCACGGACAGCAGGCCCAGGCGCGGCTGGAAGAGCACCAGTCCCGCGAGGTTGCCCGCCAGCTGGCCGAGCGCGACGCCCCACATCGCGCCGGTGGTGCCGTACAGCCGGTAGCCGATCACGATGGCGGCGAGGATGCCGCAGAGGCGGAAGGCCTGTTCCGCGGCCATGAGGCCCGGGCGGCCGACCAGCAGGTACATGTAGGGCACGACGGAGTAGCGGGCCCCGACCAGGGTGATGGCGAGGATGCGCAGGAATTCGCCGGCCTGCAGGTAGCGGTCGTCGTAGAGGAGGCGGACTACGTCCGGCCCGAACCAGAAGAGGAAGGCCGCCACCAGCAGGCAGAACGCGTCCGTGGGGATCCGCGAACGATGGTAGGTGCGCGCCAGTTCCGAGTGGTCGCGCTCATACGCCCGGGTGATGGCCGGGAACGTAACGCGGCTGGAGATGCGGTTGACCACTTCGACCACCGCACCGGAGAGCAGCGCGGCGATCGCGAACTGGCCCATGGTGTTGGAGCCGAGCAGCCACGCCAGGATGAGCTTGTCGAGGTTGGCGGAGAGGAAGGTCAGTGCCGACGAGACGATGATCCAGTTGCTGATGCTGACGACCTCGCGCGCCACCGGCATGGAAATGAAGAACTTGTTGTTGATGCCGCGGGGCAGCATGTGGCTGGCGGTCACCTTGACGGCGCCGGCGACGAGGGCGCCGACCAGCAGCACATAGACCGTGGGATGCACGAAGGCGATGGCGGCCATCGCCACGACCCCCGCGACCTGGCTGCCGAGTTCGATCAGGACCACCGGGCGCAGCAGCATCTCCTTTTCGGCGGTGGCCAGCTTGGTGGACTCGAGGCCCCAGAGCACGCCGCTCAGCGACAGGCCGGCGATCAGCCAGGGCAGCACGGGGTTGCCGTAGGTGCTGCCGGTCCGCGTGTAGCCCAGGTGCTGCGCGAAGGCCAGCGCGAGCGCGATCAGCACCATGAGCGCGGCCACCAGCAGTCCCTGCAGCACCTGCATGGTCCAGACCGTGTTGATGAAGACCGGATCGCCCGCCCGGTTGCTGCGCACGATCACCTGCCGCAGGCCGAGGTCCGAAAACATGACGACGCCGATGGACACCACCGTGGCGACAGCCATCACACCGAACGATTCCGGCGCGAGCAGCCGGGTGAGGACCAGGTTGCCCAGCAGCCGAAGCACCTGGCTGGAGCCATGGCCGACGAGGGTCCACAGACCCGCGTTCATGGCTGCCTTCAGGATGCTTGGTTGTTGCATAACCTGCTATTCTGTTGCATAGGCTGCTATTCTCGACGCCGCGTTGAGCTTCGTCTTTCCTCCCCGATAGTCCTTTCGCCCTAGACCGGGCCCTTCCCCGCGTTCGTGTCAGAAACCCACCGCGCCGTCATCGTCCTCATGGTCCTCGGGATGGGAGCCTGGTGGCTCGCCCGCCCGCTGGCAGCCGAGCAGTTGCCCCGCGCGCATGCGTTGCGCCGGGGGCTGTGGTTCGCACTCACCATCACCGCATTCGTCCTGGCCGACTTCTGGGCGTTCATGCTGCTCGCGCTCGCACTGCTCATCTGGGCGCGGCCGCGGGAGGCGAACGTTCCGGCGCTGTTCCTCGCGCTGCTGTTCGTCGTGCCGCCCTCGCCGCTGGACATCCCGGGCTTCGGCCTGATCAACTTCTTCTTCAGCCTGAGTTTCCCTCGACTGCTGTCGCTCGTGTTGCTGTTGCCGCTGTTTCTGCGGCTGGTCCGGCTGCCGCGCGTGCCGCAGCGCGGCTGGCCCCGCCTGGCGGACCTGCTGTTCGCGGGGTACTTCGCCGTCGAGCTGGTGCTGCTGGCGCGCGAGGAGTCCGTCACGTCGGCGGCCCGCGGCGCCTTCTACCTGTTCATCGACCTGTTCCTGCCCTACTACGTGTTCAGCCGCGCCTTCAGCGACATGGCGCGGATCCGCGATGCGGTGGCGTCCCTGGTCATCGCCGGGGTGCTGCTGTCGGCCGTCGGCCTGTTCGAGGCGGGGCGCTACTGGCTGCTGTATTCCGGCCTGGTGCAGGGGTGGGGGTCGTCCGAGGAGTTGCTGTACCTCGGGCGCAGCGGGCTGCTGCGCGCGATGGGCAGCACCGGGCATGCGATCGCGCTCGGCTACCTGCTGGCGATCTGCCTGCTGCTGTACCTGCCCCTTCACAAGCGCCTGGACGCCGGCTGGCGGAGGAACGCCTTGTTCCTGCTGCTGTGCGGCGGCTTGTTCTCGGCGCTTTCGCGCGGGCCCTGGGTCGGTGCCGCCGTCGGCTTGCTGGGCTACGTGGCGCTGGGGCCGCGTCCGGTGCGCAACGTGAGCCGGCTCGTGGGGGGCGGCCTGGCGGCGGCCGTGGTGCTGGCCATGATGCCGTTCGGCGGCTTCGTGATCGACCTGATCCCCTTCATCGGCACCGTGGAGACCGGGAACATCGACTACCGGCAGCGGCTGGTGGAAAAGTCCTGGATGCTGATCTGGGAGAACCCGGTGCTCGGATCGACCGACTATGTCGAGCGCCTCGCGGCCATGGGGATGGTGCAGGGGCAGGGCATCGTCGACATCGTCAATTCCTACATCGAGGTGACCTTGCGAAGCGGTCTCGTGGGAGTGACCCTGTTCGCGGGCGTGCTCCTGGCGGCGCTGTTCTCGGCCATGGGTGCACGCAGGCAGGCGGAGCGGGCGAAGGAGGAGGACGCCGAGATCCTGGGACGCTCGCTGGTGGCGGCGCAGGTGGCCGTGATGGTCACCATCTTCAGCGTCAGCAGCATCGTGGTGATCCCGTGGGTGTACTGGTGCCTGGCGGGCCTGCTGGTGGGCTATGCCCGCGCGGTGCGCGCGTCAGTGCGCGCCGAGCGCGGATCGCACTCGGCGCTGCAGTTCGCCTAGCCGGCGAAGTTGCCGGGCGCGCGCCGGCGCGCCAGCTCGCGCGCCACCAGCACGAAGAAGTACAGGTCCTTCGTGTAGCGCCCGATGAGCCTGCGCGGCTCCTGCGAGAGCCGGTACAGCCACTCCAGCCCCGAACTGCGCATCCACTGCGGAGCGCGCTGGACCGTGCCGGCGCAAAAGTCGATCGCGGCGCCGACACCGAGGAACACCCCCTTGTCGAACTGCGAGAGGTGCTTGTCGATCCAGACCTCCTGCTTGGGCGAACCCAAACAGACGAACACCAGGTCGGCGTCGCTGCGCCGGATGGCCTGCACGATGTCCGCGTTCTGCTGCGCATCGCGTTCGAAGCCGAGAGGTGGGCAGAGCGTGCCGGTCACCCTCAGGCCCGGGTAGGCCTTGATGAGGTTGGCGGCAGCGCGGTCGGCGACGCCGGGCATCCCGCCCATGAAGAAGACTTTCAGCCGCCGCTGGGCGGCGATTTCGCAGAGCTTGGGCATGAGGTCCGAGCCCGTCACGCGCTCCTTGAGCGGCGTGCCGAGCACCCGGGACGCCCACACGACGGGCATGCCGTCCGGCACGACCAGGTCGGCGCGGGAATAGGCCGCCCTCAGCGCGTCGTCTTCCTCCAGGTTCACGACCTGGTCCGCATTGGGGGTGACGACGAAGGAGGGGGCGGGGCGCACCGACAGCCGCACCACCTCCTGGACCGCTTCCTCGAACCCGTGGCGGTGGATCAGCGCGTGACCCAGCGCAAATCGACCGGATGCCGCCATGGCACTTCTCCCTGTTGTTTGAACTTCAGCAATGCTATGGCTCGCCGCACCGCGGCCATTGGTTCCAACGTGCCAACCGCTTGTAGGCCGATGCCTCGAATCGCGCGATGACCGCGTCATTGCCCCGTTAAATGGTCCCGTGGCGGTATCCTTCATCGTGGCTCATGCGGAGGCTTCCGCCATGGACCGGAGGGAGATGCAAGGTGTTGCGAAGCGAGGATGGAAACCAAGTCATGATCGAGGCCCAGACCAACCGGCCGGCGAGCGCGGCGACGCGCGTCGTCGACGTGCTGCTCGTGAGCTTCAACTCTGCGCACCTGATCGACGAGTTGCGCAAGACGCTCGACCAGGCCGAACGCGAGGGCTTCACCTTGCGCGTGCTGGCCGTGGACAACGCGTCGTCCGACGGCTCCGGCGAGAAGATGCGCACCGGCCTGCCGTGCGAGGTTTTCATCCAGAACACGCAGAACGTGGGCTTCGGCCGCGCCAACAACCAGCTTCTGGAGCACGTGCGGTCCGACTACGTGCTGCTGCTGAACACGGACGCCTTCATGGCGCCCGGCACGCTGGGCAAGTCCCTCGCGTACATGGATGCGCACCCGCGCTGCGGCATCCTCGGGGTGCGCCTGACGCATGCCGACGGCACGCTGCAGCCATCCCGCCGCTCCTTCCCGACGCCGTTGACCGCCTTCCTGCGCCGCACCGGACTGCAGAGGCTGCTGCCGGTGCGCGGTGCGCGCCTGGACAGCGAGGAAGACCATGACCAGGAAGCCGAATGCGACTGGGTCACCGGCTGCTACTACCTGGTGCGGCGTGCGGTGCTGGACGAGATCGGCTTGTTCGACCCGCGCTTCTTCCTGTATTGCGAGGAGGTCGACCACTGCCGGCGCGCCCGCGACGCGGGCTGGAGCGTCGCCTACCTCCCTTCCGCCACCGTCGTCCACCTGGGCGGCGAGAGCGCCAAGTCGGTTTCCGCGCTGAGCCAGGAACGGCAGATCTCCGTGATCCAGACCGAGAGCGAATTGCTCTACACGCGCAAGCACTTCGGCCTGGCCGGCGTCTGGGCGCACCTGGCGCTCGTCCTGCTCGGCGACGGCATCCTCGCGGCCAAGGACCTGCTCAAGGGCAGGGCCGCGTCCGCGCGCAAGCAGTTCCAGTGCAGCCGCGTCACCTTCCAGCTGGCGCGCACCACCAGCTTCGGCAGCCAGCCCACCCGGTAGCACGCATGAATCCGCGCATCGGTGTCGTCGTGATCGGACGCAATGAGGGCGAGCGCCTGCGCGTCTGCCTGTCCGCCATTCCGTTCGGTGAATGCGAAGTCGTCTACGTCGACTCGGATTCGACCGACGGCTCGCTGGAGCTGGCGCGGCGCTTCGGCGCCCACGGCATCCCGCTGGACCTGTCGCGGCCCTTCACGGCCGCGCGGGCCCGCAATGCCGGCGTGCGCAAGCTGCTGGAGCTGCATCCCGACGTGGAATTCGTGCAGTTCGTCGATGGCGACTGCGAGCTGCACGGGCAATGGCTGGCCGAAGCGGTCGCCTTCCTCCGGCAGGAGCCGCAGGTCGCCGTCACCTGCGGGCGCCTGCGCGAGCGCAACCCCCAGCACTCGGTGTTCAACCGCCTGTGCGACTGGGAATGGGACGCGCCGCCGGGGGATGCCAAGGCATGCGGAGGCAACGCGCTCATGCGGGTGTCCGCGTTCCAGGCGGCAGGGGGTTTTCGCGAGCAGCTGATCGCCGGCGAAGAACCGGAGCTGTGCGTGCGCCTGCGCCAGGCCGGCTGGCGGGTGCACCGGCTGGCCGCGGAGATGGCGCTGCACGACGCGGACATGACGCGTTTCGCCCAGTGGTGGCGGCGCACCATGCGGGGAGGCTTCGCCTTCGCCGAAGGCGCGTGGCTGCACGGCATGGACAAGGAGCGCCACTGGGTCCGCGAGACCCTGCGCGCGATCCTCTACGGTGGCTTGCTTCCCCTGGCGGTCCTGCTGCTCACCGTGGCCGTGAGTCCGTGGTTCCTGCTGCTGCTGCTGGTGTACCCGGTGCAGGTGCTGCGCGTGTCGCGCCAGCCCGGCGGATTCACGCGGGCCTTCTATTTGGTGCTCGCCCGGTTCCCCGAGTTCGTCGGCGTCCTCCGGTTCGCCCGCACGCTGCTGGGGTCGAGGCCGGCGCGATTGATCGAACACAGATGATGCGCGTCGCCTATCTGATCAACCAGTACCCGAAGGTCAGCCACAGCTTCATCCGCCGGGAGATCCTGGCGCTCGAGGCCTTGGGCACGAGCGTGCTGCGCGTCGCGTCGCGGGGCTGGCGCGATGCGGTGGTGGACCCGGCCGACGAGGCGGAGCGCCAGAAGACGCATTACCTGCTGAAGGATGGCAAGCCCTTGCTGGCCGCGTCGCTGCGGGCCTTCCTGGCATCGCCCGCACGCTTCCTCGCGGCGGCCCGCTGCGCGGTCGGCATGGCGCGGATGTCGCCCCGGCCCTGGCCGGTGCACCTGGCCTACCTGCTGCAGGCGTGCCTGCTGCGGGAACTCACCCAGCGCGAGGGCGTGTCCCACGTGCATGCGCACTTCGGCACCAACGGGGCGGAAGTGGCGATGCTCTGCGCCCGGCTCGGCGGCCCGCCGTATTCCTTCACCGTCCATGGCCCGGAGGAATTCGACATGCCGGCGGGACTGCACCTCGCCGACAAGGTGGGGGACGCCGCCTTCGTTGCGGCCATCAGCTCGTTCGGGCGCAGCCAGCTGTATCGCTGGATCCCGCACGCGCAGTGGCCGAAGGTGCAGGTCGTGCGGTGCGGCGTGGACGAAGCCTTCACCCAGGCCGCGCCCGAGTCCGCCCCCGACTCGCGCATGGTGGTCTGTGTCGGCCGCCTGTGCGAGCAGAAGGGCCAGCTGCTGCTGCTCTCCGCCGCGCGCGAGATGGCGCAGCGCGGCGAGGATTTCGAGCTCGTGCTGGCCGGTGACGGCGAGATGCGGCCGGAACTGGAACGCCTGATCGACGAATACGACCTGCGCAGCCGGGTGCGCATCACGGGCTGGGTGAGCGGCGAGCAGGTGCGGGCCCTGCTGTCGCAGGCGCGGGCCCTCATCCTGCCCAGTTTCGCCGAAGGCTTGCCGGTGGTGATCATGGAGGCGATGGCGCTGGGGCGTCCGGTCGTCACCACCAGCATCGCCGGCATCCCGGAGCTCGTGCGCGACGGCAAGGAAGGCTGGCTGGTGCCGGCGGGAGATTGCGGCGCGCTGGTCACGGCATGGACCGAGCTGATGCATGCCGACGCGGCCCGGCTGGCGGCGATGGGCCGCAGCGCGCGCGAGCGCGTGACCCGGCGCCACTCCGCCGCCGGCGGGGCGCGCAGGCTGATGCAGCTGTTCGGGAGCAAGCCTTGAACGCGCTGCTGTTCGCGGTCGGCGGCGCCTGGATCTTCATGGTCAGCCTGCTGGTGCTGCTGCTCGTCGTGCAGGTGCTCGCCGGGTGGCGGTACCGGCCGCGGGCCGTTGCGGCAGGCGGGGCGCCGCTTCCCTCCTATGTGGTCCTGATGCCGGCGCACGACGAGGCCGGCACGATCGGCGGCCCGATCGCGGCGGTGCTGAAGCAGCTTCCCGCGAACGGGCGGCTGCTGGTCGTGGCGGACAACTGCACCGACGCCACCGCGGCCGAGGCACGGGCGCTGGGCGCCGACGTCATCGAACGGCAGGATCCGATGGCGCGCGGCAAGGGCCATGCGCTGGCCTTCGGCGTGGCCCACCTGGCCGCGAACCCGCCGCAGGTCGTGCTCGTGATCGACGCCGATACCACTCCGGCCACCGGCGCGCTGGACGCGCTGGCGGCCACTGCCGCGGACTTGCAGCGGCCGGTCCAGGCACTCAACCTGATGCTGGCGCCACCGGGCAGTTCCCTGCGCATTCGCATGGCAGCCTTCGCCTGGGCCATGCACAACCAGGTCCGCCCGTTCGGCATGCACCGGCTGGGACTGCCATGCCAGTTGATGGGAACCGGCATGGGCTTCCCCTGGTCCTGCGTCGCGGGCGACGCCTTCGCGAGCGGCCACCTGGCCGAGGACCAGCAGCTCGGGCTGAAGCTGGCGGCTGCCGGCCAGCCGCCGATCCTGTGCCCGGGCGCCCTGGTGGAAAGCTGGTTTCCGCTGGAGAACGCCGCGCTGGAGGGGCAGAAGAAGCGCTGGGAGCACGGGCACCTGTCGCTGGTCAAGGCCGTTCCGCCGCTGTTGTGGCGGGCCCTGCGCACGCGCAACGCGGGGGCGATGGCGCTGGCGCTGGACCTCTGCATCCCGCCGCTGGCGCTGCTGGCCCTGATGGTGCTGGTGGCGTGCGGCTTCGGCGCCTGGATGGCGGGCAGCGGCTGGCAGGGCGGCCTTGCCGCCGCGGCGGCCGCGCTGGCCTTGGCAGGCTTCGCCATGGCCGTGCTGCTGGCGTGGTACAGCGCGGGCCGGCGCTGGGTGCGCCTGTCCGAGCTGGCCTCCGCGCCGCTCTATGTGCTGAAGAAAATTCCGGTTTACGCCGGCTTCCTGTTCAAGCGCCAGAAGGAGTGGGTGCGCACGAGCCGGCAACGTTGAGCCGGCCATTGGCCCCTTGGTGTCGTTGCGGCGGTTAGACTGCCGCGCTATCTTTGCGGAAGAGCATGCCACAGCAGATCCTTACGAAGGCCGCCGTCATCCAGCGGCGCAGCAGCATCACGGACCTCCAGGCCGTGCTCGATGGATTGGCCGTCGTCGGCCTCTGCTACCTGCTGATCACGCACCACATCGGCGCCCTGACGGCGCACTACACGGTGTTCGTCTTCCTGCTGCTCTGCACGCTGGGCCTCATCTACAACTCGTTCGGCATCTACCGCAAGAACATGACGTTCACGCGCAAGGCGCTGGACCTGTTCCAGGCCTGGACGCTCACCTTCTTCATCCTGATCGCGCTGGGTTTCCTGACCAAGCAGAGCGAGACCTTCTCCCGGCTGCTGCTCGGGCAGCTGTTCGTCATAGGCTACGTGGTGCAGGCCGCGCTGCACTTCGTCGTGAGGATTTCCTTCAAGGAGATGCTGCGCCGCTCGGCGGAGCTGGACCGGGTGATCATCGTCGGCACCGGCCGCATCGCCGCCTTCATGGACCAGCGCATCCAGCGCAGCGAATGGCTGGGCCAGACGGTGGTCGGCCTGGTGAGCCTGCCGCCGGCCGACGGCGGCCCCGAACCGGACGGCGAGACCTTCGGCCCGACCTCCCCCGTGCTGGGGCGCCTCGACCAGCTGGTGGAACTGATCGACCAGCACCAGGTGCGCACCGTCTACTTCGCCATCCCGCTCAACGCGTCGAACATCATCGAGAGCCTGTACTTCCGGCTGCTGGACAAGCACGTGGCGGTCCACTGGGTCCCCGACATCTTCTCGCTCCCGCTGGTCAACCACACGGTGAGCTCGATCGCGGGCGTCCCCGTCCTCACGCTCTCCGAGACCCCGCTGATCGGCATCCGGCGCCTGCTGAAGACGGCCGAGGACATCATCCTGTCGATGGTGCTGCTGGTCCTGCTCACCCCGGTGCTGGCGGCCATCGCCATCGCGGTCAAGCTCGACAGCCCCGGGCCGGTGTTCTTCCGCCAGGCCCGGCTCGGCTGGGGCGGCAAGCGCTTCTACATCTGGAAGTTCCGCAGCATGTACGTGCACGACGACCATGGCGTCGTGGTGCAGGCGTCCAAGAACGACCCGCGCGTCACGAAGGTAGGCGCTTTCCTACGCCGCACCAGCCTGGACGAACTGCCGCAGATCTTCAACGTGATCCGGGGGGAGATGTCCCTGGTGGGGCCGCGGCCGCACGCGGTGCAGCACGACCTGGAATATGCCCAGCAGATCGCGCACTACTTCGCGCGCCACAAGATCAAGCCCGGCATCACCGGGCTGGCCCAGGTGCGCGGCTACCGCGGCGAGACGCGCGACCTCGGCATGATGATGCTGCGGGTGGAGAGCGACATCGAGTACATCAACAACTGGTCGCTGTGGAGCGACCTCGCGATTCTCGTTCGCACGACGCGGGCCTTGTCGGGCAAGAACGCATACTGAGGCGAGGCGGCTGACGACACGGCATGGCACCATCGGCCCATTGTGGCGCGACTCGATGAGCCTTACTCTGCATCCCATACACAAGAGTTTTGGGAGTCGCACAAAATGAACACCGCACGCCTCGCAGTCCTGGGCGCTGCCACGATGCTGGCCTTCTCCGGCTTCGCCCACGCCGCCGCCGGCCCGCTGCAAGCCCCCGTCTCCCTCGTGGCGGCGCAGCCCTCCGGCACGGCCATGCCGGTCGTCGGCGGCCCCGGCAGCACGTATGCGCGCGGCGGGAACATCGTTGCCGTCTCCGATGTCGCGTCGCCTTCCGCACGATCCGGCTGGGCCACGGCCCCCAGCAAGAGCGAACCGATCTACAGTATCGAAACCGGCAAAGCATCCGAGGCGCCCCTTCCCGGCGCGCTTTGGCTGTTCGGCTCCGCGCTGCTTGCATTCCTCGGAATCTCCGCGCGGCGCCGGTTCTGAACCCGGCCACGGGGCTCCGGCCCGCGGCCACTTTCTGGATTGATCGATCCCATGGTCTCTCGCTGCGCGTCCTTCCTGTTCCTGTTCATCGTCGCTTTCAACTCCTGGGCCCAATCCACGGCCCAGACCTACGCCTTGCGGCACGGCGACCGCATGCAGATCTCCGTGTGGAAGGAGGACGCCCTCAATAGGGAAGTGCGGGTGCTGCCGGACGGCAGCATCAGCTTTCCCCTGGTCGGCCGCATCATGGTGGCCGGAAGCACCGCGGTGGAAGTGGAGCAGCGCATCCGCGACGGCCTGAAGCGGTACATCCCCGAAGCCGTGGTCAGCGTCGTCGTGCTCTCCACGGAGGGCAACAGCGTCTATGTGCTCGGCAAGGTGCTCAAGCCGGGCCCGGTGCCGCTGACCAGCGGGGACACCACCGTGCTGCAGGTCCTCAGCCAGGCCGGGGGCCTGGACCGGTTCGCGGACTCCGATTCGATCGTGGTCCTGCGCAAGTTGCCGGACGGACGCGAGGACACGCTGCGGGTGCGCTACCGCGACCTGCTCCGGGGCAGGGCGCTCGACTCCAACGTCGTGATGCGCCCCGGCGACACCGTGATGGTGCCTTGAGCGTGCACAGCCGCGCAGCGCCGGTCGCGCGATGCGTCGCCCAGGGCCTGCTGCTGGCAGCGGGCGCGGCAGGGGCGACGGGCGCGTTCGCCCAGACACGGTGGATCCAGTCGCTCGTCGTCCCCATGGAGATCGAGCACGACTCCAATCCGACCATGGCCACCGTGCCGGCCGGCAGCACCAACTGGCTGCGGCTGACGCCCAGCCTCACCACCCGCTACGTCCTGGACGCCAACGAGTTCGGCGTCGACATGGGGCTGACCCTCGAAAAAAGCAGCAACCAGGAAGTCGCGAAAGACCGGGCCGATCCCCGGCTGCGCGCCTTCTGGAAGCATGCGGACCCCCTGAACACGACCGAGCTCGCGCTGGTGTACGACCGCAGCGCCCTGCGCGACGCCGGCCTGACCGAGCAGGTCCAGCTCGGGGTCGACGGCTCGCGCACGCTGTACGGCATCCACGGCACATGGAAGCGCGACCTCGATGCGCGAACCGCCTTGTCGACGGACTTGAGCCAGGAGTGGGAGCGCTACAGCGGCACGACCACGCCCGATTTCAGCCGCACCACCGCGGCGGTGCGCTATGCGCGCGCCCGCAACGAGCGGCAGACCTGGTACGCGACGCTGAACGGGCAGGCCTACCGCTCCGAAGCCGGCGCGGCCACGGTCCCCGATCCCACGCCGGCCCAGCGCTCCACCGTCGTCGGCGCGCTGGCCGGCGTGGACCACGAATTCAGCGAAGCCCTGCGCGTGGACGCGGCCGCCGGGCCGGTCCATTTCCTGCAGCCGTCCTCCCGCACCGGCTGGCAAGGCGCCGTCAAGGCCGGCTACACGGCCGAACGCTGGTTCGCCGGACTCGAGCTGTCGCGCACGCCGGTGGTGAACGCCACGTTCGGAGGACTGGTGCTGGCGGACCAATTGCAGCTGAGATTCCGCTACGATCTCGATCCCCTGACGCGGGTGGACGTGGAAGCCGGCCATGCCCGCGAAAGCGCGGCGCGCAGCCAGCGCACCCTGGCGAGCGCCGCATGGACGCGGCAATGGAGCGAATCGTGGCAGGTGTCCCTGAAGGCCTCCACGCAACGCCAGCAAGGGCCGGAAGGCACGGCCCGGAGCAACCGGATCGGGGTGGTGTTCACCTACACCGCGGCGGATCTTTGAAATCGACATGAACGACTACCAACTGACGCTGTCCGACTACCTGGCGATCGCCCAGCGCCGCGCATGGATGATCGCCGGCACCTTCGCGGTCGTCTTCGCCCTGGGCGCGGCGGTGTCGATGCTCATCCCGCCCGTCTACCGCTCCTCCGGCTCGATCCTCATCGAGTCGCAGCAGCCGGGCGACCTCGTCCCCGGCGCCCCCAACGCGAGCGCGGACGAGCGCATCGAAGTCATCAAGCAGCGCGTCATGACGCGCGAAAACCTGCTGCGCGTCATCGACAGGCACGGCCTGTTCGCGGACGCCGGCCCCGGCTTCACGCCGTCGGAACGGGTCGAGGTCCTGCGCAAGACCATCGCCGTCGAGCTGGTGCAGGCCAACCTGGATCCCAATCGTTCCGGGCCCGCCACCATTTCCTTCACCATCGCCTTCGAGCACCGGCGCCCGGAAGTGGCCCAGGCCGTCGCCGCCGACCTGGTCAACCTGTTCATCGAGGAAAACGTCAAGGTGCGCACCCAGCGCGCGGCGCAGACCACCGAGTTCCTGACGCAGGAGGCCGACAAGCTGAAGAAGGAGGTCGACGCGATCGAGGCGCAGGTGGCCAGGTACAAGCAGCAACACGCCGGCGCCCTGCCGGAGAACGTGGCGCTCGGGATGGCGACCCTGCAGCGGGTCGAAGCCGACCTGCGCCAGGTGGAGCGCGACCATGCGAGCGCCGAGGAGGCCCTGCGCGCCCTCGAAGGCGAACGCGCCGCCGCGATGGCGGAGCCGCCGCCGGTATCCGCCGCGGCGGCAGACCCCGCCCAGGCCGAACTGCGCGCCGCGCGGCTCGAACTGGCACGGCTCGCGGCCATCTACACCGACAGCCACCCCGACCTGCGCGCCGCCCGGCGCAAGGTCGAGGCGCTGGAACGCGTCGCGGCCGCGGACGCCGCCAATTCCCCCGCGGCCGCCCCGCGGCGCTCGCCCGCGGCCGTGGCCGCCGCCCGTTTCGACGGCCGCGCGAACGCACTGCGCGAGCGCATCCGGGTGCTTGCCGCGCAAAGGGCCGCGCTGCGCCAGCGGCTGGGCGAGATGGACGTGTCCATGGTGCGGTCGCCGCAGGTCGAGCGCGGGCTGCTGGCCCTGACGCGCGACTACCAGAGCGCACAGAAGAAGTACGAGGAGATCCTCGGCAAGAAGATGTCGGCGGAGATGGCGGAAAACCTGGAAGGCGGCCAGAAGGCGGAGCGCTTCACGGTGCTCGACGCCCCGACGCGGCCGGACAACCCGATCAAGCCGAATCGCAAGAAGCTGCTGGCCATGAGCTTCATCGTCGCCATGGCGGCGGCCGTCGCGGCGGTCGCCCTGCTGGAAGCCATGCGCGGCACCGTGCGCGGCATCGGCCAGATCAGGGCCATCTGGGGCCAGGAACCGCTGGTGGCGGTGCCCGTCATCCCCGTGCCTGGCGAAGCGGCCCATCACAGGCAGAAGGTGATGGCCGCGGCCGGCGGCGCGCTGGTGGTGGGCCTGCTGCTGCTCGGGCTCGTCCACTTCCTCTTCGTGCCGCTGGATACGCTGGTCATGAAGGCAATCACCCGGATGGGCTGAAAACAATGGAACGCATCAAACTCGCCATCGAACGAGCGCGTGCCCAGGCAGGCGCGCCGCAGGCTGCCCCGGCCTGGGAGCCGCGCACCATCGACCTGCCGCCGCTGCCCCGGGAGACGATGGACGCCGTGCCCATGGACCTGGTCCGGCTGGATCCGTTCCACCTGCAGCAGCACCGGATCGTGGGGCTGGACCAGGGCAACCCGCTGCGCCAGTCGTTCGACCTGCTGCGCACGCAGGTGCTGCAGAGGATGCAGGAGCATGGCTGGCGCACGATCGCCGTCACGTCGCCCTCCATGGCCTCCGGCAAGACCGTCGTGTCGATCAACCTCGCCATGAGCATCGCGCACCACCCGTCGAAGACCTCCCTGCTGGTGGACTTCGACCTGCGCCGCCCGAGCGTCGCGACCTACCTGGGGCTGCCGGTCGGCAATTCCCTGAACGAGGTGCTGGCCGGCGAGGTGGACGTGGGCAGCGCCATCGTGAACGCGGGCATTCCCGGCTTCCAGGTGCTGGCGACCCAGCACCGGGTGACGGGCGCCGCCGACGTGCTGGCCTCGGACGGCGTCAGCCACCTGATCAAGGGACTGCGCGATGCGTCGCCGGACCGCATCGTCGTGATCGACCTGCCGCCGGTGACCGCGGTGGACGACGTGATCGCGGTGCTGCCGCGGGTGGACTGCGTCCTGGTGGTGATAGGCAGCGGCAGCAGCACCACCCGCGAGATCGAGGAAACCAAGCGGCACCTGGCGCGCTTCAACGTGCTGGGGGTGGCCGTCAACATGGCGCCGCTGACCATGGCCAACAGCGGCTACTACTGAGGCGGGGCTCGGGGCGGCAGGGTGCCGCCCTGGCTGATCAGGCCGGCTCGCTGCGCAGGATGCCGTAGTCCCTGCGGTCCTGCAGCACTTCGTCCACGAGGTCCGTTCCGATGATCGAGGCCTCGGCGGAATAGCCGTAGACCAGCACCATGTCGCACAGGATGTTGATGGTGCGGGGCACGCCCTTCGACGCCTCCGCGATCATGCCGATCGCGCCTTCGGAGAACAGCTCCTGCTGGCGGCCGGCCACCTTGAGGCGGTGCCGGATGTAGAGCCCCACTTCGGGAGCGCCCAGCGGCGGGATGTAGAAGTCCACGCCGACGCGCTGCGCGAACTGGTGCAGCTCGGGGCGGTTGAGCAATTCCTTGAGCTGCGGCTGGCCGACCAGGATCACCTGCAGCAGCTGGTCCTTGTCGGCATTGATGTTCGAGAGCATGCGCAGCGACTCGAGGGCCGCCGGGCTGAGGTTCTGGGCCTCGTCGACCACGAGCACGACGCGCCGCCGCGCGGCGTATTCGTTCAGCAGGAACTGCTGGAAGCGGTCGTAGCGCTCGACCTTGGTGGCGGCCTGGTACGGCTGGCCGAACGCCAGCATGATCCATTCCAGCAGGTCGGCCATCTCGGCATGCGTGTTGTAGACCAGGCCGACCGTGACCGAGCCGTCGAGCGCGGCCAGCAGCTTGCGCACGAGCGTGGTCTTGCCGCTGCCGATCTCGCCGCAGATGACGGAGAAGCCCACGTGGTTCTGGATCGCGTACTCCAGCATCGTGTAGGCGAGCCGGTGCCGCTTGCTCATGAAGAGGAAGTCCGGATCCGGCTGGATGGAGAACGGCTTCTCCTTCAGGCCATAGTAGGCTTCGTACATTCAGCGTCTATTGGGGGTGCGGGGTCCTGCGGGATTCGACGGCGCGGAAGGGCGCCAACTTGGCGGGACCGGCCGTGGGGCGCTCGGCGCTGCGGGCCTGGCCGGGGCGCTGCATGCTGTCAAGGCTGCCGACGGCCTGCGCCCGGTTGAGCACATCCAGCTTCTTGTAGATGCGGCGCATGTGGTTCTTCACCGTGAAGGTGCTGAGGTTCAGGATCATAGCGATCTCCGAATTGGTCTTGCCCATCCGCACCCACTGCATCACTTCGAGCTCGCGCCCGCTGAGGGGGCTGCGCTCGCCGGGGACGTAGTCGTCCCACGAATCATCGGCCTCGGCCTCGACCACGTCGGGAAGCGCATCCTGTTCGTGCGGCGGCCGCCGCACGAAGGGGACGTCCGAGTAGCAGCTGCCGAACCCGGTGTCCGGCATCTCGGCTTGGGCGAGCTGCCGGCCGCGGTCGGCGAGCTGGCGGAAACCGGTGTCGATGAAGGGCAGGGCCATGCGGCACAGCTGCGCGCAGGAGGGAGTGGAGAGCTTGTCGCCACCGATGAAGACATAGATGCAGTCGTAGCGGCTGCGGTGGTCCTGCACGCCGTGCACCAGGGCGTACGGCGACTTGGTGAACAGTCCGCTGCCGACGCTGCGCAGCATGCGCGTGTCGATCGCCAGGGGCTCCTGGCCGCCGGCCAGCCAGTGGTCGAACACCGTCTCCATCAGGGGCTCGATGATGTCCTTGGGCAGCGCGTGTTCGAGCAGGGCGGGGCTCTGCGTGATCACGTCGTAGCCGACCACGCCCGACTTGAAGTCGCCCCAGGCGGCGATCAGGATGTCGTGCGGGAGGAATTCCTGGATGTCGACCTGCAGCCAGCGCGACCAGTCGGCCTGGCTGCGCGCAGACAGCGCCGCCTGCAGGAGCGACATCAGCGAGTCGGCCCGCTCGAAGCTCCAGGGTTCCGCCGTCGAAATACTGCCCATTTCTGCAACCTCGTCGATCATTGTCAAATTCACGCGCTCCAGGAGTGGAGTGCGTGCTGAATCATATTTCAGCGCCTGCGCGTGAAACCCTCGCGGCGCTGCGTCACGCCGGGTTCCGACAGCCGCACGGGCTGCAGTCCGACGGGTTGCACATCTGCTGTGTAAAGATATCCTGCGCTCCCGTGAATTGCCCTTGCGGGCAAGCTCAGCAGCACGCCTGCGACTAGGCGGGATGGGGTCCCTGGAAGACCACCCGCACCGGCTTCCTGAGCGCCTTGCCCTGCTCGCGCATCCACTTCTGCGCGAACTCGCGCACCGTCGATTCCGCTGCCCGCTGCTGCGCGTCGACGTAAGGCGCGCTGGCACCGCGCTGCGCCAGTTCCGGCCCGAGGTGGCGCAGCACCTTGTCGCGGTTGGCGCTTGCGGCGGGCGCGAACAGGCTGCTGGAGGTGGCGATCTCGGCACTGCGCGTATCGAAAGCCACGGGCGCCTGCAACTGCACCTGGGGCACGACCAGCCGGTACCCGTCCCCGTCCGGCTCGAGTCGCCATTCCGACGCCAGCGGAATGCGGTAGACGTAGTGCGCCGTCACCCGGATGCGGGAGACGGTCCGGGGCAGGTTGCTGCAATCCACTACCGGGCAATCCCAGGAGGTCTGCCACGCGAACTCCTCGACCTTGCGCATCTCGCTGACCTGCAGGAAGCCGCCCGGCGTGCGAATCAGCTGGACCCTGGCGGGGTCGAGGGTGTCGATCGACTGTTCGACCGTCGCCCCCAGCCTGTCCCACTGGTGCCAGAGGCCGATGGCCACGGCAACGGCGGCGGCGCCGAGCGCCAGGGAGGTGGGGTGCTTCATGCTGGGGCGATTCTCGCTGATGGCGAACCCGCTGCTACGATCGCCGGCATCACACCGGCTATCGCATCGTGTCCCCATCCCCACCCCGGATCGGTCTCGCCCTTGGCGGCGGCGCGGCGCGCGGCTGGGCGCACATCGGGGTGATCCGCGCCCTGGAAGCGGCGGGGATTTCGCCCCAGGTGGTTTGCGGCACCTCCATCGGCGCGCTGGTCGGCGCCGCTTATGCCGCCGGCCGCCTGGACGACCTCGAGGCCTGGGTGCGCAGGCTGGACTGGCAGGCCGTCTCGAACCTCATCGACTGGCGGATGGCCGGCGGCCTGATGCAGGGCCAGAAGCTGGTGGACTTCTTTCGTTCGCAGTTCCAGGACGCCGGCATCGAACGGCTGGGAAGGAAATTCGGCTGCGTCGCCACCGAGCTGACCACGGGCCGTGAAGTCTGGCTGCGGGAAGGCCCCGTGATCGATGCGGTGCGGGCTTCCATCGCACTGCCCGGGTTGCTCACGCCGGTCGCCCGCGATGGCCGGCTGCTGGTCGACGGAGGCCTCGTCAACCCGGTGCCGGTGTCGCTCTGCCGGGCCCTGGGCGCCGAGATCGTCATCGCGGTGGACCTCAACTGGGACCTGATCGGCCGCCGCGCGAAAGCCGACGAGATCGCGGCGCAGGCATCCGACTCCGCGCGGAACCGGCTGGTCGAGGCGCTGTTCGGCCGCTTCCGCCAGCGCTCGCTCGACGCCGCGGAAATGCCCTCGCTCGTGGACGTGCTGCTCACCAGCCTGAACATCATGCAGGTCCGCATCACCCAGAGCAGGCTGGCCGGCGAACCCGCGGACGTGCTGGTGCGGCCGCGGCTGTCGGGCCTCGTCGCCATGGACTTCCACCGGGCCCCCAGCGCGATTGCCGAAGGCGAGCGGGCCGCCGGCCATGCGGTGGCGCAGCTGCGCGAGCTGCTGGACTGATCCGGCCGGTGCGGCTGCTGTCCTGGTCCCTCAGAACTGCTGCCAGCCGCCACCGGCTCCGGACGCCTGCAAGGGCTGCGCAATGCGAGGCAGCGACTGCACTGCCGGCCGGATGCGGGGCGCGGAGAGGGACGGACCCGGCTCATTGCGCGGTTCGGGATGGGAAAGCAGCTCCGCATCCTCCGCCCCCAGGCGGAACCGGGAGACGACCTGCAGCAGTGCGTCCGCGCGGGCCTTCATGGCCGCGGTCGCGGCGCTCGCTTCTTCCACCAGCGCGGCGTTCTGCTGCACCACCAGGTCCATCTGGGTGGTGGCCGTGTTCACCTGGCCGATGCCGCTGCTCTGCTCCTCGCTGGCGGCGGCGATCTCCGCGATCAGGCTGCTCACCTTGTTCACCGACGCGACGATCTGCGTCATCGTCGCGCCCGCGGAGTCCACCAGCTGCGCGCCCGCATCCACCTGTACAGCGGACTCGGCGATCAGCGTCTTGATCTCCCGCGCCGCGGCCGCGCTGCGTTGCGCGAGGTTGCGCACCTCCGCGGCGACGACGGCGAAGCCCCGGCCCTGGTCGCCGGCACGGGCGGCCTCCACCGCGGCATTGAGGGCGAGGATGTTGGTCTGGAACGCGATGCCGTCGATGACGCTGATGATGTCGGAGATCCGGCGCGAAGAGCCGGAGATGCCCGCCATGCGCTGGACCACCTGGCCCATGACCTCGCCGCCCTGGCGCGCGACGTGCGAGGCGTCCACGGCGAGCTGGCTGGCCTGCCGCGCGTTGTCGGCGTTCTGCCGCACCGTCGACGTCAGTTCCTCCAGCGAGCTGGCGGTCTCCTCCAGCGTGCTGGCCTGCATCTCCGTGCGTTGCGACAGCTCCTGGTTGCCCTGGGCGATCTGCGAGCTCGCCCGGGACATGGCGTGGGCGCCGGCGAGGACTTCCGAGACCACCCGGCGCAGGTCGTGCTGCATGCGGGACTGGGCCCGCAGGAGGTCCGCCGTTTCATCCTTGCCCCGAACGACGATGTGAGTGGTGAGGTCGCCTTGCGCGATGTCATGGGCGGCCGCGGAGGCCGCCTGAAGGGGGCGAACGATGGCGCGCGCCATGGCCAGCGTGATGCCGAGCGCGGCCAGGATGGCCAGCAGGATGCAGGCGATGAAGGATCCCGCCGTCGTCTTGAAAGCGGCCGCGCCCTCCTTGGCCGACTCGCGCGCGAGGACGCCTTCGAGATCCGACAAGGCGTCGACCGCCTTGACGCTTTGCTGGTAGGCCGTGTCGGCCGCGTTCATCGCGGCCTTCGCGTCGGGACCGTTGGCCAGCGCGGCCTGCAGCGCCTTGTCGACCTCGCGACGGTAGGTCCTCTGCGATGCGAGGATGGCCTCGGCGTGCTGCTGCTCCGCCGGAAGGAGGAAGGGCAGGGTGCGGTACTCGGCCATCTTGCCGATCGTCTCGTCGACCTTGCGGAGGTGTTCGGCGGCCAGGGTCCGTGCCTTGTCCTGCGGAATGTCGCCCGCGCCCATCAACAGCCAGTAGGTGCCCGTGTGGACCTGGCTCATGTCGCGGGACGCGGCCATGACCGCCGTGATCCCCGCGCCGCGCACGCGCACGAGCTCGGCCAGGCTCATGCCCTGGCTCGCGAGCAGCGCCACGGATGCGATCCCCACGCCCAGGAGAAACAGGATCGCCACCAGCGGCGCGACCAGGAGCTTGTGCCAGATTTTCATCGTCCCCACCCTTGTTGTTCGGTCTCGGATACTTCGAGAACCCGCCACTGTAAGCAAGGTTACGGGAAAGTACATCCGCCAGGAGGGGTGTGTTGTATTGGGCGCAGATCGGGCCGGTGGCGGCCTTCAGCCGATCCAGTCGTGGCGCCGCGGCGCCCGGCCGGCAAAGGGCAGTCGGCGCAGCAGCGGCGGCACGTCGCGTCCCGTCGCCGATCTCGCCACCAGCAGCGTGCCGAGCAGCGATGCGACGACGCGCACCGGAACGGAGGGATGCCGGCGGGTGGCGACCCACAGACCCAGGCCGGCGGCGAAGGCGAGCCAATGTTCGCCGGGGACGCCTGCACGCGCTTCGTCGTAGCCCTTCAGTTTGTCAATCAGTCTTTCGGCCATGTCGGATCTCTTGGTTGAACGAATCGATTCTGCGCAAAAACCAGGGGACCGTGGGGCGACGTGGCGCCCGGCGAAGGATCTGTCCGACAATTCGCGGCATGGACGCTCCGCAACCTGGCCGCCCCGCCAACTCGATGGCAACCCAGTGGCTCCTGAACATCGGCCACGCCATCGACCACATGTTCCTGCTGATCTTCGCGACGGCGGTGACCAGCATCGCGGCGGATTTCGGCATCGCCCGATGGGAAGACCTCATGCCGTACAGCGTGGCGGCGTTCTTCTTCTTCGGCATCGGCTCGCTGCCCGCCGGCAGGCTGGGAGACCATTGGGGCCGCCGTCCATCTATCACCCGGTCGGCATCCCGATGCTCGTGCAGACTTCGACCCGCCCCGGTCTCAGCATCGGCATCAACGGCCTGGTCGGCAACCTCGGGGTGGCCGTCGCTGCCGTGACGACGGGGTTCCTCGTGAAGTACCTCGACTGGCGCATGGCGTTCGCCATTCCCGGCGCGTTGTGCCTGCTGGTGGGTTGCGCGTTCGCGGTGCTGGCCACCCCCGAACAGGCTGCGCCAGCGAAGAAGAAGGCGAGTGCCGCCGCCGCGCCCGCCGGTGTTTCCATGGCCAGGCTGCTGCTGGTGATGACGGTGGCGGCCACCAGCGGCAGCCTGCTGTTCAACTTCTCCACCAACAGCAACTACGAGCTGCTCTCCGAGAGATTGCGCAGCATCCTGCAGGACCCGGCCCGCCTTGGCGCGCTGCTCGCCCTGGTGTACGCGGCAGCCTCGCTGGCCCAACTCGTCGTCGGCTATCTCATCGACCGCATGCCGCTCAAGGGGCTGTACCTGGGCGTCGTCGCCGCGCAGGCGGTGCTGCTCGCGCTGGCGGCGATGGCGGACGGGTGGGTCTTCTACGCGCTGCAGTTCCTGTTCATGACCGCCATCTTCGGCGCCATCCCTTTCACCGACGCGATGATCGTGCGCTTCGTCGACGACAGCATGCGGTCCCGCGTATCTGGAATGCGCCTGGCGGTTTCGCTCGGTGCGAGTTCGCTGGCGGTGTGGCTGATCGGCCCGCTGGTGAAGCAGGCAGGCTTTGACATGCTGCTTGCCGTGATGGCGGGCACGGCGGTCCTCTCGCTGGCGATCCTCAGCCAGCTGCCGGTGACGCCCGCGCCGAAGCGGCGGGAGGCGCGGGTGGATGCGGCGGGGAA
>JAJTCN010000025.1 GCA_021323335.1 Ramlibacter sp.
ATCTTCAGCGTGCTGAAGATGCCGGAGGACGACCGCGGCGTCGACGAGGGCGACTTCCTGCAGTGCGGGCACAAGCAGGTGGCCGCCGGCTACTGCATCTACGGGCCGCAGACCACGCTGGTGCTGACGGTGGGCGACGGCGTGGCGATGTTCACGCTGGACCGCGAACAGGGCTCCTTCGTGCTGACGCAGGAGGACGTGCGCATCCCGGAGGACACGAAGGAATTCGCCATCAACATGTCGAACATGCGGCACTGGGACGCCCCGGTGAAGCGCTACATCGACGAATGCCTGGCCGGCAAGGACGGCCCGCGCGGCAAGGACTTCAACATGCGCTGGGTGGCCTCGATGGTCGCCGACGTGCACCGCATCCTGACGCGCGGCGGCATCTTCCTGTACCCCTGGGACAAGCGCGAACCCGACAAGCCCGGCAAGCTGCGCCTGATGTACGAAGCCAACCCGATGGGCTGGCTGGTGGAGCAGGCCGGCGGCGCCGCCACGGACGGCAAGCGGCGCATCCTGGACATCCAGCCGAAAAAGCTGCACGAACGCGTCTCGGTGATCCTCGGGTCGAAGAACGAGGTGGAGCGGGTGACGGGGTACCACCAGTAACCCCGCGCGTGGGTCCCCGCCTGCGCGGGGATGACGCTTACGCTTCGCTATAATCGTCAGCTTCGCCGGTGTAGCTCAGTTGGTAGAGCAGCTCATTCGTAATGAGAAGGTCGGGGGTTCGACTCCTCTCTCCGGCACCACAATGCAAAGGCCCCTGGCTATCACGGTCAGGGGCCTTTTCTCGTTCCCGATCGGTGGACGGGCTCCCGGCCGGCCGGCGGCGTCCAATACATTTGTGGCAATATGATTTGTCCATGACCAGCCACCGTCGATCCATTGTCCGCATGCGACATGTCCTGGAGCAGTCCGGGCAAGCCGCGCTGGCGGCCATCCTGCAACGCAATCCCCTGCTCGGTTTCGACTTCGACGGCACCCTGGCGCCCATCGTCGCGCGGCCCGACCACGCCCGGATCTCGCAGAGCGTGGCTGGCAAGCTGCGCCGGCTGGCGGCGCGACTGCCCGTCGCGATCGTCACCGGACGCTCTGCCGTCGACGTGCTGCGCCGCCTCGACTTCGAGCCGTACTGCGTGGTCGGCAACCATGGCGCGGACCTCGGCAGCGACGGCGGCGCCGAAGCCACCCGTGTGCTGGACGGACTGCGGCAGCTGCTGGAGGCCCAGGCAACGGAGCTGGTGCACGCCGGCGTGACGGTTGAGGACAAGGAATTGTCCATCGCGCTCCACTACCGCCTCTCTCCCCATCCGGCGCAGGCCCTGGCGCTGATCCGCGACCTGCTGCGCGGCACCGGCGCGGAATGCCGGGTTTTCTCCGGCAAGATGGTCGAGAACGTGATGCCTGCCGGCCTGCCCGACAAGGGCGCGGCCATGCACCACCTGGTGCGGCGGTGCGGCGCAGCGAGCGCCTTGTTCATCGGGGACGACATCAACGACGAGGCGGTCTTTGCCTCGGCGCCGGACGACTGGCTGACGGTGCGCATCGGCCGTGACCCGGCCTCGCGGGCCCATTACTTCCTGGACAGCACGGCCGAGGTCGGTCTGCTGCTCGACCGGCTGATGACGCACGCGGGCGCCTGACCCTGCGGCCCGCAGGCAGCGACTCAGGCGTGCGCCTGCGCTCCGAGCAGGTTCTCCCGGAACCGGCTGCGCTGGAAAGTCCCGTCGCGCGGCGGCAGGGCCGGCGGCGAATCCTCGATCCCCACCTTGATGGCCACGAAGGCCAGGCCATCCGCGGCGCCGCCGATCAATGCAGGCACGGCGTCGTCCAGTTCGTCGGCAGTGCGCACCAGGCGAGCGGAGGCGATCCCGACGGCCCGCGCCACGCCCACCAGGTCGACGCCCCGGCCCGTGTGCGCGGCCTGCATGCCCGTCTCGGCGTAATGCTCGTTGTCGATGACGACGATCGAGAGGTTGCGCGGCGCCTGCACCGCGATGGTGGCGAGCGAGCCCAGGGCCATCATCAGTTCGCCGTCGCCGACGAGGGCCAGCACCCGCCGCGCGGGTTGCGCCAGGGCCAGGCCGAGCGCCAGCATCGCGCAACCGCCCATGGCTCCCATCAGGTAGAAGTTCTCGGGCCGGTCCCCCTGCGCCATCAGGTCGTAGCACGGATTGCCCAGGCTCGCGACGACCAGGCTGTCGTCGCGTTGGCGCAGGATGCGGGCCACGACGGCACGGCGGTCGAGGGTGGGTTGCTGCTGCGTCATGGTGCGGCTCACTTCCTGAAGGACTTGCTGCCGATCACCTGCTGGGCAATCAGGACGGCCACCGAGCGGCCCGTCTGGAAGGCCATGCTGGCGCCCGCGCGGGCCGTGTCGGCCACTGCGTCCGGCGTGTCGGCCCGGTAGACGATCACGCCGGCGGCCTCCAGCACCGCCTGCGTGGACCGGCCCATCGCCACCTGCCACGCGTTGAATTCGCCCCACTCCCCGCGCATGGTCACCAGCATGAACAGCGGGATGCGGCATTCCTGCTGCAGCGACAGCATGTTGATGCAGTTGCCCACGCCGCTGGACTGCATCAGCAGCGCACCGCGGTCTCCACCCAGCCAGGCGCCGGCCAGCATCGCGACGCCTTCTTCCTCGGTGGTCAGCGACACCGAATGCATGTCGGGGTCCGCGTTGCAACGCTGGATGAGGTGGCTGTGGCCGGCATCGGGAACGTAGGCCACCTGGCGGATGCCCAGGGACCTGAATTCGTCGTACAGACGATCGGACCAGGCGGGAGGGGACACGTTCATGCCGGGGGCTTCCATCCAGCGGGAACCCGCGGCTTTTCGATGTGGGCGAACTGGGCCAGCACGTCGGCGATGGCGGAGAAGTCGAGCTGCCCGAATTCGGCGGCGCGAGCCTGGCTGAACGCCTCGTAGACAGCCGCGGCGACCGGCATCGGCACCTTGGCCGCATGCGCCGACGCCATCACGAGCCCGAGGTCCTTGTGCGCCAGGTCGATCGTGAAGCCCGGCCGGGTGTCGCCGGCGAGGACCTTGTTGACGAAGTTGATCTTCAACTGGTTGTTGGATGCCGACGTTCCGAACAGCACCTGCAGCGTCCGCACCAGGTCCAGCCCGAAGCGCTGCGACAGCGCCAGCGCTTCCGCGTTCACCTGGCACAGCGTGATGGCCAGGTAGTTGTTGACGATCTTGGTGCGGCCCCCCGATCCCACGTCTCCGCAATGGTGGATGGTGGTACCCATCGCCTCCAGCAGCGGCTTCACGCGGGCGAAGTCGGCGTCGCTGGCTCCCACCATGAACAGGGACTCACCCCGATCCGCGTGTTCAGCCAGGCGCCCGACCGGTGCGTCGACCACGCTCATGCCCACCTTCAGTGCCTGCGCGTGCAGGCGGTCGGTCGCGAGCGGATCGATGGTGCTCATGTCCATCAGGACGCCGCCCTGGCGCCCGTTGGCGAAAACGCCCTGGGGCCCGTTCGCGACGGCCTCCACTTCCACCGAGGTGGGCAACATGGTGATGACGATGTCGCACTCGCGCGCCATGTCGGCCACGCTGCGGGCGGGGTGCGCCCCCAGCGCAACGACATGCCCGACCGCGTCGGCGTCGATGTCGAGCACCTGGAGCCGGAATCCCTTCTTCTGCAGGTTGGAGGCCATGCCACGGCCCATGCGGCCCAGGCCGATGAACCCGACGGAGCTGGTGGAAGCTTGCATGATGTCCTGTCTCGCGCATTGGGTGGAGGAGGTCCGCATCCAATGTATCCGGTCCTGGACTGACTAGGACATACCCCAAGACGGGGGAACCCGCCGCAACTCCATTTGTCCAAAGACAATGGACAGTGCAAAGCACCGCGAATTCGACGCCCCCATTGCCGCGTGCATCGCCGGAGCGGTGGCCGGTGCGGCGTACCTGGCCGCGCAGGGGGGCACCGCTGCGCTGTTCCACGGCGGGATGGCCGAGCCGCTGCAGCGGATCGCAGCCATCCTCATGGGCCCCAACACGGCGCCGCCGCCGACCGAATTCACGGCCACCGTGGCAGGGATGGGGTTGATGATCCACTTCGCGCTGGCGGCGGTCTTCGGCCGCATCGTGGGTGCCGTCGCCGGGACGCGGACGGTGGGCGCCTCGGCCCTGGTCGGCGCGCTCGTCGGCGCGGGGATCTATGCGGCGAACTTCCTCGTCATTGCCCCTGTCGCTTTCCCATGGTTCGAACAATCCCCGTCCATGACCACCTTGCTGAACCACCTCCTGTTCGGCGCCGTGGCGGGTGGGGTCTTTGCGTCACTCCGGAACGCCCGGACGCCCTCGTTCGTGTCTACCAGCGCCAGGCGCTAGTCGTCCGTGCGTCACGCCGCTCCAGTGGCATACCCCTGCGGATTCCGCTGCTGCCACCGCCAGGCATCCGCGCACATCTGTTCCAGCGTGTGCCGCGCCTCCCAACCGAGCAGCGCCTTGGCCCTCGACGGGTCCGCGTAGCACTGCGCCACGTCGCCGGGCCGGCGATCGACGATCCGGTACGGCACCGGCCGGCCGGTCGCATCGACGAATGCCTTCACGACGTCGAGCACGCTGTAGCCGCGCCCGGTGCCCAGGTTGACGGTGAAGCTCTCGCCGGTGCGCTGCAGCGCGCGCAATGCGACCACGTGGCCATCCGCCAGGTCCTGGATGTGGATGTAGTCGCGCACCCCCGTGCCGTCCGGCGTCGGGTAGTCGCCGCCGAAGACGCGCAGGTGCGGCAGCCGTCCGATCGCCACCTGCGTGAGGTAAGGCATCAGGTTGGCAGGCGTGCCGTTCGGGTCTTCGCCGATCAATGCGCTCGGGTGGGCGCCCGCCGGATTGAAGTAGCGCAGCACGCCGATGCGCCAGGCAGGTTGCGCCGCCCGCACCGCGTCGAGCATCTCCTCGATCACCAGCTTGGTGTGGCCGTACGGGTCGGTGTGGCCGCGCGGGAAATCCTCCGTGATCGGCACGGTGGCCGGGTCGCCGTACACGGTGGCGCTGCTCGAGAACACCAGCAGGGGCGCGCCGAGCGCCCCGACGGGCAGGTACACGGCCTCCATCGCCTGCAGCAGGCTGATGGCGCCGCCGATGTTGCTGCGGAAGTACTTCAGGGGCTGCGCCACGCTCTCGCCCACGGCCTTGTCGCCCGCCAGGTGGATGACACCGGCCGGGGCATGCCGGCGCAGGACGTCCTCGACGAACGGCTGGTCCAGGACGTCGCCGCGCTCCAGCAGCACCGGCGCGCCAGTGATCTGCGCCAGCCGGTCCACCACGGCCGGATGGCTGTTGGCGAAGTTGTCGAGGATGACCGGCTCGATGCCGGCTTCCCTCAACTTCACGAAGGTGTGGCTGCCGATGTAGCCGGCGCCGCCGGTCAGGAGGATGCGCGGTGCCTGATGTGACACTTTTTTGTACAAATGAAATAAGATGTGGGCGAAGGCAACAAGCGGCAAGACGTGCCTGACGTCAGCGAGCCGGATGCCTTTGCAGCGAATTCATTCGCATTATCCTTGGGCCACTTCCTGCTGTGCCCGCTAGGGGTTGGCCCGTAAGGGCCGACCCGCTTTCATGTCCGCCGGGCCCGCGCGCGCGCGAAGATCGGGCTTCATCATGCTGAAGCTGCTTCGCCCCACGGTTCGCGACCTCGCGGGAGACCTCCTCTACGCGATCGGCCTCACCCGGCCGGATCGCGGCGCGCGCCGCCTCAACGTCGTCACCTTCCACCGGGTGCTGCCGCAGGCGCAGCTGCGCGAATACCCGCTCGCGGCCATCGCGGTGAGCGTGGAGGAATTCACGTGGTTCGCGGACTATTTCTCCAGGCACTTCACGGTGGACACCTTCGCCAACGCGGCGCGGCGCTGGGAGGCCGGCGAGCGTCCGGAGCGCCCTTTCCTTGCCATCACCTTCGACGACGGCCAGCGGGACAACGCGCTGCATGCGGTGCCGGTGCTCGAGCGCTTCGGCCTGCGCGGCTCGTTCTACGTGCCGGTGAAGGCGCTGGACGACAACGAAACGCTGTGGCACGACCGCCTGGGCTATGCGGCGGCCGCGCTGCTGCGCACCGACCGCTCCGCCGCCTCGCGCGCGCTGGCCCGGCTGGGAGCCCCCGAGCTGGCGGACGACGTGGCCACGGTGCAGGAACTGGTCGAGCGAGCCAAGCGGTTGACGCCGGAAGAGCGCGACGCTTTCGTGGACGAGACCGAGCGTGCCGCGGGCGGCAACTCGCGGCCGGCATGGGACGGCATGATGACCTGGGAGCAGCTGCGCGCCATGGTCGCGCGCGGGCACGAGGTGGGCAGCCACTCCATGACCCATCAACTGCTGCCCCAGCTGGATGACGCCGCGCTGGCCTACGAGGTCGCCGAGTCGCGCCGGGTGCTGGAAGCCAGGCTCGGCAGCAAGGTCGAGACCTTCTGCTACCCCAACGGCGACGCCGACGCGCGCGTGGTGCGCGCGGTCCGGGAGGCCGGCTACGCGCGTGCGCTCAGCACGCGCTGGGGCCCCAACGACCCCGGCACGAGCCCGTTCGACATCTCGCGCTGCGACATCCAGGCGTCCACCTCGCGCACCCGCAAGGGCGTGCTCTCCGAATCGCGGGTCGCCCTCCGGCTGAGCCCGCTGCAACCGAGGCCCTGAGTCGTGAAAGTCGCCTATCTCGTCAGCCAGTACCCGGCGCCCTCCCACACCTTCATCCGGCGCGAGGTCGCGGCCCTGCGCCGGCGCGGCGTGAAGATCGACATCTTCAGCGTGCGCCCGCCGCTGCCCGAGGAGGTGATGAGCGACGTCGACGTGGCGGACCGCGACGAGACCACCTACCTGCTGCCGGCCGGGCCGATCACCGTGCTGGGGAACAACCTGCGCATGTTCTTTCGCGCGCCGGGCGCTTACCTCGCCGCGCTGGCCTGCTCGCTGCGGCACCGCAACCGCGGCGCCCGCCAGCTGCTGTACGCCATCTTCTATTTCCTCGAGGGGATGCTGCTGGCCGAGCACCTGCGAAAGCGCGGGGTGGGTCACCTGCACACCCACTTCGCCAACGCGGCGTCGCACGCCGCGCTGGTGGCCACGCGCTACCTGGGCATCCGGCAGAGCATGACGCTGCACGGCCTGTGCGACTTCGACTTCCCGGCCGGGCCGCTGCTCGGCGACAAGATCCGCCAGAGCGCCTTCGTCGCGTGCGCCACGCAGTACGGCGTGGCCCAGGCGATGCGCCTGTCGGACCACTCGCAGTGGGGCAAGCTGTTCGTCGCCCGCTGCGGCGTCGAACTGGACAAGCTGCCGCCGCGCCGCCCTCGCAACGCCAATGGCGCCGCCGGTCCGGTGCGCATCATCTGCGTGGGACGCCTGGCGCCGGAAAAGGGCCAGCTGGGCCTGGTGGACGCCTTCGCGCTCGCATGCCGCAATGGCCTGGACGCGGAACTGGTGCTGGTGGGCGACGGCCCGGACCGCGCCGCGGTGATGGCGCGCGTCGTGGCCGCCGGCGTCGGGCCCCGCGTCAAGCTGCTCGGCCGGCTGCCCGAGGCGCGTGCCCTGGAGGAGACCGGCCGCTCGGACATCCTGGTGCTGGCCTCCTTCATGGAAGGCCTGCCGGTGGTCCTGATGGAGGCCATGGCGCTGGGCGTGCCCGTCATCGCGCCCGACGTGGCCGGCATCCCCGAACTGGTGGAACACGGCAAGACCGGCATGCTGTTCACCACGGGCGACTGGCAGCAGCTCGCCGAACGCATGCGCATCCTCGGCGAGGACGCGGCGCTGCGTGAACGCCTGGTGGCCGCCGCGCGCCGCCGGATCGAGGAGGAGTTCGACGTGGCGCTCGCGGTGATCCCGCTGCTGGAGCGGCTCACCGGCGCCAAGGCCGCCGAGCCGTCGCCGCGCCCCGCGCAGGCCCCGCAGCCGCGCCACCGGACGCGCCCGGCCGCCCGCTGACCCACCCCGGGCCCGCGCCGAAGTCGCCACAATGGCGGCATGTCCGCCGTGCCTCCCCATCCCGTGGCAGCGCGCCCCGTCCTCACGGGGCGGGATCCGTTGTCGCGCAATGTGCTGTTCTTCCTGGGCTACCTGGTCCTCGCGTGGATCAGCTACGACTATCCCATTCGCGGCCTGTACATCACGCCATGGAACCCGCACGCCGCGCTGGCGGTGGGCCTGCTGGTCGTCCACCCCCGCAGCTGGCCGGTGGTCTGGGTCGCGATCGCCCTCACCGACGCGTTCATCGGCGTGGAGCGCATGCCCTTTGGCGCCCTGGTGGTCTCCAGCGCCGCGCTGGCCATCGGCTATGCCGCCACCGCGGCCGCGCTGCGGCGCTGGCTGGGCGGCGAGGCGGTGGCCATGGGTCGCCGGGCAGCCATGCTGTTCCTGGCTGTCGCGGCCATCGGGGCGCTGACCGCTGCGTCCCTGCGCGCCGCCGCCCTCTGGGCGATGGGCGCCGTCCCGTTCTCGCAGCTGCCGGCGCTGATCCATCGCGGCTCCATCGGCGACGGCGTGGGACTCATCGTCACCCTGCCGGTGCTGGTGGTGCTGTCCAGCACCCGGCACCGGGCGGCGACGCACGCGATGCTGCGTTCGTCGAAATGGTGGCTGATCGCGTCGGTCACCGCAGCGGCGGTGTTCGGCGTCTTCCAGCAGAGCCACCTGGACCAGTTCAAGTGGTTCTACGTGCTGTTCCTGCCGGTGGTGTGGGCCTCCACGCGCTTCGGCGCCGTGGGCGCGGTGTGGTCGGCGGCGCTGGTGCAGGCCCTGCTGATCATCGAAGTGCAGACCGGGCAGTACCAGCCGGTCACCGTGTTCGAACTGCAGGCACTGATGTTGGCCCTCACCTGCACCGGCACCCTGCTCGGCACCATCGTGGACGAGCGGCTGGCGGCGGAGGAGGCGCTGCGCTCCTCGCTGCGCCTCGCCGCGGCCGGCGACATGGCCGCGGCCCTGGCGCACGAGCTCAACCAGCCGCTCACGGCCCTGTCGACGTACGCGCGCGTCTCGCAGATGCTCGCGCGGCGGCTGCCGCAGGACGATGCGGCCGCGCAAGGCATCCTGGACGTCACGGACAAGCTGGCCGGCGAAGCGGCCCGCGCGGGCGACATCGTGAACCGGCTGCGCCGCTTCTTCCGCGAACGCTCGACCGAGCTGCAGCCCACCGAGTTGCGCGAACTGCTGGCCGATGCGATCGCTTCCCAGGCGCGGCGCGCCGAAGAACTGCAGGTCCGCCTCGGCCTCGGCGACGTGCCGGAACTGCCGCCGGTGTGGATCGACCGCGTCCAGATCGCGGTGGTGCTGCGCAACCTGGTCGCCAACGCGATCGAAGCCGCGGCCGACCGGCCCGACCCCGGCGAGCGCCCGACCTCGGTCACCGTCAGCGCCGAACTGCAGCGCGACGCGGTGCTCGTCTCCGTCGTGGACAGCGGCTCGGGGCTGAGCGCCGAGCAGGCGCGCGAGGTCTTCGACGGGACCGCATCCTCCAAGCCCGGCGGCATGGGCATCGGCCTGTCCATCAGCCGCGCCATCGTCGAGGCGCACGGCGGGCGGCTGTGGGGCGAGCCCGGCGAGGGAGGCACCTTCCGCTTCACCCTCCCCACCGGTACCGGAGAAGCCCATGACGAATGAAGTGCACCGGCAAACCGTGTTCATCGTGGACGACGACCCCGCCGTGCGCGACGCGCTGAGCCTGCTCTTCAGCATCCAGGGGCATCCCACGGCGGTGTTCGCATGCGCCGAGGACTTCCTGCGCGCCATCCAGCCGGGATGGCGCGGCGTGGTCGTGGCCGACATCCGCATGCCCGGCCTCTCCGGCCTCGAGATGCAGGAAGCCCTGGCCAACCACCCCTCGCGGCTGCCGATGATCATGATCACCGCGCACGCGGACATCGCCACCGCGCGCCAGGCGTTCCGGTTCCAGGCCGTCGACTTCCTCGAGAAGCCTTTCGACCACGACCAGCTGCTCGAGTCGGTGGAGACGGCGATGCGCGGACTGCCGGCGCCGACCTCCGCGATCGGCACGCGCCCGGTGCCGACCACGCTGTCGGCGCGCGAGCGCGAGGTGATGGCGCTGGTGGTGGACGGGCTGGACAACGGCACGATCGGCGAGCGGCTGGGCATCAGCCCGCGCACCGTGGAAGTCCACAAGTCGCGCGTGATGACCAAGCTGGGCGCGCGCAACCTCGCCGAGCTGGTGCGCATCGCGCACGCTCAGGGCGCCCGGTAGCTCCGTGCCGCCAGTTCCAGCTGCAGCCCGCGCGGGTCGGTGGTGAAGAACATGCCGCCCTCGCGGGTGGAGCGGCCGGGCAGGTAGTCGAACTCCAGCTCGCCGCGCTCCACCACCTCGTTGCCGCGCTTGAGCGTTCCTTCCACCCGCACGGCGGCGGCCGTGGTGCGGCTTTCGTTCACGGCCTGCACGCGCACCAGGAAGCGCCCCGGCTGGGGCTGGATCTCCAGCATGCGGACCACGGGCGCCGGCGGCTGGGACCCGTCGTTGCCGTCGAACAGCAGGTACCCGATGCTCGCGAGCAGCAACGCCAGCCCGATGGCGGCCACGAGCCATTCGGACAGCGGGGGCGAGCCCTCGCCGGGTTCGAAGCCCTGCTCCGGTCGGTCGATGTCTTGTTGCGGTCGGTTCATGGTCAGAGGATCAGGCGGGCAGCGGCCGCACCGATGGCGGCGGGAAAGCCGAGCACGGCGGTGACCTGCAGGGCGGGCGCGAGGGCGAGCCCGTCCAGCCGCCCGAAAGTCCACAGCATGTACGCGCTGACGAGGCAGGCCAGCGCGTACCCGACGACCGTGAAACGAAGCAGCACGCTGAGGCTCGAAGCCGCGCGGTGATCCTCGGGCTTGCCGCGAAAGGCTGCGCCATAGACGAAGATGTGCATCGCAACGAGGGACGCGAGGATCAGGCCGCAGGTGGCCAGGTCGGACAGGTTCACGGCGATCAGCACCATCTCCTCCGTCGGCGCCATGTTGAAGGCAAGGAACAGGGCGCCCACCATCATGATGAACAGCTCGCCCCCGTAGGTGTCCGCGCCGCCGCGAGGGGACTGCGACGCGTCGTGTTCGCCCAGCTGGCTTTGCGACAGCAGCGCGCCGATGCTGGCCGGCACGGCCTGCAGGGACACCTTGCCCACCAGCTCACGCATCGACAGGCCCGGCCGCAGCTCGCCGAGCAGCCACAGCACCAGCGTCGACGCGACGAAGCCGACCGCATAGGCCACCAGCGCGTCGACGACGTCGTCCCGCCAGCTGAAGGTCTTCTCGAAGCCCGCGTGCCATGAAAGGAGGACGAGGAACGGAAAGAACAGCGCCAGCAGCAGCACCAGCTTCCAGGCCGGCATGGTGAAGCCCAGCCACCACATCTCCATCGTCATCAGCAAGGGCAGGCCGAACAGGATCGCGCCGGCGAAAGCGCGGGCCAGCCCCTTGGCAAAATGCGCGTTGGATGCCCGATGATCGCTGTCCATGGGCAGGACGATAGCATTGCGGAGCAACGAAATTGAATGACGCCTGGCGTCGCCGCCCCGCGCTGCGCGGGGGTTTCCTCGCGGTGCTCGCGGCCACGCTGTTCGGCATCAGCACGCCGTTCGTGCAGCGCGCCGGCGAGGGCGTCGGCCCGTTCACCACCGCCGCCCTGCTGTACGCGGGCGCGGCGCTGCTCGGCGCCGCCATGCGCCGGCCCTCGCAGCGCGAAGCCGGAGTCCGCCGCGCCGACCTGCCGCGCCTGCTGGCCATGGCGGCTTTCGGCGCGGTGCTCGGGCCGGTCGCATTGGCCTGGGGGCTGCAGCACACCAGCGGCTCCAGCGCCTCCCTCATGCTGGCGCTGGAAGCCCTTTTCACGGCGTTGCTCGCGCGGTGGATGTACCACGAGTCGATGGACCGGCGCGTGTGGGCGGCCATGCTGTTGCTGCTGGCCGGCGGCGTGCTGCTGGTGCTGGACCGGCGCGCCGCCGGCGGCACGCAGTTGCTCGGACTGCTGGCGGTGCTGCTGGCCACGGCGGCCTGGGGCGTCGACAACACGCTGTCGCGCGGCGTGGCCGAACGCGACCCGGCCCAGGTGGTGCTCGTCAAGGCGTCGCTGGGGGCGCCGGCGGCGCTGCTGCTGGCGCTGGCCTGGGGCGAACCCGTTCCGCGGTGGACCCAGGCCGCCGCCCTGCTGGCGATCGGCGCCACCGGCTACGGCCTGAGCCTGCGGCTGTACCTGCTCGCGCAGCGGGCCTTCGGCGCCGCCCGCACCGGCTCGGTGTTCGCCTTCGCGCCCTTCATCGGCGCGGCGGTGGCCATCGCGCTGGGCGAGCAGGGGCTGGGCTGGGGCATGGCGGCCGGCGGCCTGCTGATGCTGGCGGGAGTGGTGGTCCATTTGTACGAGCGGCACGAGCACGAGCACCTGCACGCGGCGCTCCAGCACGAGCACGCCCATCGCCACGACGACGGCCACCACGACCACGTGCACGACGAACCGCCGCAGGGAGAACACAGCCACCCGCATGCACACGAACCCAGGCGGCACAGCCATCCGCATGTGCCGGATGCGCACCACACGCATCGGCATTGACGGGCTGCGCGAAGACTTCGACGCGCCATCGTGGGCCTGCGCCTACGTCATTCCACCCGGATGCCCGGACAGCGCCTGCCCCTTGCGGGAGTCAATGTGCCGGAAAAGAGCGAACATGAAAGATCGAGCCAGCACCGAGGCCCAGCCATGGCATCCGGCGGACGAGAAGCCCGCCACGTCCACGCGCAAGGGCGCTCCCATCGGCACCCACAGCTTCACGGGCCGCGGCCCCGAAGTGGGCGTGCCGTCGCCGCAAGCGAAGGAGGAGGCCGAACGCAGCAGCCCGGACGCCCCGGGGGCGGAAGAGCCGGATCCGCTGGCCGAGCCGCGCACGGGAGGCGGCAGCGGCCTGCTCGGCCCTCGCCGCTGAGGGCCTCGCTCGCTAGCCGCAGCTGTAGCGGAAGCTGTCGTCCAGCCCCAGCGGCAGCACCAGCGTGCGCAGCCCCAGCGCCGCGCTCGCCGTGCACAGTTCGCGCCGGCGCTGGGGATAGATCACCCACCGGCGCGCGTACTCCGCGTTGAACACCGGCTTGCCGCTGGCGATGAAGCCGGCATAGGCCTCGCACTCGCGGTACTGGTGGCACTCCTCGTTGACGGCGAAATCGAAATCCGGCCCGAGCTGGCGCAGCAGTTCCACGGTGTTCTTCAGGCCGATGGCCAGCCCGCGCGCATGCGCCTCGCGTGCGAGGAAGCGATTGAATTCGATCTGGGTGCGCGCTGTCAGGGGAAAGCCGGAGGCGTTGGCATAGGCATCCACGTTGTCCGGCTCGACGCCGTCGCAGCCCTTGGCCACCGCCAGGTCCAGGCGCGCCTGCATGATGCTGCGCACGTTGGCGGACCGCGTGTCCAGCCAGCGCTCGCCCGGCCAGCCGTCCAGGGGCCGGCCCATGTCCGCGGCCTGGAACCGGCCGAAGTCCGGGCGCCAGTTCTCCGACGAGCCGGCGGCGAAGTAGCAGACGACCCGCCGCCCCTGCGCCTTCAGTGCGCGGATCACGCTGCGCGGCGTCTCGAACAGGTCGATGTCGTAGACGTCCACGTCATATGACGTATTGATCGTGCCCGTGAGTTGCCACTGCCAGGTGTCGGTGGCGCGCGGTTGCCACGTGGCAAGCGCGGCAGCGGCAGCGAGGGGCTGCTCTTCCGCATCCGGGTCGCCGCCGCCACAACCGGCAAGGAGCGCCGCTGCCATCAGCAAGACCGTCGAGAGCGGGTACACGGCTTTCATGGGGTCCTCCGGCTGCGCTGCCTGCAGAATGGTCACCTTAGTGGATGCAAGCATTGGCGCGGACTTGCGCGGATGCCCACCTGCTTTTCCACAGGCTTCTCCACCGTTCCTGTGGGAATCATCCTACCGATGCCTACAGAAAATTTCCGTCTTTCGCTGCGTGTGCTGCACTGCGACAACAGTGTGGTCGCCATCGACAAGCCGCCGGGCCTGCTCGTGCATGCCAGCGCGCTGGATGCGCATGAAAACGTCACCGCCGTGGAATTGTTGCGGGCGCAACTGGGCGAACGGGTGGCCCCGATCCATCGCCTCGACAAGGGCACCAGCGGCGTGCTGCTGTTCGCGCGCCATGCCGACGCCGCGCGTGAGTGGGGCCTCGCCTTCGAGCAGGGCCGCGTGCGCAAGCGCTACCTGGCGCTGGTGCGCGGCTGGCCGCAGCAAGCCGGCGTGATCGACCAGCCGCTGGCGCGCGACCCGGAACTGCCCTCTGCGGGCCAGCCGCGGCTGGAAGCGGTGACGCGCTTCGAGCGTCTCGCCTGCTTCGAGTGGCCGTTCAGCGTCGACGCGCGCCATGCGACCAGCCGCTATGCCCTGGTCGCCGCCGAGCCCGTGACGGGCCGGCGCCACCAGATCCGCCGCCACTTCAAGCACATCGCGCACCCACTGGTCGGCGACGCCACGCATGGCAAGGGCCCGCACAACCGCGCCGTCGCGCAGTGGCTGGGCGTGACGCGCTTGTGGCTGCACGCGCAGCGGCTGGAGTTGCAGACAGCCGACGGGCCGCTGGTGATCACCGCGGAATGCGGCGCCGAGTGGGCGCCGCTGCTGGAAAGTCCCGCGCCCTAGGTGCGCGGCACCCGCCCCCGCACTTGCGGCGCGGCGAGGAAGTCGAAGTCCACGCCCTTGTCGGCCTGCGTCACCGTCTCCAGGAACAGCTTGCGGTAGCCGCGGTCCGCGCGCGGCACCTGCACCGGTTGCTCCTGCGCCCGGCGCGCCAGTTCCTCGTCGCTCACCAGCAAGGCGATCTCGCGCGCGTCGACGGAAAGGCGGATGCGGTCGCCGTTGCGCACCAGCGCCAGCGGCCCGCCGACGGCGGACTCCGGCGTGACGTGCAGCACGATGGTGCCGAAGGCCGTGCCGCTCATGCGGCCGTCGGAGATGCGCACCATGTCCTTCACGCCCTGCCGCGCCAGCTTGCGCGGCAGCGGGATGTAGCCCGCCTCCGGCATGCCCGGCGCGCCCTTGGGGCCGATGTTCTTGAGCACCAGCACGTCGTCCGCATTGACGTCGAGGTCGTCGCTGTCGATGCGCCTGGCCAGGTCTTCGAGGCCTTCGAACACGACGGCGCGGCCTTCGTGCTCCATCAGCTTCGGGTCGGCCGCCGATTGCTTGATGATGGCGCCGCCGGGCGCCAGGTTGCCCTGCAGCACCGCGATGCCGCCTTGCGGATAGATCGGGTTGCCGCGCGGCCGCACCACGTCCTGCGGGAAGGAAGGACGGGCCCGTTCCAGTTCCTCGCCCAGCGTCCGGCCGGTCACCGTCAGTGCATCGAGGTGCAGCAGCGGCTTGAGTTCGCGCAGCAGCGTCGCCATGCCGCCGGCCGCATGGAAGTGCTCCATGTAGTGCTCGCCCGAGGGCTTGAGGTCCACCAGGACGGGCGTCTCGCGGCCCATGCGGTCCAGCGCCTTCAGGTCCACCTCGAAGCCCATGCGCCCGGCGATCGCCGTCAGGTGCACGATCGCGTTGGTGGAGCCGCCGATGGCCAGCAGCACGCGCATCGCGTTCTCGAAGGCCTTGTCGGTGAGGATGCGATCGATGCCCAGCCGGCTCTTGGCCATCTGCACGACGGTGGAGCCGGTGAGTTCCGCCACGCGCATGCGGTCGGCCGTCACGGCCGGCGGCGTCGCGCCGCCGGGCACCGTCATGCCCAGCGCTTCGGCGACGCAGGCCATGGTGCTGGCCGTGCCCATCACCGAACAGGTGCCGACGCTGGGCACCAGCTGGTCGTTGACGTCGGCGATCTCCTGCGCGTCGATGTCCTCGGCGCGGAAGCGCGCCCAGTAGCGGCGGCAATCGGTGCAGGCGCCCACCACTTCGCCGCGATGCGAACCGGTCAGCATCGAGCCGGTGATCAGCTGGATCGCCGGCAGGCCGGCGGACGCCGCGCCCATCAGCTGCGCGGGCACCGTCTTGTCGCAGCCGCCGATCAGCACCACCGCATCCATCGGCTGGGCGCGCAGCATCTCCTCGGTGTCCATCGACATCAGGTTGCGCAGGTACATGCTGGTCGGCGCCGCGAAGCTCTCGCCGATGGAGATGGTCGGGAACTTCACCGGCAGCCCGCCCGCCAGCATGATGCCGCGCTGGACCGCCTCCAGCAGTTGCGGCATGTTGCCGTGGCAGGGGTTGTAGCCGCTGCCGGTGTCGGTGATGCCGATCACGGGCCGGTCCAGCGCGTGGTCGGTCAGGCCCGAGCCCTTGATGAAGGCCTTGCGCAGGAACAGCGAGAAGCCCGCGTCCCCGTAGTTCACCAGGCCCTTGCGCATGCCGGCCGGGTCGTCAGCGTCTTTCGTCATGTCTTCACTCTTCATTCGTGATGCCGGATGTGGCTAGTCGGCCTTCACGCCGGTCTCGTCGATCACCTTGGACCACTTGGCCATCTCGGCCTGCAGCCGGCCGGCCGCCTGCGCCGGCGACTGCGGCGGCAGCACGTACACGCCCTGCTGCAGGAACTGCTCCTTGGCCGCCGGGTCGAGCATGATCTTGCCGATCTCGGCGTTCAGGCGCGCCATCACGTCCGCCGGCGTACCGGCGGGTGCCAGCACGCCGAAGGTCGACACCACGTCGAAGTCCTTCCAGCCCGACTCGCTCACGGTCGGCACGTCCGCCAGCATCGAGATGCGCTGCGGCGTGGTCACGGCCAGCGCGCGCAGCTTGCCGGCCTTGACCTGCTGCAGCGCCGCCGGCACCGTCTCGGCCGCCATCAGCACCTGCCCGCCCACCAGGTCCGTCATCGCCGGGCCGCTGCCCTTGTAGGGCACGTGGATCATGTCGGCGCCGCTCTGCACGCGGAACATCTCCACCGCCATGCGCTGCGGCGCACCGGCGCCGGAGGAGGCGTAGGTGAGCTTGCCGGGGTTGGCCTTGGCGAAGCTCACCAGTTGCTGGAACGTCGTGGCCGGCACCGAGGGGTGCACCACGAACACCAGCGGCACGAAGCCCACCACCTGCACCGCGGTGAGGTCCTTCTGCAGGTCATAGGCCAGCTTGCCGCGCTCGAGGCGCGCCATCGTGGAATGGGAGGTGATCGCGCCCATCAGCAGCGTGTAGCCGTCGGGCCTGGCCTTGGCCACGAGGTCCGCGCCGATGTTGCCGCCGGCGCCGCCGCGGTTGTCGACCACCACGTTCTGGCCGAGCGCGGTGCCCAGGCGCTGGGCGATGATGCGGCCGATGACGTCGGTGGCGCCGCCGGGCGGATAGGGCACGACCAGCTTGATCGGTTGCTCCGGCCAGGCGGCCAGGGCGGCGAGGGGCAGCAGGGCTGCGGCGGCGAAAGCGGCGCAAACGGCGCGGCGAAGGATGCGGGTCATGGGTTTGTCTCTTGGTTGTTGTGGATGAAATACGCTTAGCTCACGACGCCGATGTTCCACGGCACGAACTCGTGGTCGCCCAGGTCGAGCAGCTCGCTCTTCGATCGCTCGCCCGATGCCACCTTCAGCATCAGCTGGAAGATGCCTTCGGCGGTCTCGGGCAGGGTCTTGGTGCCGTCCAGGATCTCGCCGCAGTTGTAGTCCATGTCCTCCTCCAGCTTGCGGAACATGGGCGTGTTGGTGGCCAGCTTGATCGACGGCACCGGCTTGGCGCCGAACATGGAGCCGCGGCCCGTGGTGAAGAGGATCATGTTGGCGCCGCCGGCGATCTGCCCGGTGGCGGAGCAGGGGTCGAAGCCCGGCGTGTCCATGAAGACGAAGCCGTGCTGCCGCACCGGCTCGGCGTAGCGGTACACCTCCATCAGGCCCGTGGTGCCGCCCTTCATGGACGAGCCCAGCGACTTCTCGAAGATGTTCGCGAGGCCGCCGGTGTTGTTGCCCGGGCTCACCGCCCCGTTGATCTGCACGTCGCGGCCCGGGGAGTATTCGTCCTTCCACCAGCGGATGCGTTCGATCAGCTTCTCGCCGACGGCGCGGCTCACGGCGCGCCGCGTCAGCGTGTGCTCCACGCCGTAGATCTCCGGCGTCTCCGACAGGATGGCGGTGCCGCCGTGCCGCACCAGGATGTCCATGGCCGCGCCGAGCGCCGGGTTGGCGGTGATCGACGAGAAGCCGTCGGAGCCGCCGCACTGCAGGCCGATCTTCAGGTGCTTCGCCGAAACGGGCACACGCTGCACGTCGTTGGCGGCGGGCAGCATCTCGCGCACCGCAGCCACGGCGGCCTCGATCGTCTTGCGGGTGCCGCCGGTTTCCTGCATCACGAAGGTGTGCAGGCGCGGGTTGGCTTGCAGCCCCTCCTGCGCCAGCAGGCCGGAGAGCTGGTTGCGCTCGCAGCCCAGCCCGATGATCAGGACGCCGGCGAAATTCGGGTGCTTGGCGAAGCCGCCGATCGTGCGCCGCAGCAGGTCCATCGGCTCGCCGCTCATCTCCATGCCGCAGCCCAGGCCGTGCGACAGGCCGACCACGCCGTCGATGTTCGGGAACTCCGCCAGACGTTCCGGCGTGAACCACTCGGCCACCTTGTGCACGACCGTCGCCGAGCAGTTGACGGTGGACAGGATGCCGATGAAGTTGCGCGTGCCCACCTGGCCGTCGGAGCGCACGTAGCCCATGAAGCGGGCCTGCTCCGCATCCGGCAGCACCGGCGTCTCGACGTAGTCCTCGCCCCAGGCGTAGTCGCGGCTGTACTCGCGAAAGCTCACGTTGTGCGAGTGCACGTAGGTGCCGGGGGCGATGTCGACGGCCGCGAAGCCGATGCACACGTTGTACTTGAGGATGGGCTCACCGGCGCGGATGGCGCGCGCGGCGATCTTGTGGCCCGCGGGCACCTGGCTGCGGCTGGTGAAGCCCTCGCTGGGCACGGGCGTGCCGATGCCCACCTCGATGCGCGCCACCACCACGTTGTCATTGGGGTGCAGGCGGATGATGGGACCGGTGATGCGCTTTTCGCTGAGTTCGAGCATGGGGGACTGCCTGGAAACGCTGGGAACCCCGCAGCTTAACCGCACGGGGTCAACGTGACAGCAGCCGCCGCACCGCATAGCTGGCGACGTCCACCAGCGCCACCAGCACGAACATCGCGGCCAGCACGGAGCCGGTCTCGGCCATCTGGAACAAGCCGAGGTGGAAGGCCAGCATCTGCCCCAGCCCGCCGGCGCCCACCACGCCCAGGATCGCCGCGGCGCGGATGTTGTTCTCCCACCGGTACAGCGAATAGCTGATGAGTTGCGGCAGCACCTGCGGCAGCGTCGCGTACAGCACCACGCGGCCGTCCGGCACGCCGCGCACGCGCAAGGCGAACGCCGGCCCCGCCGGCGCGTTCTCCATGCTTTCGGCGAACAGGCGACCGAGCACGCCGGTGGTGTGCAGCGCCAGCGCCAGCGTGCCCGCGAAGGGGCCCAGCCCGGCGGCGATCAGCAGCAGCGCGGCCCACATCAGCTCGGGCACGCTGCGCAGGACATTGAGCAGCAGCCGCGCCACGCCACGCCAGCGCGCCTTGTCGTCCGCATGCAGCTTGCTCGCCGGCAGCGCCAGCAGCAGGCCGCCGACGATCGCCAGCAAGGTGCCGAGCAGCGACATGGCCAGCGTCTCCAGCGCCGCCGGCAGCAGCTTGCGCAGGAAGGCCGCCTCGAGGTTGGGCGACAGGAGTTCGGCCGCGAAGCGCCCCATGCGGCGCAACGCATCGGCGGAGAGGAAGCGCGCCCACTGCAAGTCCAGCGACCAGAAGCTGGCGACCACGAGGGCGAGCACCGCCGTCACGAACCAGCAGGCGCGGCAGCGCGCGCTGAACAGCGGCGGCGGCAGGCGGTACACCTCGTTGGCGGCGGTGGGGAGCGGCGGGCGGGACATGGCGTGCGTCCTCAGGCCAGCACGCGGCGCAGCCAGGCGCTCAGGCGGTCGGTGCCGGCGACCAGCAGGATGAACACCAGCAGCATGGTGCTGACCTCGCCGCCGTTGAACATCTTCATCGACGCATCCATCTGCTGCCCCAATCCGCCGGCGCCGACGAAGCCCAGCACGGCGGAGGAACGGATCGCGCACTCCCAGCGGTACACGGTGTAGCTGGTCAGCTCCGCCGCGTTCTGCGGCATCAGCCCGTAGAAGAAGGCCTGCAGCCGCCCCGCCCCGTTGCGCAGCAGCGAACTGGCCGCGTGGGCGTCGCCGCTTTCCAGGATCTCGCCGTACACCTTGCCCAGCATGCCGCCGTAGGTGAGCGCGATGGCCAGCACGCCGGCCGTGGGGCCGAGGCCGACGACGCGCACGAACACCAGCGCCCACACCAGTTCCGGCACGCTGCGCAGCACCACCATCAGGCCGCGCACCGCGAAGCGCAATGCGGCCGGCAGCGGCGCCATGCGGCCGGCCAGGCCGGACAGCGAAAGCGCCCGCACCGACAGCAGCGTCAGCGGCAAGGCCAGCACCAGGGCGAGCGCCAGCCCCGCGGTGGCGATGGCGATGGTGCGCCAGGTTTCGCGCGCGACGAGCCACAGGAATTCGGCATCGAAGCGCGGCGGCACGAAGCCGGCCAGGAAGCCCAATGTCGGCTTCAGGCTCTCCGGCGCCAGCAGCGACCAGGGCTTGAACTCCGTCCACTCCAGCAGCGGCCACAGCAGCACCAGTGCCGCCAGCGTCCAGCCGACGCGGCCGATCCACGCGGGGTCGCGCGTGGCGGGACGCTGCGGCAGGACGGCAGCCATCGCTTCAGCGGCAGGTCATGGCCACGGCGCGCGGCGCCACGGCGGGTTCTTCGAAGGCCAGCGAAGGTTCGGGCTGCGCTTCCTGCGCATAGAGCTCCTGCAGCAACTGCGGCGTCACTTCGCCGGCGGGCAGGTCGAACACCACCTGGCCGGCACGCATGCCGACGATGCGCGGAAAGTTCTGCAGCGCCATCGGCACGTCGTGCAGCGTGGCCACCAGCGTCGCGCCGGCTTCGCGCGCGGCCTGCGTCAGCGTCGCCACGGCCTGCGCGCCCCGCGCCGGGTCCAGTGCCGACAGCGGCTCGTCGACCAGCAGCAGCGTGGCCTGCGACAGCAGGGCGCGCGCCAGGCCGACGCGCTGGCGCTCGCCGCCCGAGAGCCGGTCGACGCGCGCGAACAACTTGTCGGAGAGATCGAAGCGGGACAGCGCGGCGTCCGCCTGCGCGATGCCGGACGGGTACACCAGGCTGCGCAGGCTGTGCCACAGCGACACCTGCGGCAGGCGGCCCGCCAGCACCGCCGTCACGACGCGCTGGCGCGGCGGCAGCGGCGGCACCTGCGGCGCCAGGAACAGGCGGCCGCGCACGCGCCGCAAGTCCCGGCCGCCCAGCGTCCAGGGATTGCGTCCCTCCAGCAGCACCGTGCCGGACGACGGCCGCAGCGCGCAGGCCATGAGGTGGAGCAGCGTGGTCTTGCCGGCGCCCGAGGGGCCGATCACCGCCAGCTGTTCGCCGGCGCGCACCTCCAGGTCGACGCCCTGGAGCGCAGGCGCAGAGGCCGTGGCCGCCGCCGGATGGCGGCCCGACACCGCATGCAGCGCGATCTTCATGCGTGGCCCCGCTCCGTAGGTCGGGTTGCGCGCAGCGCACCCCGACAGCCGCACGCAGCCATCACTTCAGCAGCCCGGCGTTGCGCGCGGCGTCTTCGATGCCCTTGTAGTTGTCCACCTTCGTGGGCAGGAAGCGCGTTGCGCGCTGCAGCTCCAGGATCTGCTTGCCTTCGGCGCTGGCCGGCGTCAGCCCGGTGAATGCGCGGGCCAGCGCTTCGCGGCGGGCCGCGGGCATGTCCGCGTGAACGCTCCAGTTGTAGTCGTAGTAGGTCGGCGTGGTATAGAACACCCGCACCTTGGTGGCGTCCACCTTCTTGTCGGCCACCAGCTTGTCCCACACGGAGATGTTCAGCACGCCGGCGGCGACCTTGCCGGAAGCGACCGCCGCGACGGTGGCGTCGTGGGCGCCCGAATAGGCCACGCGCTTGAGGTGCTTGTCGGGGTCGACGCCGCCGGCCAGCAGGAACGAGCGCGGCATCAGGTGGCCGGAGGTGCTGGATTGCGAGCCGAAGCTGAAGTCGCGGCCCTTCAGGTCGGCCAGCGACTTGATGGCGGGATCGGTCGTGATGAACACGGAGCGGAACTTCTCGTCCTCCTCGCGCTGCACCAGGGGGATGATCTTGCCGCCGGAACGCTGGTTGGCCTGCACGAACGTGAAGCCGCCGAACCACGCCATGTCCACCTGCTTGTTCACCAGGGCCTCGACGGCCGCGGCGTAGTCGGTCACGGGAGTGAACTCGACCTTGGTGCCGAGCTTGCCCTCCAGGTACTTCACCAGCGGCGCTGCCTTGCGCGCCAGTTCGGTCGGCGACTCGTCGGGGATGGCGGTGATGCGGAACACCTGCTGCGCCTGCGCGCCCGCGGCGGCGGCCAGTGCAAGGATGAGGAACAGGCGTCGGGCAACGGTGTGCATGGCGGCTCGCTGGTCGGGAAGGAGGCGCGATTACACCCCAGAACGCAAGGGCCCGTCCTGCGCGCGGGCACTGCGGAAGCCGGCGAAGATGTCCCTGCGGTGCGGCTCGTAGAAGTTGCGGTAGCGGGCATGCGCCAGGGCCGGGGCCGTGGCGCGGGAGGCGCCGCGCAGCACCCGCCTGGTGCCGAACCACGGGACGGAATAGTCGCGGTACGGATGGGGCACGAAGCCGGGAAAAGGCTCGAACCGGCTGGCCGTCCATTCCCAGACGAGGCCCCATCGGAAAGCAGGTTGCGTGAAGGCCGCCCATTCCCATTCGGCCTCGGTCGGCAAGCGCCGCCCGGCCCAGCGGCACCAGGCATCGGCCTCGTGGGCGCCGAGGTGCACCGCCACCTCATCCTCGCGCAGGGGGTGCCACTGGCCGCCCCGCATCTGCTGCCAGGCGCCTTCGACGCGCTTCGGGCCGGCCGGGCCGCGCTGGCGCAGGCTGTCCAGCCAGGCGCGGCCCTCCGGCGTCCACCACTGCAAGTCCTCGTAGCCGCCGGCTTCCACGAACGGCAGGTAGGCGCCCCATGTCACCGGCTCGGCGTCGATCGCATAGGGCGGCAACGCCACCGGGTGCGGTCCCAGTTCGTTGTCGAAGGCGAAGCCGGGCGCTGTCCGGCCGAGTTCGAAGCGGGCCGCGGGAACTTCGATCTCGCCGCTGCCGCGCACCTTCGGGGGCGCGGCGCTTTCCGACAGCGCGAAGCCCAGGCCGTGTCCCATGTAGACCGCCGCCTCGGCGTGCATCTGTTCGTGCATCGCCACCAGGCGGAAGAAGTACAGCGCATCGTCACCTGCGTCCGGCGGCAGTGCGTCCAGCATCTCCAGCGTGCGGTCCAGCGCGTCCGACAGGTAGCGCAGCGTGGCCGCGCGATCGGGCAGGGGCAGGTCCCAGCGGGTGCCGTGCTGCACGCGGCTGGAGTCGTACCAGGCGTCGGCCTGCGACAGCAGGGACGGCGCCCGGGCAGCGTCGGGATCGGCGCGCACGCCCTGGTGCCGTTCGGGGTTGCGCGCGATCCACCACTCCTGGAACCAGCCGACGTGGCCCAGTTCCCACAGCGGCGGGTTCAGCTCCTGCGCATACGGCAGGCGCGTCGACGTGCCGAGCGCGGCGCCGAAATCTTCGGCCAGGCGCAGCGTGCGCCGCCGGGCGGCGAGCAGCGCCGCGCGAACGTCGGCCGGCGCGCCTTCGCGCAAGGCCAGCGCCTCGGCCGGCGCCGGCGCGCTATAACCACGTGATGTCCCGTCCATTGGTCGTGATCGTAAGCCCCGCGCTGGCGGACGCCAACAACGGCAATTGGCGCACGGCCCAGCGCTGGGCGGAACTGATCGCGCCCCGCTACGCCGCGCGGATCACCCGCGAGTGGCCGGACACGCCTGCGCCCTCCGACACGCTGATGCTGGCGCTGCACGCGCGCCGCTCGGCATCGTCGATTGCCGCATGGGCCGCGGCGCATCCGGGGTGCGGGCTCGCGGTGGTGCTGACCGGCACCGACCTCTACCAGGACATCGCGCGCGACCCGGCGGCGCAGCGCTCGCTCGAACTCGCGCAGCGGCTGGTGGTGCTGCAGGAATGCGGCGCCGACGCGCTGCCGCCGGCGCACCGGGACAAGACGCGCGTCATCTTCCAGTCCACGGCGCAGTGGCCGCCGTTGCCCAAGTCATCGGCCACCCTGGACGCCGTGATGGTGGGCCACCTGCGCGCGGTGAAGGCGCCGCAAACGCTGTTCGATGCCGCACGCCGCCTGGGCGGACGGGCCGACATCCGCATCACGCACATCGGCGATGCGGCGGCGGAACCGGAACTCGCGGCGCAGGCGCGCGCCACGCAGCAGGACTGTCCCGGCTACCGCTGGCTGGGCGCCCTGCCCCACGACGCAACCCTGCAGGCGATCCGTGCGGCCCACCTGCTGGTCCACACCAGCAGCATGGAAGGCGGGGCCCACGTGATCATGGAAGCCGTGCGCTGCGGCACGCCGGTGCTGGCCAGCCGCGTGCCGGGCAACGTCGGCATGCTCGGCGCGGACTACGAAGGGTATTTTCCCGCGGGGGATGGGGCTGCCCTGGCCCGGCAATTGGCCGCCTGCCGGCAGGGCCAGCAGGAAGACCCCGCGGGCGGCTTGCTCGCGCACCTGCGGGCACAATGCGCCCTGCGCGCGCCGCTGTTCGACCCGGAGCACGAGCGCGCCGGCCTCCTCTCCCTGCTGCAAGAACTGGAATCCGACCGATGAACGCCGCCCTTTCTCCCCAGGCTGCCGAACCCCGCCTCACCTCGCTGTCGCACGGCGGCGGCTGCGGCTGCAAGATCGCGCCCGGCGTGCTGTCCGAAATCCTCAAGACCACGGGCGGCCTGCCGGTGCCGCCGGAACTGCTGGTGGGCATCGAGACCGCCGACGACGCCGCCGTCTACCAGCTGAACGACGAGCAGGCGCTGATCGCCACCACCGACTTCTTCATGCCGATCGTGGACGATCCCTACGACTTCGGCCGCATCGCCGCCACCAACGCCATCTCCGACGTCTACGCCATGGGCGGCAAGCCGATCATGGCGCTGGCGCTGGTGGGCATGCCGATCAGCGTGCTGAGCACCGCGACCATCGGGCGCATCCTCGAAGGCGGGCAGGCGGTGTGCAAGGCGGCCGGCATCCCCATCGCCGGCGGCCACACCATCGATTCCGTCGAGCCGATCTACGGCCTGGTCGCGCTGGGCCTGGTGCACCCGAAGCGCGTGAAGCGCAACGCCGACGCGCGCGCCGGCGACGTGCTGGTGCTGGGCAAGCCGCTGGGCGTGGGCGTGCTGTCGGCGGCGCTGAAGAAGGAACAGCTCGATGCGGCCGGCTACGAACGCATGATCGCGACGACCACCAAGCTGAACACGCCGGGCCCGGAGCTCGCCGCGCTGGACGGCGTGCACGCGCTCACCGACGTCACCGGCTTCGGCCTGGCGGGCCACGCGCTGGAGCTCGCGCGCGGGGCGAAGCTTTCCGTGGACATCGACTGGAAGAAGGTGCCGCTGCTGGAAGGCGTGCGCGCGCTGGCCCAGGCCGGCCACGTGACCGGCGCCTCCGGCCGCAACTGGGGCGGCTATGGACACGACATCGAGGTCGGCTCGAGCCTCGACGAAGTGGATCGTGCATTGCTCACGGATCCGCAGACCAGCGGTGGCTTGCTGGTGTCGTGCGCGCCGGACAGCGTGGACGAAGTGCTGGCGGTGTTCCGCCGGCATGGCTTCGGCCAGGCCGCGGTGATCGGTGAGGCGCGCGCGGCGAGCGGGAAGCCGTTGACGGTGCGTTGATCACCGGGGTTCGGCTTCGCGCTCACCGCCGGCCTACGGGGGAGCTGCCGTCAACGTAGGCCGGTGGTGAGCGCGACAGCCGAACCCCGGTATCGCGCGCGCCAGCCCCTTAACGGAACACCGCCGCCCGATTCTCCAACCCCGCCATCACCGCCTCGCGCTGGTTCACCGCGCCGATGAGGCGCTGCTGCTCGAACGCCTCCGCCATCAGCACCCGGCCCGCATCCACCGGGCTGGCGCCGTTGAACAGGCGCTTGGCCGCGCGGATCGCGTCGGGGCTGCTGCCGGCGATCTGCCGCGCCAGCTGGCGCGCGTCGGCCAGCGGGTCGTCGCTGCAGCGCGTGGCCAAGCCCAGCGATACGGCTTCCGTTCCAGATACCACCCGACCGGTAAAAGTCAGCTCGCGCGCGACGTCGGCACGGACGAGTTCGGTCAGCAGCACGCAGCCCGCCATGTCGGGCACCAGCCCCCACTTCACTTCCATCACCGACAGCCTGGCCTCGGGATGAACGCAGCGGATGTCCGCGCCCAGGGCGATCTGCAGGCCGCCGCCGAAGGCCACGCCATGCACGGCCGCGATCACCGGCACCGGCAGCTCGCGCCAGCCCCACGCCACCTGCTGCCAGGCGTTCGCCAGCCCATGCGTGCGCGGCACGATGTCGCCGACGCCGGCGCCGCCTTCGCCCAAGCCCTGCAGGCTGCCCTTGTCGAGCCCGGCGCAGAACGCGCGGCCCTCGCCGTGCAGCACCACGGCCCGCAGCCCGCTTTCGCCACGCAGCCGGTCGATCGCCGCGTTGATCGCGCGGAACATCGCGGGGTCCAGCGCATTCATCTTGTCCGCGCGCACCAGCGTGACCTCGGCCACGCCATGCGCATCCACCTCGACCCTGACCCGTTGTTCGTCCATGCCTAGCTCCTGTCGCCAGCGCGCATTGTCGCGCGCCGCAAGTCAGCCTTCTGCAAGCCAGCAGCGCCCCGGTCGACGCTCCGCAAAACTACCTAGGGGCTTCCCCCCTTTCTGCGCTGCAGCATGACCACCACCATTGGCGACCTCGACGGGGCCTCCCAGACCCCGCGCCGTGCCGTGCCACGAACGAAGAACAAGGAGTGCATTTGTCCGCCGAGACCATCCTCGAAACGCGGGGCCTGACGAAGGAGTTCAAGGGCTTCGTCGCCGTCAACAACGTGGACCTCAAGGTCCGCCGCGGCGACATCCACGCGCTGATCGGGCCCAATGGCGCGGGCAAGACGACCTTCTTCAACCTGCTGACGAAGTTCCTGCCGCCCACCCGCGGCACCATCACCTACCAGGGCACGGACATCACCCACGAACGGCCGGCGCAGACGGCCCGCCGCGGCATCGTCCGCTCGTTCCAGATCTCGGCCGTGTTCCCGCACCTCACCGCGCTGGAGAACGTGCGCGCCGCGCTGCAGCGCAACCTGGGCACCTCGTTCCACTTCTGGAAGCCGGAGAGCTCGCTGTACCACCTGAACGGGCGCGCGATGGAACTGCTGGACACGGTGGACCTGCAGGCCTTCGCCCACGAGCTGACCGTCAACCTGCCCTACGGCCGCAAGCGCGCCCTGGAGCTCGCGACGACGATGGCGCTGGAGCCGGACCTGATGCTGCTGGACGAACCCACGCAGGGCATGGGCCACGAGGACGTGCATCGAGTGACCCAGCTGATCAAGAAGGTTTCGCAAGGCCGCACCATCCTGATGGTGGAACACAACATGGGCGTCGTGTCCTCCATCGCCGATCGCATCACGGTGCTGCAGCGCGGCGCGGTGATCGCCGACGGCCCGTATGCCGAAGTCTCGCAGAACCCCCAGGTGATCGAGGCCTACATGGGTTCCGCCGACACCGAACTGCAGGGAGCGCACTGATGGCCGCCGGCGAAAGCATCCGCATCGACGACCTGCACGCCTGGTACGGCGAGTCGCACGTGCTGCACGGCGTGAACATGCACGTGAACGAAGGCGAGGTCGTCGCCCTGCTCGGGCGCAACGGCGCCGGGCGCACCACCACCATGCGCGCGCTCGTCGGCCTGGTCGGCACCCGCAAGGGCTCGATCCGCATCCGCGGCCAGGAGACCGTGAAGATGGCGCCGCACCGCATCGCGCGGCTCGGCGTCGGCTACTGCCCCGAGGAACGCGGCATCTTCGCCAGCCTGTCGGCCGAAGAGAACCTGATGCTGCCGCCCACCATCGCCCAGGGCGGGATGAGCGTGGCCGAAATCTACGAGATGTTCCCCAACCTGAAGGAGCGTGCCGCGAGCCCCGGCACGCGCCTGTCCGGCGGCGAACAGCAGATGCTGGCCGTCGCCCGCATCCTGCGCACCGGCGCGCGCCTGCTGCTGCTCGACGAGATCTCGGAAGGCCTGGCGCCCGTCATCGTGCAGAAGCTCGCCGAAACCATCCGCACGCTCAAGGCCAAGGGCTACACCATCCTGCTGGTGGAGCAGAACTTCCGCTTCGCCGCGCCGCTGGCCGACCGCTTCTACGTCATGGAGCACGGCAAGATCGTCAGGGAGTTCGCCCAGCGCGAGCTCGCCGCCAACACCGCGATGCTCCAGGAATTCCTGGGCGTCTAGGCAACAACGTTTTCAACGAAGGAGACCTCATGAAATTGAAGAAGGCATATGCTGCCGTGGCAATGGGCGCAGCGGCCCTGTTCGGCGCCAGCGCTCCCGCGCACGCCCAGTTCTCGGGCGACGTCATCCGCATCGGCATCATCACCGACATGTCGAGCGTGTACGCCGACATCGACGGCCAGGGCGGCGTGGAAGCCATCCGCATGGCGATCCAGGACGCCGGCGGCGCCATTGCCGGCAAGAAGATCGAGGTCGTCTCCGCCGACCACCAGAACAAGCCCGACGTCGCCGCCACCAAGGCGCGCGAGTGGTTCGACACGCAGGGCCTGGACATGCTGATCGGCGGCACCAATTCCGGCACGAACCTGGCCATGGCCAAGGTCGCCGCCGAGAAGAAGAAGCCCTTCATCGCCATTGGCGCCGCCACCTCGGCGCTGACCAACGACCAGTGCTCGCCGTACACCCTGCACTGGGCGTACGACACCACCGCGCTGGCCAAGGGCACCGGCGCCGCCGTGGTCAAGCAGGGCGGCAAGAGCTGGTTCTTCCTGACCGCCGACTACGCCTTCGGCCACCAGCTGCAGGCCGACACCACCAAGGTGGTCGAGGCCAGCGGCGGCAAGATCGTGGGTTCCGTGCGCGCGCCGCTGAACGCCAGCGACTTCTCGTCCTTCCTGCTGCAGGCACAGGGCAGCAAGGCCCAGATCCTGGGCCTGGCCAACGCCGGCGGCGACACCATCAACTCGATCAAGGCGGCCAACGAGTTCGGCATCACCAAGACGATGAAGCTGGCCGGCCTGCTGGTGTTCATCAACGACATCCACTCGCTGGGCCTGAAGACCACGCAGGACATGTACCTGACCGACAGCTGGTACTGGAACCAGAACGCC
>JAJTCN010000026.1 GCA_021323335.1 Ramlibacter sp.
CGACCAGGTGGTGAACGCGGTGCGCAGCGAGAACCAGGACCTGCCGGTGGGCGCCATCCGCTCGCTGGCGCAGGAGCGCGTGGTGCAGATCGACGCGCGCATGCAGCGGCCGGAGGACTTCGGCCGGATCATCGTGGCGCGCAAGGGGACCGCGCCGGTGCGGGTCGAGCAGGTCGCCCGCATCGCCGACGGCGGCCAGGAGGTGGAGAGCCTGGCCCTGTACAACGGCCAGCGCACGCTGCTTCTCCAGGTGCAGAAGTCGCAGGACGAGAACACCATCGCCGTCATCGACGGCCTGCGGGACGCGCTGGGCGAGATGCAGGCGCGGCTGCCCGCCGGGCTGAAGCTGGAGCAGGTGAGCGACGCTTCGCGGCCGATCCGCGTGTCGGTGGAGAACGTGCGGCGCACCCTCATCGAGGGCGCGGCGCTCACCGTGCTCATCGTCTTCCTGTTCCTCAATTCCTGGCGCTCCACGGTCATCACCGGCCTCACGCTGCCCATCGCGCTGATCGGCACCTTCCTGTTCATGTACGCCTTCGGCTTCACGATCAACATGATCACGCTGATGGCGCTGTCGCTGTGCGTGGGCCTGCTGATCGACGATGCGATCGTGGTGCGCGAGAACATCGTGCGCCACGTGCAGATGGGCAAGCCGCCCTACCAGGCCGCGCTGGACGGCACGCAGGAGATCGGGCTGGCGGTGCTGGCCACCACCTTCTCCATCGTCGCCGTGTTCCTGCCCATCGGCTTCATGGGCGGCATCATCGGCAAGTTCGTCCGTGTGGCACGACCCCGATGCCGAGCGGCACGGCAAGCCGAAGGAAAAGGAGACGCTGTACGACCGCACCATCGGCCGGGTGACGGGATGGTTCGACCGCGCGACCGAGTCGCTGGCCGAGGGCTACCAGGTCATCCTGCGCTGGGCGCTGCGCCACAAGCTGGCGACGGTGCTGGGCTCGGTGGCCATCTTCGCCACCAGCGTGCTGATGGTGCCGCTGCTCGGCACCGAGTTCGTGCCCAAGGCCGACTACTCCGAGACCAGCATCAACTTCAACACGCCGGTGGGCTCGTCGCTGGAACTGACCGAAGCCAAGGCGCGCCAGGTCGAAGCCATCGTGCGCGAGTTCCCCGAAGTGCGCTACACCGTCGCCACCATCAACACCGGCTCGGCCCAGGGCAAGATCTATGCGTCGCTCTATGTGCGCATGGTCGACCGCAAGGACCGCAGCCGCAGCGTCGACCAGATGGCGGGCATCCTGCGCGAGCGGCTCAAGCAGGTGCCGGGCATCACCGTCACGCATGCCGGCCTGCTGGACGCGGTGGGCGGCAACAAGCAGATCGAGTTCTCGCTGCAGGGCCCCGACCTGAAGGAGCTGGACCGGCTGTCGCGGCTGGTCATGGAAAAGATCCGCGGCATCCCCGGCCTGGTGGACCTGGATTCCAGCGTCAAGCCGGACAAGCCGACCATCGACATCGACGTCAAGCGCGACGTCGCTTCGGACCTGGGACTGTCCGTCGCCCAGATCGCCGGCTCGCTGCGCACGCTGGTGGCCGGGCAGACCGTGGGCAACTGGCGCGCGCCGGACGACCAGACCTACGACGTCAACGTGCGGCTGGCGCCCGACGCCCGCACGGCGCCGCAGGACCTGGAGCGCCTGCCCTTCTCCACCGGCAGCAACGCCGACGGCAGCCCGCGCATCGTGCGGCTGAACCAGCTGGCGACGGTGCGGGAAGGCACCGGCCCGAACCAGATCAACCGCCGCGACCTGACGCGCGAGGTGGCCATCAATGCCAATGCCTTCGGCCGCGCGGCCGGCGACATCTCCGGCGACATCCGCAAGCAGCTGGACACGGTGCAGTTCCCGCCCGGCTACCGCTACCAGTTCGGCGGCTCCACCAAGAACATGCAGGAGTCGTTCGGCTACGCCGTGTCGGCCCTGGCCATGGCGGTGATCTTCATCTACATGATCCTGGCCAGCCAGTTCAAGAGCTTCCTGCAGCCGCTGGCGCTGATGACGTCGCTGCCGCTCACGCTGATCGGCGTGGTGCTGGCGCTGCTGGCGTTCAACTCCACGCTGTCCATCTTCTCCGTCATCGGCATCGTCATGCTGATGGGCCTGGTGACCAAGAACGCCATCCTGCTGGTGGACTTCGCCATCCGCATGCGCGAGCAGGGCATGGAGCGTTCGCAGGCCCTGCTGCACGCCGCCCGCGTGCGGCTGCGCCCGATCCTGATGACGACGCTGGCGATGATCTTCGGCATGGTGCCGCTGGCCTTCGCCCTCACGGAGGGTTCGGAACAGCGGGCACCGATGGGCCAGGCCGTGATCGGCGGGGTGATCACCTCCTCGCTGCTGACGCTGGTGGTGGTGCCGGTCGTGTACTGCTACCTGGACGACCTGGCGCAATGGCTGCGTCGCGGCCGCCGGCCCTTTTCGGGGGGCGCGGGGGCTGAACCCGTCGCCGCTTCTAAAATGGACGGTTTGTCCTGAAGCCCCGAGAAAGACCGCCATGACCGCCCCCGCCGACATCGAACGCGCCCGCTTCAACATGATCGAGCAGCAGATCCGCCCCTGGGACGTGCTGGACCTCGACGTGCTGGCCCTGCTGGAGCAGGTCAAGCGCGAGGATTTCGTGCCGCTGGCGCACCGGGCGCTGGCCTTCGTGGACATGCAGATCCCGCTGGTGGGCGACACCGACGAGGCCCTGCGCAACGGCTGGTGCATGCTCGAGCCGAAGCTGGAGGCGCGCCTGCTGCAGGACGTGGCGCCGAAGGCGCACGAGAAGGTGCTGGAAGTCGGCGCCGGCTCCGGCTACATGGCCGCCCTGCTGGCCAGCCGCGCCCAGCGCGTGGTCAGCCTGGAGATCGAGCCGCGGCTGGCCCGGATGGCGCGCGAGAACCTGCAGAAGGCCGGCATCCGCAACGTCGAAGTGCGCGAAGCCGACGGCTCGCACGGCCTGGCCGGTGAAGGCCCGTTCGATGCCATCGTCCTGTCCGGGTCGGTGCACGAGGTGCCGCACGCCCTGCTGCAGCAGCTGAAGGTGGGCGGGCGGCTCGGCGCGATCGTGGGCGACGAGCCCATCATGCGCGCGACCTTCATCACCCGCACGGGCGAGGCGTCATGGACGACCGAGCAGCCGTGGGACACCTTCGCGCCGCGCCTGGCCCACTTCCCGGAAGCCTCGCGCTTCCGCTTCTGAGCGCATGATCCCCCAGGTCCGCCCCTCCGAATTCGCCGGCTGGCTGCAGGCCCAGCCCTCCCCGCCGCTGCTGCTGGACGTGCGCGAGCCGTGGGAGCTGCAGGTCGCCAGCGTGCAGCCGGATGGTTTCGAGCTGGTGGCGATCCCGATGAACGAGATTCCCGGCCGCCTCGCCGAGTTGCCGGAAGACCGCCCGATCGCCTGCCTGTGCCACCACGGCATGCGCAGCCAGAACGTGGCGGCCTTCCTGGCGCGGCAGGGCTACGCCGATGTGGCGAATATCGCGGGCGGCATCGATGCCTGGTCGCGCGAGAAGGACCCGGCGGTGCCGCGCTACTGAAGCGGGGTACAACGGCTGCACGACGAACAGAACAGCAAGAGCTCTTGAAGGACGGACGATGAAAGTGTTGCGGCTTCTTCCCCTCGCGGCGGCTCTCGCCGCGTCGGCTTTCGCCGGCGCCGCGCGCGCCGAAGGCCTGCTGGAGCTCTACGAGGCCGCGCGCGCCTACGATGCGAACTGGCAGAGCGCCAAGTCGCAGTACGACGCCAACCTCGCGCGGGCCGCGCAGTCCCGGGCGGGCATCCTGCCGCAGGCGGGCCTGTCGGCGGGCGTCAACCGCAACGACTACGAGCTCAGGACGGATGCTGCCGTCGTGACCGATCGAACCTTCACCACCAAGCAGGCCACCCTGAGCGCCTCGCAGCCGCTGTACCGGCCGGCCAACATGGCGACGTACCGGCAAGGCAAGCGGCAGGCCGAGGTCGCGGAATTCCAGCTCACCGCCGCCGGCCAGGACCTGATGATCCGCGTCAGCCAGGCCTACTTCGACGTGCTGGCGGCCCAGGACACGCTGGCCTTCGTGCGCGCGCAGAAGACGGCGACGGCCGAACAGCTGGCCTCCGCCAAGCGCAACTTCGAGGTGGGCACCTCCACCATCACCGACACGCGCGAGGCGCAGGCCCGCTACGACCTGGTGCTGGCGCAGGAAATCGCGGCGGAGAACGACCTGCGCGTGAAGAAGCTGGCGCTGGACACGCTGGTGGGCCGCAGCAATGCGCAGCCCAATCCGCTGAGCGTGCCCGACGTGCCGCTGCCGCAGCCGGCCGACCCGGAGGCCTGGGTCTCCGCGAGCGAGGCCTCCAGCCCGGCCATCCTGCAGGCCCGCTCCGCGGTGGAGATCGCCGAGCTCGAAACCGAGAAGGCCAAGGCCGGCCACAAGCCGACGCTGGACCTGACCGCGAGCTATGGGATCACGCGCAACATAGGCGGCAGCGCCGCGCTCGCGGCGGACAACCGCACGAATCTCGGCGTCGTCGGCGTCGCCTTCAACCTGCCGCTGTTCGCCGGCTTCGCCACCCAGAACCGCATCCGCGAGACGCTGGCGCTGGAAGACAAGGCGCGGAGCGACCTGGAAGCGGCACGCCGCGCGGTGGCGCAGGCGGTGCGCACCGCGTATTTCGGCGTGGTGTCCGGCCAGGGCCAGGTGCGCGCGCTGCAGGCCGCCGAGGCGTCGAGCCAGAGCGCGCTGGACGCCAACCGGCTGGGTTACCAGGTCGGCGTGCGCATCAACATCGACGTGCTGAACGCACAGAGCCAGCTGTTCCAGACCAAGCGCGACCTGGCGCAGGCGCGCTACAACGTGCTGCTCGGGCACCTGCGCCTGCGGCAGGCGAACGGGACGTTGACGCCGGACGACCTGGCGCGGTTGAACCAGTTGCTGGCGCCTTGACCCGCTTCGTCATTCCCGCGGAGGCGGGAATCCAGGGCGTTCAAGCCGGGAGCCCCCCGCCTTCGCGGGGGCAGGCTCTGTGATCCCCGCCTTCGCGGGGATGACGGGGGACTACAACACGAAATCGGCGGCCGACAGCGCCGTCACGCCCACCACCTCGATCGCGAACTCCGCATCGGCGTCGGCATCGGTGCTGCCGTAGAGGATGCCGCCTTCCAGCCGCAGTTCGCCGGTGGCGTCGGCGCTGAAGTCCGCCGCGCCGATGTAGCTGAAGGCCTGGTTGCGCGCCGTGGCCGTGTCGGCATCGATGCCGGACAGGTCGATGCGGTCCTGCCCGCGCACGAAGTCCGAGATGAGGTCGCGCGCGGCCGGAGCCACGCCGCTGTGCGCCGCGCGATCGAAGTTGAAAACATCCGCGCCGTCACCCCCCACCAGCTCGTCCCGGCCCGCGCCACCCGTCAGGATGTCCCGGCCGCCCGCCCCCTTGAGCACGTCGTCGCCGGCGTTGCCCGTCAGCCGGTTGGCGGCGCCGTTGCCTATCAGGCTGTCCGCGCCGCGCCCGCCGATGGCATGTTCGACCACCGCGCCCCTGGCGATGGCGAACTCGCCCTGCCGCCCGACCAGGCTGTACTGGCCCTCCTCCAGGCGGATCACGCAGCGCAGGACCTGGTTGCCGCAGTCGATGGTGTCGATGCCGCCGCCGTCCCAGATCGTCTCCAGCAGCGGCGCGCTGGTGCCCCAGCCGTAGGAGTCGTTGCCCGAGTTGGTCTCCCAGTTGGCGCCGTACAGGTACTGCAGCGCCTGGATGTCGAACAGCATCAGGGTCGACGGGCGATCGTTCGGGGCCGCGATCGGCGACATCACGCTGTGCGCCTGGTCGTTGACCGAGGGCGCCAGCATCGTCGCCCAATCATCCGCGTGGTCCTTCAGCCCCAGGGCGGTACCGACATTGCGCAGCAGCGCGAGATGGGCAAAGCCGCCCGGCTCGAGGTCCGCGGCCGACCAGTCCTGGGAGTCGTCCATCCAGACGTCGCCGCTGACTTCCGGCTCGAACCGGTAGTCGATCGTGCCGTTGACGTTCTTCCAATCGAAATACGGCAGGTACGCCGCGCCGGAGGCTTCATGCGAACCTTGCCGGAAGGCGATCTGCCCGGCGCCGCTGGCCTTTGTGAAGGTGATGTTCGCAACCTCCGAAATGTGGTCGAGCACGGCCTCGGTGCTCTGCTTCATTTCGTCCGTGAAGGCCGACACCGTCGGCCCCGCGTAATAGCTGCCGGGAGCCGTGTCCGGAAAGCTGTAGGTGATGGTCACGGCCTGTCCGATGCCGCCGGGGGATGCCACCGGCGTGCCGTCGGCAAGGGGGAAATTCCAGCGGGCGTCAAGATAGCCGTCGCGGCTGGCGACCAGCGCGTCGAGCGGATTCGTCGTTGTGTTCATGGTGACTGCAGTAAGACCGAATTGGTCCGATGCAGCCCATTGTTCAGATCAAGTCAACAGCGCCATGACAGCATTTGCCGTCTTTACAGCGGCGCCGCGATGCCGTGCGGCAAATTCCTCACCTGCGCGGGAAGCTTGCAGGAGTGCTCCTACATCGTGCACAAATTCGACGGCAGCAGCAACGCCTGAAGGCATGTCGGCGACCCGCCGCGCCGCGCCCGCGTCGAGGGCAAGCTCTGCCGCATCGCCGAAATTGAAGGTGTGCGGCCCCATCACCACGGGGCAGCCGCAGGCCGCCGCCTCGATCAGGTTCTGGCCACCCAGCGGGGCGAAGCTTCCGCCCAGCAGCGCAACGTCCGCCAGCGCGTAATAGAGTGGCATCTCCCCCAGCGAGTCGCCGATCCACACCTCGGCCGGCGCCGGCGCATCGATCCACGTGCTGCGGCGCGAGACGGTGAAGCCGGCCTGCGCGACCTGCGCGGCGACCTCGTCGAAGCGCTGCGGATGGCGCGGCACCAGCAGCCACTGCACGCCGGGGTGCGCGCGCAGGGCCGCCAGGAAATCGGCCTCCTCGCCCTCGCGCGAACTCGCGAACATCACCACCGGCGCGGGCGCGGTGGCGCGCCATTCCCGGCCCAGCCGCAACTGCGCCTCATCCGGCGTGGCATCGAACTTCAGGTTGCCGTACACCCCGTGCACGGTGGCGCCGGCTTCGGCCAGGCGGCGCGCATCGGTTTCGGTCTGGGCCCACACGGCGCGCAGCGACCCGTAGGCGCGGCGGGCCAGGCCCGGCAGCTTGCGGGCGCGCGACAGGGACTTCTCGGACAGGCGCGCGTTCGCCAGCGCCAGCGGCACGCCCTGTTCGGCGCACAGCGCGGCCAGGTTCGGCCATACCTCGGTCTCGATGAGGATGCCCGCGCTGGGCCGGAAGTGGGCCAGGAAGCGCCGCACCGCGGCGGGCGTGTCCCAGGGCAGCCAGGCCTGCGCGTCGCCCTCGCGCAGCAGCGCCCGGCCCTGCTCGCGGCCGGTGGCGGTGCCGTGCGTGAGCAGGAAGCGCAGGTCGGGCCGGAGCTCGCGCAGGGCCTGCATCAGGATCGCGGCGGCCCGCGTTTCGCCGAGCGACACCGCATGCAGCCACAGGCGCCCCGGCTCGGTCGTGCCTTCGTAGTGGCCGAAGCGCTCTTCCACGTTCTGCAGGTAGCCCGGCTCGGACACGCCGCGGCGGCGCAGCTTGCGCCGCAGCAGCGGCTGCACCGCCGTCATGAGCAGCGAATAGACGCCCACTATGCGACGTCCGCCACGGGCCGCGCTTCCCAGCAGCCGTTCCACGCGGCGATCACTTCCGCCGCGCCCGGTGCGCCCTCGCCGCCGACGGAGCGCTGGTGCGGTCGGCCGACCGGCCCGGCACGCCAGGCCCGCGGCTGGCTGAAGATCTCCACCACAGGGAGGTCGAGCGCCACGCCCATGTGCGCGACGCCGGAATCCACGCCGACCAGCCCCGAGCAGCCGCGCATCACGGCCAGCAGCGCGGGCAAGCCCATGCGCGGCAGCGCATGCGCCCCCGCGCCGATCTCGCCTGCGACGCGGATCGCGAATTCCGATTCGGCCGCGCTGGCCTGGGGCAGCAGCACCACGAAACCCTGCGCCGTGAGCGCGCGCCCGAGCGCTATCCAGTCGGCGGCCGGCCATTCGTTGTCGGCCCGCGTGGTGCCGTGCGCCAGCAGCACGCGCGGCGGCGAGGCCGGGACGTCCAGCGTCCACGGATAGACCGGCGCCTCCTCGGGCACCGCGTAGCCGAGCGCCCTGGCGGCCAGCAAGCGCGCACGCGCCACGGCATGGATGCGCAGCGGCATCGCCACCTTGCGCTGCAACAGGTAGCGCACGGGCCACTCGTAGCCGCACAGCTCGCTGCGGTTGCCGTAGGTGGCGGTGAAGCCGCCCGGCGCCAGCCGCGCCTGCCGCGCGACGACGGCCGACTTCACCAGGCCCTGGAAGTCGATCACGGCGTCGTAGGCCTCGCGCCGCAGTTCCGCGCGCGCGGCGTTGCGCTCACCGCGCGTGCTGCGCGCCAGCGGCGCGCGCCGCCAGCGCCGCTGCGCGACGGGGATCACGCGCTCGACGCTGGGCGCCTGGCGGACCAGTTCGGCAAAGGCTTCCTCCACCACCCAGTCGACCTTCGCCCGGGGAAAGTGCGCATGGATGTCGTGGAGGACCGGAAGCGTCTGGACGACGTCGCCAAGGGAGGACAGCTTGACGACCAGCAGCCTCAATGCGCCGCCTCGGCGATCCGGGCATCCGGCTTGACGGTGCGCAGCAGCGCCAGCATCTTCTCCTCGATGCGGTGCATGGCTTCCTGGGTGTGGCCCTCGAAGCGCAGCACCAGCACCGGCGTGGTGTTGGACGCGCGGACCAGGCCGAAGCCGTCCGGCCAGTCGGCCCGCAGGCCGTCGATGGTGGACACCTTGGCGTCGGGGAAGCTGGCGTTCTTCACCAGTTCGGTGACCAGGCGGTGCGGCTCGCCCTCCTCGCACTTCACGTTGAGTTCGGGCGTGGAGAAGCTGGTGGGCAGCGCGTCGAGCACCGCGCTCGGGTCGGGGTGGCGCGACAGGATCTCGAGCAGGCGGCAGCCCGCGTAGGTGCCGTCGTCGAAGCCGTACCAGCGTTCCTTGAAGAAGATGTGGCCGCTCATCTCGCCGCCCAGGGGCGCATTGACTTCCCGCATTTTCGCCTTGATCAGCGAATGCCCCGTCTTGTACATCATCGGCTGGCCGCCGGCCGCGGCGATGGCCGGGCCCAGGCGCTGGGTGCACTTGACGTCGAACAGGATCGGCGCGCCCGGCACGCGCGACAGCACGTCCTGCGCGAACAGCATCATCTGCCGGTCGGGGTAGATGTTGTTGCCGCCGCGCGTGATGATGCCCAGGCGATCGCCGTCGCCGTCGAAGGCCAGGCCCAGGTCGGCGCCGGTTTCCTTCAGCTTGGCGATCAGGTCGCGCAGGTTCTCGGGCCGGCTCGGGTCCGGGTGGTGGTTGGGGAAGTTGCCGTCCACCTCGCTGAACATCTCGATGACCTCGCAGCCGATGGCGCGGAAGATCTCCGGCGCGGAAGCGCCGGCGACGCCGTTGCCGGAGTCCACCACGATCCGCAGCGGGCGGGCCAGCTTGATGTCGCCGACGATGCGGTCGCGGTACGGCGCCGAGATGTTGACGTTGCGCACCTTGCCGGGCTGCGCGGCCAGTTCCCAGCCGGCGGACTCGATGGTCTGGCGCAGGCCCTGGATCTCGTCGCCGTAGATCGCGCGGCCGCCCATCACCATCTTGAAGCCGTTGTAGTCCTTCGGGTTGTGGCTGCCCGTCACCTGGATGCCGCTGCTGCACAGCGTGCTGGCGGCGAAGTACAGCATGGGCGTGGTGACCATGCCGACGTCGATGACGTCGATGCCGGTGGCGATGAGGCCGCGGACCAGGGCGGCGCTGAGGCTGGGGCCGCTCAGGCGGCCGTCGCGGCCGACGGCGACGGTCGCTTCGCCCGCGCGCTTCGCCGCGGTGCCGAAGGCGCGGCCGAGCGCCTCGGCGACCTCTTCGTCGAGGGTGCCGGGAACGATGCCGCGGACGTCGTAGGCCTTGAAGATGGTGGGGCTGAGCTTCATGGGGACTGCTTTTTCTGTGGGACGTGGATCGTCGGGCGATTCTAGGCCGGGGCGGCGGGAGGAACATGTCCGGAAATGGCGAGTCGTGCCCGGCCGGCTGCGTATCATGCCTCCATGTTCCCCGCCGACCCGCCGCTGCACCCCGACGCCTGCTACCTGGCGCTGAAGACGCGCGACGCCCGCTTCGACGGCTCGTTCTTCACCGGCGTCACCAGCACCGGCATCTACTGCCGGCCGGTGTGCAAGGTACGGGTGCCGCGGCGTGAGAACTGCCGCTTCTTCGCCCATGCGGCGCAGGCCGAGAGCGCCGGCTTCCGGCCGTGCCTGCGCTGCCGCCCGGAGCTGGCGCCGCAGGCGCTGCGCTGGTCGATGCAGGACGCCAGCGCCGTGCTGGCCCAGCAGGCCGCGCGCCTGCTCGACGAGCCGGAAGCCTGGGGCGGCGAGTCCCCGTCGGCCGAAAAGCTGGCGCAAAGGCTGGGCATCAGCGACCGCCACCTGCGGCGCATCTTCGAGGCCCAGCTGGGCGTGTCGCCGCTGCAGTACCTGCAGACGCGCCGGCTGCTGAGCGCCAAGCAGCTGCTGGCGGACACCCGGCTGCCCGTCACCCAGGTCGCGCTGGCCAGCGGGTTCGCCAGCGTGCGGCGCTTCAACTCGGCCTTCACCGCGCATTACGGCCTCAGCCCCAGCGCGCTGCGGCGGGCGGGGGCCAGCCGCGATGCGTCGTGCGAAGTGCGGCTCGGCTTTCGGCCGCCGTACGACGTCGACGCCATGCTCGCCTTTTTCCGCACGCGCGCCATCGTCGGCATCGAGTCGGTGGGCGAGCGGCGCCTGGCACGCACGCTGGCCGTCGATGCGGGCGGCACGCGGCACCAGGGCTGGATCGCGGCCGACTTCGACGAGCCGCACTGCCAGGTGGTGCTGCGCGTCAGCGAGAGCCTGCACGGCGTGTTGCCGCTGGTGATCCGGCGGCTGCGCGCGGCGCTGGACCTCGACGCCGACCCGCATGCGATCAACGCGCGGCTGCACGGCAGCTTCCCGCTGGGCGATGGCTTGCGCGTGCCCGGCACCTTCAGCGGCTACGAGCTGGCCGTGCGCGCCGTGCTCGGCCAGCAGATCACCGTGGCCGCCGCGCGCACGCTGGCGCAGCGCCTGGTGCAGCGCTTCGGCACGCCGGTCGAAACCCCGGACCCGGCGCTGCGGCTGCTGTTCCCGGCGCCGGAAGTGCTGGCCGCCGCGGAAGGCGACGCCCTCGGGCAACTGGGCATCGTGCGGCAGCGGCAGGCCGCCATCGTGGCCATCGCCCGCGCGGTGAGCGAAGGCAAGGTGGCGCTGCATCCGGGCGCGGACGTGGCGGCCACCACGGCGGCGCTGAAGGAACTGCCCGGCATCGGCGACTGGACGGCGCAGTACATCGCCATGCGCGCCCTGCGCTGGCCCGACGCCTTCCCCGCCGGCGACGTGGCCTTGCACAAGGCGCTGGGCGTGCAGCAGGCGAAGCAGCCGGCGCGCGAGGCGGAGGCGGCATCGCAGGCGTGGAAGCCCTGGCGCAGCTATGCAGTGGTGCGCGCGTGGAGCGCGTTATCGCAAGGAGCGACGACATGAACATGAACGACGAACGCGTCTGCACGACCTACCAGGGCCCGCTGGGCCCGATGCTGCTGGCCGCCACCGACACCGGGCTGGCGGGCGTGTGGTTCACCGGCCAGCGCCACGGCCCGGTGGACGTGGAATGGCGCGAGGATGCGTCGCACCCCGTGCTGCGGGAAGCGGTGGCGCAGCTCGCCGCCTACTTCGCGGGCGAGCGCACCGCCTTCGACCTGCCGCTGGACCTGCAGGCCGGCACCGCGTTCCAGCGCAGCGTCTGGCAGGAGCTCATCGCGATCCCGCGCGGCGGCACCACCAGCTATGCCGAACTGGGGCGGCGCCTCGGGCGGCCGCAGGCCGCGCGCGCCGTCGGCGCCGCGGTGGGACGCAACCCGGTCAGCATCGTGGTGCCCTGCCACCGCGTGCTGGGGACGGGCGGCGCGCTCACCGGCTATGCCGGCGGACTGGAGCGCAAGACCGCGCTGCTGCGGCTCGAAGGCGTGCTGCGACACTAGCGGCCGATGCCACTTCGTTCCGTCGTCGACTTCGCGGCGCTGGCCGCGATCTGGGGCGCTTCCTTCCTGTTCATGCGGCTGGCCGTGGTGGACTTCGGTTTCGTCGCCACCGCGTTCCTGCGCGTCACCATCGCCGCCGCCTTCCTGCTGCCGCTGCTGCTGTGGCGCGGGCTCGGCCCGGTGCTGCGCCGCCACGGCTGGAAGATCGGCCTCGTCGGCCTGCTGAACTCCGGCATCCCGTTCATGCTGTTTTCGTTCGCGCTGCTGTCCATCACCACCGGCCTGTCGGCCATCCTCAATGCGACGGTGCCGCTGTTCGGCGCGCTGGTCGCGTGGTGGTGGCTGAAGGACGGACTGACCGGCTCCCGCGTGCTGGGCCTGGTGATCGGGCTGGCGGGCGTGGCGATGCTGGCCTGGGACAAGGCGAGCTTCCGCCCGGATGCGAGCGGCTTCGCGCCGGGCTGGGCGGTCATCGCATGCCTGGTCGCTTGCGTCTGCTATGCGTTCGCGGCGAGCGCGACCAAGCGCTACCTCACCGGCCTGCCGCCGCTGGTGACGGCAACGGGCAGCCAGTTGGGCGCCGCTGCCGGCCTGGCGATCCCCGCGGCCTTCGCGTGGCCCCAGCAGGCGCCCGGCGCGCAGGCGTGGCTGGCGCTCGCCGCGGTCGGCATCCTGTGCACGGGCGTCGCGTACATCCTGTACTTCCGCCTGATCGAACAGGCGGGACCGGCGCGGGCCCTGGCGGTCACTTTCGTGGTGCCTGTCTTCGCCATCCTCTACGGCGCGCTGTTCCTCTCCGAAGCCGTGACGGCGTGGATGGTGGTGTGCGGGGTGGTGATCGTCTGCGGCACTGCGCTGTCGACCGGGCTTCTGAAACTCCCTGCGTTGCGGCGGGCTTAGGCTAAAACCAGCAGCCGGACGCAGAAGGCGCAGAAGTTACGCAGAGGACGCAGAAGAAGCCAGAAGAGAAATCATGAGAGTTCCTCTTGGAAGTCCTTTTGCGACTTCTGCGTAACTTCTGCGCCTTCTGCGTCCGGTAGTCCGCTTTAGAACCTGGGGAGATCCAACAACCTCTGCCCCGGCCGATCATCCGCCGCGGCCAGGGTTTCGGCGCCACCGGGCAGCACGTCCACTTGCACCTCCGGGCCCATGCGCAGGGTGCCGCGCTCGGTGGGGAACAGGGCCACCACGTGGTCGCCTTCGACCAGGCGGTCCACCACCTCCACCAGGCGCGTGGGCGCGGGACGCAGGTCCCAGTGTTCCAGGCTGGGGTCGATCATGCCCATCATGACTTCGGCGACGTGGCCGTCCTCCAGCCGAACGGCGGTGATGCCGTACAGCACGGAGGTGACGGGCGCTGACAGCGCAGCGAGGGGCGCGAGCGTGCGCGCCATCACAATCGATTTCTCAACCATGCGGCACATTGTGTGCACCCACTCAGGCGGCACGATAAGCCGAGCGCGCGGACGTGCGTGGGAGAGTGCCTACCGTTTGCAGGCACCTTAAAATCCGCATCCCCCCATGTCCACCCTGCAGCCCGCCCCCGTCCCCGCCGGCGCCCCGCCCGCCCTGACGCGCGCCCACGCGCGCCGCCTGCGGGACATCTACCGTTCAGCCGGTTGGCCTTGCCAGGACGCGCTGGAGATCGACCTGCTGGCCGCCGGGCTGCTGGAGCGACAGCGCTCCGGCGAAGGCCACGAGACGCTGCGCGTCACCGACGCCGGCGTGCAATGGCTGGCGACGGCGCTGGCGCGCAACCGCGCGGCGCTGTCGGCGCACGAAGCGCTGGTGCAGCAGGTGGCGCAGGAGATGGCGCGCGCCGGCCGGCTGGCCTGGACCGGACTGAGCCTGCGCGCACAGGTCGCAACCGGCGAAGAGGCGAAGCCGCTGCGCTGGTGCATCGCGCGGCCGGACGTCTTCTCCATCCGCCACACCTCGGTGGAAAGCTACGTCGAGCCGATCGTGCACGAGATCAAGGTGCGGCGTTCCGACCTGCTGGCCGACCTGCGCCAGGACGCCAAGCGGGGCGCCTACCGGGACCTCGGCGAGTGCTGGTACGTGCTGGGCGTCGACGGCCGCGGGCGGGCCATCGCGCAAGCCGACGAAGTGCCGGCCGAGTGCGGGGTGATGCAGTTGCAGGGCGATCGGCTCGCCGTGCTGCGGCCGGCGGTGCGGCCTGCGCGTGCCGGCCTGCCCTTCGGCGTCTGGATGGCGCTGGCCAAGGCGACGCCGGTGGCCAGCGCCGACGAGGACGCCCAAGCCTTGCTCGACGCCGACTAGCCGCCTACTGCTTCGGGTGCTCCGGCTTGCCCTGCTCGGGGTCGTGCACGCTGCCTTTTTCCGGATCCGTCGGCGTGCGCGGCTCGGGATTGGCCGGCTTCGGCGCGTCCGTCGGCGCGGGTGCCGGCGCCGGTGCGGGCGCGTGGGCGCTCATGCGCATTCGGGCCCGCGCGGCGCGCGCTCCTCGCGCGAACTGTCGCGCTCCGAGCGGCCGCCGGCATGCCCGTCGTCCTTGGGGATGTCATCCTCGCGGCGGAACTCGGGCTCCTCCTGCTCCAGGCCGGGGGCGGGCGGCGTGATGCCCTGCGGTGTGCGCATCGTCGAAAGCTCCTCGGATTCGTTCAGATCACCGGCGGCCGGACGGTGGGATCTTCCGGCTCCGCCGGCGGCAAGGCCTGGCCGAACTCCGGCTCCACCGGCAGTTGCGACGGGTTCGGCGAAGGATCATCCGAGACCGGAGGATCGGGTTCGACGGGATGGGTGGGGGGATGGTGGGCGTGCATGTAGCGCGGCGGCGAGAAGCCGTCGTCCAGGCTCTCGAGCAGGGGCTCGCTGGTGCGGAGGCTGGGGTCGATGTCGGGCACGCCGGTGGTCAGTGCTTGTCGTCGGCGACGCGCAGCATTTCGCGGCGCATCACGGCGCTGGGTTCGTGCGTGAACGGCAGGCGCGGCAGGCCGATCAGGGCCTGCAGGCGGCTGTGGGCCCGGTCCATGTCGGCGCCGATCATGGCCAGCGCCACCTCGTGGGTCGGATCGGTCTCCGCAATCTCGAGGTACGCGCCACGCAGGCGCTGGTAGTCACCGTCTGCACGGGCAACCTCTTCCTGCAGGGCCACGACCTTGGCGTATTCGGCGCGGCTGTATCGCATGTTCGTCTGGGCCTTGGTGACCGCGCTGGAAACGCGGCTCTCGTCGATAGGGTGGGCTCTTGCCTGAGGACCGTTTCGTGTGCTCATGCAGGTCATCCTAGGAACGAGTTCACGGCCGCGGTGTAGGACGGGACGCCACGCACCCGCAGGAGGGGTCGATGGGCGTGCGTTTTTCCCCGATCCCGGCATCGCGAGGCATCGCGGCTACGATGCGCCATGCCGCCGCCCCGCATCGCCCTGATCCACGCAACGCCGCTGGCGGTCGCGCCCATCCAGTCGGCGTTCCAGCGCCTGTGGCCGCAGGCCCGCCGCATGAACCTGCTGGACGACAGCCTGTCGGCGGACCTGGCCGCCGCCGGCCGGCTGACCGAGGCGATGGTGCGGCGCTTCGAAGACCTGGCGCGCTACGCGCAGGGCACGGGCTGCGACGCCATCCTGTTCACCTGTTCGGCCTTCGGCCCGGCCATCGAAGCCGCGGCGCGGGCCACCGGCCTGCCCACGCTGAAACCGAACGAGGCCATGTTCGAGCAGGCGCTGGCACGGCACCAGCCCGGCCGCACGCTGCAGCTCGGGCTGGTGGCCACGTTCCAGGCCTCGCTGCCGTCGATGTCGGCCGAACTGGAACGACTGGCGCGCGACCGCGGCGTGCCGGTCGCCATCCGCCCCGTGTTCGTGCCCGAAGCGATGGACGACCTGGCCCGGGGAGATGCGGCGGACCATCACCGCAAGATCGCGGATGCCGCGCACGCGCTGCGCGACTGCGATGCGGTGATGCTGGCGCAGTTCTCGATGGCCGCCGCGCGCACCGAAACGCAGGCGCACCTGGCCTGCCCCGTCCTCAGCAGTCCCGATTGCGCCGTGCAGGCGCTCATGCAGAAAATGTCCGATGCCTGAATCCCGCTTCCCGCCCGCGCAGGTCTGCCGCTTCCTCGCCGCCGCCTTCGGGCGGCTGGGCCTGCCGGCCGGCGACGCGCTCACCGTCGCCGAACTCATGACGCAGGCGGAGGTGCAGGGCTCCGACGGGCACGGCGTCATCCGCCTGGCGCCGTATGCGCGCCGCATCCGCGCCGGCGGCATCAAGCTCGTGCCCGACATCCGCGTGGTCAAGGAAAAGGCGGCGATGGCGCTGGTCGACGGCGACAACGGCATGGGCCACCTGGTGATGAAGCGGGCCACGGAGATCGCGATCGAGAAGGCGCGCCGCTGCGGCATCGCATGGGTGGGCTCGCGCCTGTCCAACCATGCCGGCCCGGCCTCGCTGTACGCGCGCATGGCGCTGGCGCACGACATGGTCGGCATGTACTTCGCCGTCGGCAACGCCAACCACCTGCCGCCATGGGGCGGGCTGGACATGCTGTTGTCCACCAACCCGATCGCCGTCGCGGTGCCCGCGGGCGCAGAGCCGCCGGTGGTGCTGGACATGGCCACCACCGTCACCGCCTACGGCAAGGTGAAGGCCAAGGCGCAGCGCGGCGAGCAGATGCCCGAGGGCTGGATGATCGATCGCACCGGCGCGCCGCTGACGGACCCGAAGCGCGCCGACGAGGGCTTCCTGCTGCCCATCGGCGGCTACAAGGGCTACGGCCTGGCGATGGTCGTCGGCCTGCTGGCGGGCACGCTGAACGGTGCGGCGATGGGCAGCGAAGTGGTCGACTTCAACAAGGACGACACCACGGTCACCAACACCGGCCAGGCGATCCTGGTCATCGATCCCGATGCCTTCGGCGACGTCGCCGACTTCAAGGCGCGCGTCGACAAGCTGGTGCGCGAACTGCGCGGCACCGAGCGCATGCCGGGCGTCGACCGCATCTGGATCCCCGGCGAGCAAAGCCATGCCAGGCGCATCGCCAACGAGCGCGACGGCCTGCTGCTGCCGCCGGCGCTGCGCACGCAGCTCGATGCGCTGGCGCGCGACCTCGGCGTCCCTCTGCTGCAGGACGCCTGAACACGACACCAAGGAGACGGACATGACCCCCACCCGCCGCACCACCCTGGCCCTGCTGGCCGCGCTCTGCGCCGGCGCCGCGCACGCGCAGGCCTGGCCGACCAAGCCGATCCGCATGATCGTGCCGCTGGCCGCCGGCAGCGCCGTCGACAACGCGGCCCGCATCGTCGCGCAGAAGGTGTCGCAGAACCTCGGGCAGTCGATCGTCATCGACAACCGGCCCGGCGCGGCCGGGCTGATCGGCGCCGGCGACGTGGCGAAGGCGACGCCCGACGGCTACACCTTCGGCGGCTTCAACGACAGCATCATGACCATGGTGCCGAACCTGAACCCGAAGATGCCCTGGGACATCCTGAAGGACTTCGATCCGGTGTCGCTGGTCGCGACGGTGGAGTGGGGCCTGGTGGTGCCCACCGACGCGCCGGAGAAGAGCGCCGCCGATTTCATCGCCACGGCGAAGAAGGCGCCGGGCAAGATCAACTACAGCTCCGGCGGCAACGGCAGCCCGCAGCACATCGCGATGGCCCTGTTCGCCTCGCAGGCCGGGTTGCAGATGAAGCACGTGCCCTACAAGGGCGCGACGCAGGCCGCCATGGGCGTGGCGGGCAAGGAGGTGGATGCGGCGTTCCAGGGCATCGCCACCGTCACCTCGCTGGTGAAGGCCGGCAAGGTCCGCCTGATCGGCGTGACCACGCCGCGCCGCATGCCGCAGTTCCCCGACGTGCCGACCGTGTCGGAGTCGGGCCTGGCCGGCTTCGAGTTCAACTCGTGGTTCGCGATCATGGCGCCGGCGGGCACGCCGAAGGACATCACCCAGCGCCTCGCCGCCGAAGTCCAGAAGGCGCTGGCCGATCCCGAAGTCCGCGACAAGCTGAACGCGCAAGGCCTGACGCCGCGCGGCAGCACGCCGGAGGAACTGGGCGCGGCCACCCGCACGCAACTGGCGAAGTACGGCGCCCTGATCAAGCAGAACGGCATCACCGCCGAATAACCGCGGCTACCCCGCCAGCACGCGCTGCAGCGCCTCCGACAGGCTGCGGGGCGTGAACGGCTTGGGCAGGACCTCGTGGCCCATGGCCGCGATGGTGTCGATGCGCTCCGCATAGCCGGTCATCACCAGGACCTTCAACCCGGGGTAGCGACTCTTGACGTGCTCGACCAGTTCGATGCCGTCGGAGCCCCCCGGCATGACGACGTCGGTCAGCAGCAGGTCGACCTGCACGTCCGCCTGCCCCAGGAATTCGACCGCGGCGTCGGCGGAATCGCGGTGCACCACGCGGCATCCCAGCTTTTGCAGCACCGGCACGATCACCGCGGCGACCTCGGGGTTGTCCTCCACCAGCAGCACCGACTTGCCGATCGGGCCGGTGGCGGCTTCGGCCGCGCCGCCGGGCGCCGGCTGCAGTTCGGAGGCCGGGAAGTGCAGCCGGATGCGCGTGCCGCGTGCCGGCTGGGAGTCGAGCGTGACGTCGCCGCCCGCGCGCCTGCACAGGGCCTGCACCTGGCTCAGCCCGAGGCCGGTGCCCTTGCCCAGCGGCTTGGTCGTGAAGAACGGCTCGAAGGCCTTCGCGACCACGGCGGGGGGCATGCCTTCCCCCGTGTCGGCCGCCTCGATCCACACCTGCGTGCCCTTGGCGCCCTTCGACGACCCCGCGGAGAGGCGGAACCGGCCGCCTTCCGGCATGGCGTCGCGGGCGTTGACGGCCAGGTTGATCAAGGCCAGTTCCAGCTCCGCCGGATCGACGACGATGGCCGGCGTCGACGGCTCCACCGCGATCTCCAGCACGATGCCGCTGCCCAGCGTCGGCTGCAGGAGGTCGCGCAGCGAAGGCAGGCGCTCCTGCAGCGAGATCACCTCGGGCGCCAGCGCCTGCCGCCGCGAGAAGGCCAGCAACTGGCGGGTGAGCTTGGTCGCCGATTCCACCGCGCGGCCGATCGCGTCCGCGTACTTGGGCGGCGCGGCGGGCTGGGCCAGCCGCAGCAGGTGCAGGTTGCCGGCGATCACCATCAGGGCGTTGTTGAAGTCGTGCGCGACGCCCCCGGTCAGCCGGCCGAGCGCTTCCATCTTCTGCGCCTGCAGCAGCGCCTCTTCCACCTGCCGGCGGGCGACGGACTCCTCCTGCAGGCGCCGTGCCGCATCGATCGCGTCGCGCGTGCGGCGCAGCGCCACGTAGGCGGCGAACACCAGCAGCAGCACCGGCAGCATCACGAAGCCGGCCACCCGCGCCAGCTCCCCCATCCACTCGGACCGGATCACGCCGAGCTCCCGGCCGATGCCGATGTGGACCGGGTAGTCGCCGAGCTTGCGGAACAGGATCAGCCGCTGCTGGCCGTCGAGCGAGGAGACGCTGCGGATCACGCCCGCCGTTTCGCCCGCGATCACCCGCGACAGCACCTCGCCCTTGGGCGACATGCGCGGCGGCTGGTTGGGCAGCTCGGGCCAGCGCGAATACACCAGCCCGTCGTCACGGAACAAGGTGATGGCCACGCCCGGCTCGTCGGCGGCGAGTTGCGCGTGGAACTGGCTGAAGTAGCTGGTGAACAGGCCCACGGACACCACGCCGGCGAAGTCGCCGTTGCTGCGATAGCGGCCGCGGCTGATGTTGAAGAAGCCCATCCCCTGCCCGTCCATCACGCCGCCGACGAACACGCCGCCGCGCTTGTCCCGGTGCCAGGCGAAATAGGGCCGGTCGGACACGTTCGCCGCGGCGTCCGGGTCGGGCGAGCGGTTGGTGACCAGCGCCCGGCCGTCCGGGCCCCGCACCCAGATGGACTGGACCTGCGGCTTGCCGGCGGTCATCTCCTTCAGCTGCAGGTGCAGCGCCCCGCGCTGGGCGACGATGGCGGCATCGTCCTCCTCGCGCACCAGCGCCATGGCATACCGCAGCAAGGTTTCGTTGGTGTCCAGCACGCGCAGCGCGTGCTCGTGCGCGATCGCCAGGGTGCGCTGCAGCCGCACTTCGGCCTCGCGCTGCATCTGCTGGTAGCGGTAGCCCGCGAAGGCGGCGAACAGCAGCAGCGCCACGGTGGCACTCGCCAGCACGAAGATGCGCAGCGCCCGCAGGCTGGTGGCGCCCACGTCGGGCCGGAATCCCGCTGGAACGCGCACGAACCCGGCTTGCCTCAATGTCCAGGAGATCACGTTCCGTCCTACCACATGCGAGTCGAACCGGCAGTATGCCGGACCTCAGCGGTGCCCGGGGCCGTTCAGCCCGGCCGTAGCGGACCTGTTACTTCGACTTCATGCAGGCAGCTCGGTATCGCCCAGCACGTCCGCCTCGTAGGCATGCAGGGACGGCAGGCCGCCGGTGTGCAGGAACAGCACGTTCTCGTCCGGCCGCAGCGCGCCGCTGCGCGCCATGCCGATCAGGCCGGCCATGATCTTGCCGGTATAGACCGGGTCGAGCGGGATGCCTTCGGTGCGCGCCAGCATCTGCACGGCCTCGCGCATGCGCGCATTCGGCACCGAGTACTTGGGCTGCCAGAAGCCGCCGACGCACTGCACGTCCTCGGGCTTGACCTGCAGCGGCACGCCCAGCAGGTCCAGCACCGCCTGCGCTTCCTTCAGCACCAGCGGCGCCTGGTCGGCCGGGTCGCGGCTGACGCCGATGCCGGTGATGGGGATGCGGATGTTGTTGCCCAGGAAGCCCGCGACCATGCCGCCGTGGGTGCCGGAGCTGCCGGAGCCGACCACCACGCGGTCGATGCGCAGGCCCTGGTCGAACAGCTGCTCCTGCAGCTCCTGCGCGCAGGCCACGTAGCCGAGGCCGCCGATGGCATTGGAGCCGCCGCCGGGAATGATGTAGGCCTTCCGGCCTTCGCGCGCCAGCGCATCGGCCATCTTCTGCATCTCGGCGGCCATGTTGCTGCCCCCGGGCACGACGGTGATGGCCTCCACCCCGAGCAGGCGGAACATGAAGTTGTTGCCGCTGGCGTCCTTGCGGTAGCTGTCCGGCACCCGCTCCTCGATGACGAAGCGGCACTTCAGGCCCTCCTTCACCGCCGCGGCCAGCGTGATGCGGCAATGGTTGGATTGCGGCGCGCCGCAGGTCACTAGCGTGTCGGCGCCCTGCGCCAGCGCGTCGGCCACCAGGAACTCCAGCTTGCGCGTCTTGTTGCCGCCGGGGAACAGGCCCAGCATGTCGTCGCGCTTGATCCAGATGCGCGGGCCGGTACCGCCCGGACAGGTGGCCGCCAGCGCGCGGGTGAAGTTGGGGAGGAATTCGATGGGTGTCGCGAAGGGCGTGTAGCGGCGACGGGGGAATCGTGAGAGGTCCATGCGCCAAATGGTAGTGCATCGTAGGATGGCGCATGGCAGACCCGAACCCCGGCGACATCACCTTGGCGGACCACCCGGAGCAGCATCGTTTCGAGCTCCACGCCGGCGGCAAGCTGGCCGCCTATGCGGAGTACAACGTGCTGGCCAACGCCCTGCTGTTCACGCACACCGAAACGCTGCCGGGCTTCGAGGGCAGCGGCTTCGGCTCGAAGCTGGCGGCCTTCGCGCTGGACGAAGTGCGGCGGCGCGGCATCGGCGCCATCCCGGTGTGCCAGTTCATCGCCGGCTACCTGCGCAAGCATCCCGAATACCACGACCTGGTCACCCCCGCGAACCGGCGCGCCTTCCACATCTGACGCGCGCGGCCCGCGCCGTGGACAATCACGGCTTCGCATGCACGGCCGCCACTTCCTCCAGCTCGTCTTCCTCTCCGCGGTCTGGGGCGCCTCCTTCCCGTTGATCCGCATCGCGGCGCCGGCCTTCGGCCCCTGGCCGATGGCGTGCCTGCGCTGCGCGCTGGCGGCGGTGGTGCTGTCGCTGCTGATGCGGATCACGCGGAACCGCTGGCCGGCGCGCCGCCACTGGCCCGCGATCACCCTGCTCAGCGCGCTCACGGTCGGCGCTCCCTTCGTCCTGTTCAACTGGGCCGGGCTGGTGCTGCCGGCCGGGTATTCGGCGGTCCTGAACGCCACTGCCCCCTTGTTCGGCGTGATCGCCGGCGCGCTGTTCGAGCGCGAGCGGCTGACCGGCCGCAAGCTGCTGGGCTGTGCCGTGGGCCTGGCGGGCGTGGCGCTGCTGGTGCGGCTGGGCCCGGTGACGCCGGACTGGCGCGTGATCCTGGCGGTGCTGGCGTGCACGGCAGCGTCCGCCAGCTACGGCTTCGGCGCGATCCTGATGAAGCGGGCGACCATGGCCCACGACGCGCTGCCCGCCTCGGCCGCCGTGCACGTGGCCGGCGCCCTGGTGCTGCTGCTGCCGGCAGCGGTCGCGGCGCCCGCGGTGCAGTTGCGGCCCGATGCGATCGTCGCCCTGGCGGTGCTGGGCACCGTCACCTCCGGCTTCATGTACTGGCTGAGCATGCGGCTGATGCGGGAGATCCCGGCCAGCGCCGCCACCTCCTCCGCCTTCATGATCCCGATGTTCGGCGTCAGCTGGGGCGCCCTGTTCCTCGGCGAACCCGTCACGCCCGGCATGGTGCCGGGGGTGGCGCTGGTGCTGGTGGCCTGCGCGCTGGTGACCGGCTTCAACCCCTTCCGGCTGCTGGCGCGGCGCTGACTAGCTGGCCAGCTTCAGGTGCGAAGCGATGGCCGCCAGGTGTTCGTCCTTCAGCTGCTGCGGCTTGACCTCGTCTTCGGCGGCGGTCTCGTTCTCGTGACCCTGCACCGCGGCGTGCATGTCTTCCAGGCTGTTCCACACCATCACGTCCTTCTTCGGGCACATGTGGCGCAGCGTGTGGTACCAGTAGTAGCCGTCGGCGCCGCCGAACAGGCGGTCGATGGCCGCCAGGTCGTTGGACTTGATGCGGTGCTTCTGCAGGATGTCGTCGAGCACCTGGTGGGAGAGGATGAACGTCATGATGGCGAGTGCTCTTCAGGGCCGCGGATTGTACGCCCGCGGGCTGCGCGACTGCCCTGTCTCGGCGGTTTGGCTGACGCCGGCGCCGGCAGCCGCGGTGCAAGATGCGCGCATGACGACCCATGAGTACACCCGCAGCACCGGGCTGCGCCTGACTTACCGCATCCGCGCCGACGAGCGCGGCTGGTACACCGTCTACCTTGGCGACAAGGAACTGCTGCGCGGCCGGGACCCCCTGTCCGCCGGCGGCATGCATCGCACGCCGAGCAAGCGCAAGGTGGTCGGCGCCGTCCACCAGGCCAAGCTCGCCATCGAAAGCCTGAGCCAGATGCCGGAGTGCTAGCAGGCGGCACCCTTCGACACTGCAGCTAAGATCGCGCCGGGAGGCAAGGATTGGCTGCAACGAAGACGCCCGGGTGGTATTTCGGCTGGAACATCGTCGCGGCGGCGACCGTCCTGACCTTGCTGTCGGTCGGCCTGCGCCTGGGCATCGGCCCCTTCTTCCTGCCGATCGCTGCCGACCTGGGCTTCAGCCGCAGCCTGCTGTCCACCATCGTCGCCGTCGGCATGATGTGCTACGGCCTCGCCATGCCGCTGGCCGGCCAGCTGATCGCCCGCTTCGGCACCCGGCTGGTCGTGGTGCTGGGCACGGTGATCGTCCTCGTCGCGGTGGCGGGCAGCGTCACCGCGCGCGCGCCGATGCCCTTCATGTTCTTCTTCGGCGTGCTGCTGTCGGTGGGCCTGGCGTTCACCAGCCCGGTCGCCTTCACGCCCGTCATCAGCCACTGGTTCACGCGGCAGCGGGGCATGGCGCTGTTCTTCCTCTCCACCGGGTCGATGGCGGGCATGGCGATCATGACGCCGGTATTGACGTACGCCATCGGGGCCGTGGGCTGGCGCGCCACGCTGGCCGGCTTCGCCGTCGCGCTGACCGCGCTGGCGATCCCGGCGGTGCTGTTCGTCCTGCGCGACAACGCGCCCGACCACACCGACCTGCTGCCGCACGAGATCGCGATCCGCAATGCCGCGAGCGGCCCGCCGCCGGCGCGGCTGGCGTTGCGCGACGCGCTGCGCACCGCGCCTTTCTGGATGATCTTCCTCGGCCTGTTCGCCTGCGGCTTCAGCATGAACCTGCTGGGCACGCACGGCATGCCGATGCTGATGGACCACGGCTTCGACTCGCATTCCAGCGCCATGGGCATCGGCCTGATCGGCTTCGTCGCGATCTTCGGCACGCTGGTGCTCGGCCGCTTCTCCGACCGCCTGCCGCGGCGCAACATCCTGGCCGTCATCTACTCGGTGCGCGGCCTCGGCTTCTTCGCGCTGGTCGTGGTGGGCGCCCACTGGGAGCTGTACCTCGCCGCCAGCATCGGCGGCCTGGTCTGGGCCGGCAGCATCGCGCTGTCGTCCGCCATCCTGGCCGATGTCTACGGCGTACGGCTGGTCGGCGTGCTGTACGGCCTGGCCTATCTCGGCCACCAGGCGGGCGGCATGATCAGCTCCTGGCTGGGCGGCTGGGGCTACGAGCGCTTCGGCACGCACTGGGTCGCCTTCGGTGCGTCCGGCACGCTGCTGCTCGCGGCCGCGGTGCTCTCGCTCTACCTGCCACCGCGCGGCTTCCGCATCGAAGGCGCGCCGGCCCGGGCCTGAGCGCATTGGACGGCCGGCGGGGCCGGGACTACCATCGTCCCACCCAGCGCACCACCGCGGGAGGGACACCATGCCCAGACCCATGCAGCCATCCAGCCTGGCACTGCGCGGCATCGACCTGCTCCAGGGCCTGCCCGGCGAACGCCTCGACGAGATCAGCCGCCAGTGCGCGTGGCGCCGCTTCGACGCGGGCCAGGCCCTGATCGCGCGCGAACAGGGCGACCGTGACCTGCACCTCATTGCGGCCGGCGCCGTGCGCGTCACCAGCTACTCGCCGGGCGGACGCGAGACCAGCTTCCGCGACCTCGCCGCCGGCACCTGCTTCGGCGAACTCTCCGCCCTGGACGGCCGCCCGCGATCGGCGGACGTGGTCGCCCTGAAGTCCGGCTTGCTGGCATCGCTGCCGGCCACCGCCTTCCGCACCCTGCTGCAGCAGGAATGGACCGTCACCGAGCGCGTGCTGCTGCGGCTGGCCGATCTCGCCAGGGGCATGATCGACCGCGTCGTGGACCTCAGCACGCTCAGCGTGCAGCAACGCGTCTGCCTCGAACTGCTCAAGCTGGCGCAGTCGCCGCCGGGGTCCGGGAACCAGGCCCGCATCGACCCGGCGCCCCGGCACGCCGACCTGGCGCACCTGGTGAGCAGCTACCGCGAGCAGATCACGCGCGAGTTGTCGGCGCTGGCCAAGGCCGGCGTGCTGGCGAAAGAGGACGGAGCGCTGGTGGTGCGCGACCTCGATCGCTTGAAGCGCATGGCCAGCCGCCAGGTCGCCCACTGAACGCCAAAACCGGTGCGCCAGCGCACTGCTGTGCCAGGCAGGAAGCCAGAGGATCCATTCCGTCGGCGCGTGATCCCTGCGCACCGGCGATTCAACCCTCACTGGAGCCTCTCATGAACCGCACCTACGCACTGTCCCTGGCCTTCGTCCTCGCCGCCGGCGGCAACGCCTTCGCCGACGACATCACGATCGACCCGCACCCGTTCGTCTCCACCGCCTCGCGCGCCGAGGTGATGGAAGAACTGCGCCAGTTCCGCATGGCCGGCAACAGCCCCTGGGCCGACGACTACAACCCGATCGCGGAATTCCGCGGCAGCCTGACGCGCGCCGAAGTCACCGCCGACTACATGGGCTCGCGCGACACGGTCTCCGCTTTCACGGCCGAAGACAGCGGCTCGACCTACCTCGCCCGCAGCCACGGCGCGAGCCCCGACATCATCCTCGCCCGCACCGAGTGATCCGCCGCGGCGGATGTGCGCCGGCCGCCCTCGGGCGGCCGGCTTTTTTTCGCGCTCAGGCGAGCATGGAACAAGGCGGCAGCAGGTCCGGCTCCGGTACCCGATCGCGCTGCACCACCGCGCAATCCAGGTACGCGGTGCGCTGCGGCGCGGCCACCATCCCGAGGGTTTCCTGCTCCGGCGGGCGCAGCGTCATGGTGACGGCGCACGCCCCCGCGGCGGTGGCGAACAGGCAATGGCTGGCGATGGATGCGGTGCGGTTCATGACGGCCTCCTCTGGCGGGCCCGATGCCCGGAGCTGGCACGCCCATGCTGCCCCTGGCTCAGCGGCGTCGCAGTGCGTTGGCGCACCTGCATCAAGCTGACCCGCGTACACACATGGGCGACCATTGCTGACAGGGCCTTGCAGTGACGCAGAGCCAAGATCGTGGCTCTGTAGTTTTCATGGCCACCTGTCTTGCCCATCATGTCGTTCCGTCGTGCCGTCGCCGCCCTACCCGTCCTCCTGGCATTGGCGCTCTCCGCATGCGGCGGCGGGGGCGGAGACGAGGTCGGTGTCGATGACGTTCGCAGCGAAACCGCCGGCAGGCCCGCGGCCGATGCCGCGCGCGTGGCCGTGTCCACGCTGAGCCCCGCCGCCGAGCTTGGCAAACTGATCTTCCATGACGCCTCCCTGTCCGCCTCCGGGCAGATGTCGTGCGCCACCTGCCATGCACCGGAACTCGGTCACGCTTCCCCGTTCGCCACCCCGGTGGCCATGGGGGGCGCCAGGCTCGACCGGCCCGGCGTGCGCACGTCGCCGACGTTGCGCTACCTGCGCTTCAGCGGTGCATTCGACGACGCCGGCGGCGCGCGGCCCTTCGGTGGCTTCTTCTGGGACGGGCGGGCCGCTACCCTGAAGGCGCAGGCGCGCGGCCCGCTGCTGAACCCGGATGAAATGGCCAACCGCAATGTCGCCGACGTGGTCGCCAAGCTGGCGGCGGCGTCCTATGCGCCGCGCTTTCGCGAAGTCTTCGGCGCCGACATCATGAGCGACCCGCAGCTGGCCTTCAGGCGCATGACATTGTCCCTGCAGCGCTACCAGCTGGAAGCACCCGAGTTCGCGCCCTTCACGAGCAAGTTCGACGCGGTCAACGCGGGGCGGGCGACCTTCACCCCGCAGGAAGCCAACGGCCTCGCCCTGTTCAACCGCGCCGACAAGGGCAACTGCGCGCAGTGTCATTCCAGCACGAAGCCGGCGAACGCGCCCGGCGCGCTGTTCACCGATTTCGGCTACGACAACCTCGGCGTGCCGCGCAACACCGAGATCGCGGCCAACGCCGACCCGGAGTTCTTCGATCGCGGCCTCTGCGGCGACACGCGAACCGACCTGGCGGACCGCACCGATCTCTGCGGCTCCTTCAAGGTGCCCACCCTGCGCAACGTGGCCCTGCGCAAGCACTTCTTCCACAATGGTGTGTTCGAGACGCTGGAGCAGGTGATCCGGTTCTACGCGCGCCGCGACTCCCATCCGGAGCAGTTCTATCCGCTGGACGCCAACGGCAACCCCGTGGTCTTCAACGACCTGCCCCGGGCCCTGCGCGGCAACGTCACCACCCAGGCGCCGTTCGGCCGCACCGCGGCCCAGGGGCCCGCGCTGACCCACAGCGAGGTCGCCGACGTGGCCGCCTTCCTGCGCACGCTCACCGACGGCTACGTGCCGTAACCGGACGAGGTAAGCTCCGGCCGGTGAGCGCCCCCGAGTTGCTTCGCAAAGTCCTCCGCCAGGTTCCAGTCGCCGCCGTCGCACTGTCCATCTTCGCCGCGCCTGCGCTGGCGTCGCAGCCGACCGTCCGGGTCGGCGTCTATTCGAACCCGCCCAAGATCGAACTGCACCCGGCGGGCGATCCTTCGGGCATCTACATCCAGGTGCTCGCCCACGCCGCGGCACGCGAAGGCTGGCAGGTCCGGTACGTGCCGGGCACCTTCCAGCAGGGCCTGGACCGGCTCGAACGCGGCGAGCTCGACCTGATGGTGGACATGGCGAAGACGCCGGAACGATCGGCACGCTACGACTTCTCGGCCGAACCCGTCCTGTACAGCTGGAACGAGGTGTACGTCCGGCGCGACCTCGGCGTCCGGTACATGTACCAGCTGGAAGGACGCAGCGTCGGCGTGTTGCGCGGGTCGGTCCAGGAGGCGCTGTTCCAGGACGCGGCGGCCGCCGGCGGCGTGCGAACCCGGCTCGTGTCCCTGGACACGTTCGACGAGGCCTTCGCGGCGGTGGAAAAGGGAGAACTGGACGCCGTCGTCGCCAACCCGTACTTCGGACAGCGCCGCCGGAACAACCTGGCCCAGACCGCCATCATCTTCGGCTCCAATGCCCTGCACTTCGCCGCGCCCAAGGGCCGCGGCGGCGACCTGCTGCCTGCGCTGGACCGCCACCTGGTGGCGATGAAGGGGGATCCGTCCTCGGTGTACTCCCGCGAGTTCGAAACCCTGATGCGCAGCCAGCGGCCGCCGACGGTGCCGGACTGGGTGTATCCCGGCGCCCTCGGCGCCCTGTTGCTGGTGGCCATCGTCGCGGCGTGGGCGGCTTCGGCCCGCAAGGCATCGCGCCGGCTGGGCGCGGCCGAGGCGCAGCAGCGCAAGCTGGCCGAGGAGCGCATGCAGTTGCTGCGCGACGCGGAGAAGCGCGAGCAGGAGCTGCAGCACGCCAACGAAGACCTGCAGATCGTGAGCTCCTCGCTGTCGCACGACCTGCGCTCCCCGCTGGCGGCGGTCGCGGGATTCGTGGCGGCCGTGCGGGACCGCGGCGGCGACGGACTGGACCCCGAGGCCCGGCGCCTGCTGGGACGCTCGCTGGCGGCCTCCCAAAGGATGGACGTGATGGTCCGCGATCTCGGCGCCATGCTGCGCGTCGCCGGGCAGCCGCTCGACTTGCGCCCCTGCGACATCTCCAGGCTGGCCCATTCGGTGGTGGAGGGCCTGCGTTCCCACCACAACGGCCGGCCGGACATCACCATCGCGCCGGACCTGGTGGCCGTGGCCGACCACCAGATGATGCGCATCGCCCTCGAAAACCTGGTGGGGAACGCATGGAAGTTCAGCTCCGCGGTCCAGCGGCCCGCCATCGAAGTGGGCTGCCTGCCGGACCGCAAGACCTTCTACGTCCGGGACAACGGCGCGGGCTTTCCCATGGCGCATGCCGCCGCGCTGTTCCGACCCTTCGCGCGCCTGCATGGCCAGGAATTTCCCGGCACCGGGATGGGCCTGAGCATCGTCAGGCGCATCGTCCTGCGCCACGGCGGCACGATCCGGGCGGAGTCCGAGGTGGACCGGGGGGCGACGTTCTACTTCACCCTCGGCTGAGGGCGGAAACGAAAAAGCCCCGTGGTGACGGGGCTCTTCGCGTATCGGACGGTCCTTGCAGGACTTCCCGAAACTGGTTTTGGCGGAGTGGACGGGACTCGAACCCGCGACCCCCGGCGTGACAGGCCGGTATTCTAACCAACTGAACTACCACTCCACGTGGCACAGCGTGCGCCCTTGCGAGCCAAGTGCTGCCACTTGTTGCCTTGCCAACTTGCGTTGTCTTGGCGACCCTACGGGGATTCGAACCCCGGTACTCACCGTGAAAGGGTGATGTCCTAGGCCTCTAGACGATAGGGTCGTGACCTTGGAACTTCTTCCGTCGACACCTTGCTTTGGTGGAGGTAAGCGGGATCGAACCGCTGACCTCTTGCATGCCATGCAAGCGCTCTCCCAGCTGAGCTATACCCCCTTGCAGGTGTCGAGCCTCCGCAGTGACAGGCTCAGGACAGCATCCAGCGAGGGCGTCTGGGCCGTTCCCATGACCAGCACCCGCACCGGCATGGCCAGCTGCGGCATCTTCAGGCCGGTGGCCCGCAGGGTCTCCTTCACCGCCTCGGTGATGTCCTCCTTCGTCCAGGGGCAGGCCTCCAGCATCTTGGCCAGCATGCCGATGGCCGGCCGCACGCCGTCGGTGATGTGCTTGGCCGCCTCGTCCGGGTTGGGCGTGACGTCGGCATAGAAGCGCTGGGCCCAATCGGCCAGCACCACCGTGGTGTCGCAGCGGTCCTTGAACAGGCCGCAGATCGCCGGCAGGCGGGCGTCCGGCGTGATGCCGCGGGCCTTCAGCCGGTCCGACACCAGCAGCGCCAGCGTTTCGTCCGGCGTGGCCTTCATGTGCTGCGCGTTCACCCAGCGCAGCTTGGCCTCGTCGAACTGCGCCGCGCTCTTGCCCAGGTGGTCCAGGTTGAACCACTGCAGGAACTGCTCGCGGCTGAAGATCTCGTCGTCGCCGTGCGACCAGCCCAGGCGCGCCAGGTAGTTCACCACGCCGTCGGGCAGG
>JAJTCN010000027.1 GCA_021323335.1 Ramlibacter sp.
TCGGCGGCGGACGAGGTGTTGCGCGGGCTGATCGAACTGGCGGGACTGGAAGCCGGACCTCGCACGGTCGGCTGACCTCCACGCCGGGGTGCGGCTGCGCCGCAACCCGGCCTACGAACGTGCCAGGCGGCCGCGCGGCTGCGGCTTCTGCTTCTTGACCCGGCCCAGGTTCGCCGTGACCAGCGCCGCGGCCAGCGTCACCAGCCACGAGAGATACACCCACAGCAGGAACACCGGCACCAGCGCGAAGGCGCCGTAGACCGTCTTGTACGTCGGCACGTGCAGCAGGTACGCCGCGAAACCGCGCTTGCCCAGCTCGAACGCGATGCTCGCCAGCAGCCCGCCGACGATGGCATCGCGCTTGCGCACCGGCGTGTTCGGCACGAAATAGAACAGGCTGCCCATGGCGACGGCGCCGATCAGCACCGGCCCGAGGTTCAGCACGAACGACGCCTGCGGCGACAGCGTGCCGATCAGCCCGATCGACGCCCGCAACACCTGCGACGTCGCCCACAGGCTGGCGCCCAGCGCCAGCGGGCCGAGCGCCAGCACCAGCAGGTACAGGCCGATGCGCTTGACGAGCGGCCGGTCCTTCTTCACCAGCCAGATGCGGTTGAGCGCGTTCTCCACCGTCAGCAGCATCAGGATGGCGCTGGCCAGCAGGAACAGGAAGCCGACCAGGGTGAGCCCGCCGGCGTTGGCGGCGAAGTTCTGGAGGTGCCGCAGCACCGCGCGCGAGATGTCGGCGGGCAGCAGCACCTGCAGCAGGTGCTCGTTCAGAGCGTCCTTGACGGGGCGGAAGATCGGGAAGCGCGCGAACAGCGCGAAGCACACGGCCAGCAAGGGCACGACCGAGAGCACGGTGGTGAAGGTCAGGCTGCCCGCGACCTGGGGCAGGCGCTCTTCCCTGGCGCGTTGGACGGTGAGTTGGGTCAGGCGGATCATGCCGCGCCGGGGGTCCTGCGGAATATGCGGGTATTCTGCCGCACTGCGGCTGAGCTGCCGCATCCGAACGCGTCCATGCCACCCAAATACGACAACGCCATCCTCACCGGCGCCTGCGGCGGCCTCGGCCAGGCCCTGGCCGCGGAACTGATCGCGGGCGGCGCCCGCGTGGCGCTGGTGGGCCTGGACATCGGAGTCCTGCACAAGCTCGCCGCCGCGGCGCCGGAGCGCTGCGCCATCTACACGCCCGACGTCACCGACGCTGGCGCGATGCAGGCCATCGCCGGCGACTGGATGCAGCGGCACGGAACGCCGGACCTGGTGATCGCCAACGCGGGCGTTGCCGGCGGCTTCGACCCGGCGGAAGCCGGCGACCTGGCGGTGCTGCGGCGCATGCTGGAGATCAACCTGCTCGGCGTCGCCACCACCTTCCAGCCTTTCATCGCGCCAATGCAGGCGGCCGGGCGCGGCAGCCTGGTCGGCATCGCCAGCATCGCCGGCTGGCGCGGCATGCCCGGAAACGCCGCGTACTGCGCCAGCAAGGGCGGGTTGATCCGCTACCTGGAAAGCCTGCGCGCCGAACTGCGCGGCAGCGGCCTGCACGTGTGCACGGTGAGCCCGGGCTACATCCGCACGCAGCTCACGGCGGGCAACACCTTCAGCATGCCGGGCCTGATGGAGGCGGACGAAGCCGCCCGCCTGTTGCTCGCGCGCGCCGCGCGCGGCCGGGAGCACGTGGTGCTGCCCCGGCGCATCGGCTGGCTGTCGCGCACCCTCTCCCTGCTGCCGGCGGCCTGGCACGACCGCCTCTTGAACGGCCAGCCGCGCAAGCCCCGCGTCGGCCAGCCGGGCAGCACCGCCATCCCGGGATTGCAGAAGAAAGAATGAACGACTTGCCCATCGCACTGATCGGCGCCGGCCCCAGCGGCCTGGCCGCCGCCCGCAACCTGCAGAAGGCCGGCCTGGCCTTCCAGGGCTTCGAGGCCCACGCCGACGTGGGCGGCCTGTGGGACATCGCCAATCCGCGCAGCACGGTGTACCACTCGGCGCACCTGATCTCCAGCAAGCGCACCACCGAGTTCGCCGAGTTCCCGATGGGCGACGAAGTCGCCGACTATCCGAGCCACCGCGAGCTGCGCGACTACTTCGCTGCGTTCGCCGACCGCTTCGACCTGCGCCGGCACTTCCGCTTCGGTGCCCGGGTGCAAAAAGTGGAACCGCTCGACGACAGCGCCGCGCCGCCCTGGCGCGTGACCTGGACGGAAGCGGACGGCAGCACGCACGACGAAGTGTTCGGCGGTGTCGTCATCGCCAACGGCACGCTGGCGGAGCCATCGATGCCGAAGTTCGACGGCCACTTCGACGGTGAGTTGCTGCACACCGCGGCCTACAAGCACCCGCAGATGTTCACCGACAAGCGCGTGCTGGTGGTGGGCGCCGGCAATTCCGGCTGCGACATCGCGGTGGACGCGGTGCACTACGCGCGCAGCGTCGACATCTCGGTGCGGCGCGGCTACTACTTCGTTCCCAAGTACCTGTTCGGCAAGCCCGCCGACACGCTGGGCGGCAAGCTGAAGATGCCGCCCTGGCTGAAGCAGAAGATCGACGCCACGGTGCTGCAATGGTTCACCGGCGACCCGGTGCGCTTCGGCTTCCCGCGGCCGGAGTACCGCATGTACGAGTCGCACCCGGTGGTGAACTCGCTGATCCTGCACCACATCGGCCATGGCGACATCGCGGTGCGGCCGGACATCGCGCGCTTCGAAGGGCGCACGGTGCACTTCAAGGACGGCAGCGCGCGCGACTACGACCTGGTGCTGTGCGCCACCGGCTACAAGCTGCACTACCCTTTCCTCGACCCGGCGCTCCTGAACTGGAACGGCATGGCGCCGCGGCTGTACCTGAACATCTTTCCGCCGCGGCACGACAACCTGGCCGTGATGGGCATGATCGAGGCCAGCGGCATCGGCTGGCAGGGCCGCTACGAGCAGGGCGAGCTGGTCGCCCGCTTCTTCAAGGCGCGCGCCGAAGGGTCGCCCAAGGCCGAGGCGCTGCGACAGGCCAAGGCCGGCCCGCCGCCGGACCTGAGCGGCGGCTATCGCTACCTGAAGCTGGAGCGCATGGCCTATTACGTCCACAAGGACACCTACCGCGAGGCCGTGCGGCGCGCCGCCGCGGCCCTGGCCTGATTGCAACGCAGGAGCACGCATGCTGCCCGTCGACGAGATCCGCCTGAACTTCAACCCGGCTTCGCTGGTCATTCTGAACATCGTGCTGGGCTTCCTGATGTTCGGCATCGCGCTGGACACGCGGGTGGCGGATTTCCGCCGCGTGCTGCGCATGCCGGGGGCGATGGCGGTCGGCATCGGGGCGCAGTTCATCGTGCTGCCCGCGGTGACCTTCGTGCTCACGCTGTTGCTGCAGCCGGGGCCGAGCATCGCGCTCGGCATGATCCTGGTGGCCTGCTGCCCGCCGGGCAACGTGAGCAACATCCTCACGCACCGGGCCGGCGGCAACGTCGCGCTCTCCGTTTCCATGACGGCCGTGTCGAACGCCCTGGCCGTCGTGCTCATGCCGCTCAACTTCGCGTTCTGGGGCGCGCTGCATCCCACGGCGGCGCCGCTGCTCAAGCAGATCGCGCTGGACCCGGTGGAGATGGGCGGGCACATCGTGGCCATCATCGGCATCCCGTTCGTGCTGGGCATCCTGTGCGCGGAGAAGCTGCCACGGCTGACGGCGCGCATCCGCAAGCCGGCGCGCATCCTCAGCTTCCTGTGCCTGGTGCTGTTCATCCTGGGCGCGGTGGCCGGCAACTGGCGCTATTTCCTCGACTACGTCGGCCTGGTGCTGCTGGCCGTGGCCATCCACGACGCCCTGGCCTTCGGCACCGGCTGGCTGTGCGCGCGCATGAGCGGCCTGGGGGATTACGACCGGCGCGCGGTGGCCATCGAAGTGGGCATCCGCAACGCCGGCCTCGGGCTGGTGCTGATCTTCAGCTTCTTCGGCGGCCTCGGCGGCATGGCCGTGGTGGCGGGCGTGTGGGGCTTCTGGGACATCATCGCCGGCCTGGCGATCGCCAGCTGGTGGGGCCGACGCCCCGCCGCGGATGCGCCCGCCGCCGGCGCGGAACCGGCATGACGCTCGCTGCTCCGGCGCGGCGCGTGCTCGTCACGGGCGCCGACGGCTTCCTCGGGCGCGGCCTGCTGCGGGCGCTGGCGCGCGAGCCCGGCATCGAAACCGTCGTGGCGACGGACGTGCGCGAGGTGCCGCCGCAGCGCCGCCTCCCCGCGGTCACCTACCTGCGCCAGGACGTGCGCGATGCGGGCGTGGCAGACACCCTGCGGGCGCACGCGATCGACAGCGTGGTGCATCTCGCATCGATCGTCACGCCCGACCCGCGCATGGGCCGCGAACTCGCCTACGCCGTCGACGTGCTCGGCACGCGCAATGTGCTTCAGGCCTGCGTCGCCGCCGGCGTGGCGCACATCGTCGTCAGTTCCAGCGGCGCGGCCTACGGCTACCACGCGGACAATCCGCCCTGGTTGCGCGAAAGCGATGCGTTGCGCGGCAACGAGGCCTTCGCGTATGCGCACCACAAGCGGCTGGTGGAGGAGATGCTGGCGGACTACCGCGGCAAGGCGCCGCAGCTCGCGCAAACCGTCCTGCGCATCGGCACCATCCTGGGCGAACACGTCGACAACCAGATCACCGCCTTGTTCGAGAAGCCCCGCCTGCTGGCCGTGCGCGGCAGCGACAGCCCCTTCGTATTCGTCTGGGACGAGGACGTCGCCGGCGCCATCCTGCATGCGCTGCGCACGCGCGCCGCCGGCTGCTTCAACCTCGCGGGCGACGGCGCGCTCACCCTGCCGGAGATCGCCGCCCGCCTGGGCAAGCCGCTGCTGGCGTTGCCGGCGTCCGTGCTGCGCGCCGGGCTGGCCGTCGGCAAGCTGCTGCGCCTCACGCGCTACGGCCCAGAACAACTCGACTTCCTGCGTTATCGCCCGGTGCTGCTGAACACCGCGCTGAAGGAGCGCTTCGGTTACCTGCCCTCGAAGACGAGCGCGCAGGCCTTCGATGCTTTCGTGGCCGCGCGCACCGCGCAGGGCCGGCCGGTGCGCGCGCGATGAGCACCGCGCCACGCGCCCTCAGCGGCGCCGACTGGATGGGCGCCGCCGCGGTGGTGGTGATCTGGGGCCTGAACTTCGTGGTCATGAAGGTGGGCTTGCAGGACTTCGACCCCATGCTGCTGGGCGCGCTGCGTTTCACGGCGGCGTCCCTTCCCTTCCTGCTGTTCCTGCCGCGGCCGCGCCTGCCCTGGCGCTTCATCGCCGGCTATGGCCTGGCGCAAGGGCTCGGCCAGTTCGGCTTCCTCTTCCTCGGCCTGAAGCTCGGCATGCCGGCGGGGATGGCCTCGGTGGTGATGCAGACGCAGGCCTTCTTCACGCTGCTGCTGGCCGCGCCTTTCCTCGGCGAACGCGCCACCTCCTGGCAGTGGGCCGGCCTGGTGGTGGCGCTGGCGGGATTGCTGGTGATCGGCAGTGCGCACGGTGCCGGCCCCGCCGACATGACGCTGGCGGGCTTCCTGCTGACGCTCGGCGCCGCGCTGATGTGGGCGGTGTCGAACCTGGTGGCGCGGCGGGCGGCCGCCCACGACCGCTACGACGCCCTGCCCTTCATTGCCTGGAGCAGCCTCTTCCCGATCCTGCCCTTCCTCGCGCTCGCCTCGTGGACCACCGGCAGCCCGCAGGCCGTGCTGGCGCAACTGGCCGGCGCGCGCTGGCCCGCGTGGGCGGCGGTGGCGTACCTCGCCCTGTTCGCCACCCTGCTGGCCTACACGCTGTGGACGCGCCTGCTGCAACGCCACGCCGCGGCGCGCGTGACGCCGTTCTCGCTGCTGGTGCCCGTCGTCGGCCTGCTGGCGGCCGGCGCCTTCCTCGGCGAGTGGCCGACCGCCGTGCAGTGGATCGGGACGGCCGGCGTGCTGGCCGGACTGCTGGTCAACCAGTTCGGCGCCCGCATCCTTCGCATGCTGCGCGCCTGATGCTTTCCTACGTGGAGGCGCCTCGGCGTCTCACAAGCACCCCGGCCATGCCGACCTAGTCTGCAACCAAGCCGGATCTTCGGCGAACGGACTCACGAGGAAGCACATGCCCCAGTCGACCAAGGACAGCAAGGGTGGCAAGACCACCGCAAGCAAGAAGACGCATTCGAGCGGCGCCGTTTCGGACAAGGCGGCAGCGAAGAAGTCGGGGCGCTCGAGCGCATCGCCCACCGGCCCGGTGAAGCACGGCGAGAAGAAGACCACGCCGCGTTGATCGCGGCGGGCCACGGCGCGCCCACCCCAACCCTCCCCCAGAGGGGGGAGGGGGCCTCAAACCGTTCTGCCACCCAGGCTCCTAGGGCTTGGCCTGCGTCGTGTCGGCGCGTTCCAGCGCCGCCAGCAGGATGTCCGCGACTTCCGCGACCTTCGGCTTTTCCAGCAGGCCCAGGTGATCGGCGTCCACCGTGTGGACGTCCAGCCGGGCCACGTGACGGGTCCAGCCGCAGTCCGCCCGTTGCAGCAGGTCCCGCGCCAGCCGCTGCCCGGACACCACCAGCGTCGCATCGCCGTTCCACGGCCGCACCTGCGAGAGGTAGCCCTGCATCGCGCGGCGGTACGCCTCCTGGCGCCGGCTGTCCAGCGGCGACTGCTGCTCCCTGTCGTCGTAGCGCGTGAACTCGGCCCGACGCGGCGAGGGCAGGCTCGGCTGCGGCCGGAAGCGCCGCAGGATCCGGGCGGCGACCGCCCGCATGAAGGGCAAGGGCCGCAACAGGATGAGCCGCAGCAGGCGGCCCGGGCGGGCCTCGGGCAGCACGGCGTCGAGCAGGCCGAGGAACACGACCTCCTCACCCTGCCCGCGCAATTGCTGCGCCACCTCGTACGCCACCACGCCGCCGAACGACATCCCCACCAGCCGGTACGGCCCCTTGGGCTGCTGCTGGCGGATGATGTCGATGTAGTCGCCCGCCAGCTCCTGCACCGTCGGGCCGGCCGCGCCCGCCTCGAACATCAGCAGCTCGCGCCCCGCGTACACGCCATAAGCGGCGTAGCGGCCTTCCAGCCGCCGCGCGAGTTCGCGGTACAGGTGCACTCCCAGCAGCATGAAGACCGCCGGCGCGTCGGGACTGCCATTGAGCAGCAGCGGCCGCGGCGAGCGCGAGAACTCGCCCTTGGCCTGGGCCGCCAGCGCGCGGACGGTGGAGTGCTCGAACAGGATGTCCGGCGACAGCTTGATGCCGAGCACGTTCTCCAGCTCCAGCAGCAGCAGCACCGCCGTCAGCGAGTCCCCGCCCTGGTCGAAGAAATCCGCATCGGGCCCGACCTCGGGGCGCTTGAGCACCCGCGCCATCGTCTGCGCGATCTGCTGCTCCAGCGCCGTGCTCTGCACCGCCTGCCCATCGGCCGGCGAAGAGTGTTCGGTATTGGGATCCCACGGCAGCATGGCCAGCTTGTCGCGGTCCAGCTTGCCGTTGGCCGTCAGCGGAAGTGCGTCCAGGATCACCAGGTGCTGCGGCAGCATGTACTCGGGCAGCCGCGCGGCGAGCGCCCTGCGGAACGCGCCCACGCTGGGGTTCTCCACCTGCGCGACGAAGGCCACCAGGCGCACGTCCTGCTCGTCCAGCTTCTTCAGCACCACCGCGCACTGCGCCGCCAACCCCAGCTCGCGCACCGTGTTCTCGATGCCGGCCAGCTCGATGCGCACGCCGCGCACCTGCACCTGGAAGTCGCGCCGCCCGAGGATCTCGACGTTGCCGTCCGGATGGACGCGGCCCATGTCGCCCGTCAGGTAGAAGCGGCGGCCCTCGCGCTCGACGTATTTCTGCGCGGTGAGCTCGTCGCGCTGGTAATAGCCGAGCGTGACGCCCTTGCCCGAGAAGCAGATCTCCCCCACCACGCCGATGGGCACCAGCGCGCCCCGCGGGTCCATCACGCGGACCGCCGTGTCCGGGAACGGCTTGCCGACGAAGCTGCGCGTGGCCTTCACTTCGCGGGCGATGGGATAGGTGCAGCCCATCACGCTGACTTCCGTGCAGCCGTAGATCACGAACAGTTCGGCGTTGGGGAAGACGGTCTTGAGCTCGTCCTGGATGTGCGGCGGGACCAGGTCGCCGCCGGAGGACGCGTGCCGCATGCGCGGGAAGGTCTTGCCGGTGGAGGACGCCGCGCGCAGGTAGCGGAACAGGCTGCCCATCAGGCTGGGGCCGCAGTGCAGGACGGTCACCTCCTCCAGCACCTGGGCGAAGGTGTCCGGGGCCAGCACGTTCTCGCGGTTCATCAGCCGGACGCTGCCGCCCGAGCAGAGCGGCAGGAGCAGCTCGAAGAAGCTGATGCTGAAGGTATAGCGCGCCACCGAGATGAAGACGTCTTCCGGGCGGAAGCGATACGCCTGCAAGGCGACGTGGACGTAGTGGGCGAGGTTCCGCTGCGTCGCCACCACGCCCTTGGGACGGCCGGTGGTGCCGGACGTGTAGAACATGTGGCTGGCGTGCTCGAGCGTGACCGCCACCGTGGGCGGCGTGGCGGGCAGCGATGCGAGGGCCGCCGCGTCGACGTCGAAGCAGAACTGCGGGAACTGCCGGGGCCGGGTCAGCTCGGACAGCCGCGAGAGCGTGAGCACCTGCGCCGGCCGCGCCTCGTCCACGATCATCCCGATCAGCGCTTCGGGATGCGTCGGGTCCAGCGGGACATAGACCGCGCCGACCTTCCAGATGGCCAGCATCGACACCAGCACGTCGAACGACGGGCCCAGGCACACCGCGACGCGCGCGCCCTCCGCCACGCCGCGGGCCAGCAGCAGGTGCGCCAGCTGGTTGCTGCGAAGATCGAGCTCACCGTAGCTGATGGAGGCGCCGAGCAGGTGCGCCGCCTTCGCCACCGGCCGCGTGCGCGCATGGTGTTCGAACAGGCGGAAGACCGGGACCGGCTCGTAGACGGCCGTCCCGCTGTCGAAGCGGAGCACCTCCTCGTCCGCCGGGGACAGCAAGGCCAGCTCGCCGACCCTCAGCTCCGGGGCGGTCTTCACCTGGTCGAGCATCCGCCGGAAGCTGCCCATCAGGCGCTCGACGGTCGCCGGCTTGAAAAGCCGCTCGTTGTAGCGCACGGTCAGCGTGGTGCCGCCGGAGCCGGAGCCCACCGGGTGCAGGAAAAGATGCAGGTCGTAGGGGGTGACGGGATCGTCGGCCGTCGCTCCGGCAGGCGGCTGGGAGGGATCCGTGAAGCTCAGCGCCACGTTGGCCATGCCGCGGCCGAGGCCGGTATCGGAGGCCGCCATGAGCAGCGCGGAGGCAACGCGCGCCGCGAGCGTCGCCACCGTCACGTCCGCATCCACCTCGCAATCGACCGCCAGGCGCTGGCCGCGGTGGATGTCGCAGGCGATCATCGACTGGTGCGTGAAGCGGTGGAGCAATGCCGCCAGGGCAGCCATGAACGCGGCGACGGAACGCTCGTCGCCCGGCGAAAACGCGTCCAGATCCAGGCCCGGGCTGCGGTACAGCGCCGGCGCGTAGCCCAGGTTGGAGGACCGCTCCGCATCGAACGGCAACTGGACGAAGCGGCGTTGCGCGGACGCAGGCGCGGTTGCAGTGCCCGACGCGGGGCGCCCGTCTGCCACCTCACCTGTCATACCCTGTTGCAGCATATACACCTTGCCGGACAGGATAGCGTGAATCGGCGCGCCGAAACGAGCCCTGGGTCAGCCGCAACTTTGGTTCTCATTTCCAGGACGACGCTCCAGGCGAGGCCGCTGCGTCAACGCAGGATCTTCTCCATCTTCCGGCCCTTGGCCAGCTCGTCGACCAGCTTGTCCAGCCAGCGGATCTTCTGCATCAGCGGGTCCTCGACGTCTTCCACGCGGACACCGCAGACCACGCCCGTGATCAGCCCGCCGCTGCAGCCCCGCTGTATCGTAGCCGGTCAACCAGCAGATGATCTGGTCCACCTCCGCCTTCGTGCGGTTCTTGCGCTCGGCTTTCTGCACGTACATCGGATACACCTTCGCAATAGGTGTCGTGAAGATCCGGTGCTCCTGCATCGTCATTCTCTTGGCGGCGGCATGCCACGGCGCCGATTTACCCCGGCGGCTGCGGCGACTCGGCGAAGTGGGGAAGCTTCGCATCCAGGCAGACCCAGGGCTGCGCGCTGGACGTCCAGATGTCCAGCATCGGCGCGAACGCCGATGCGTCGTCCAGCGACGGGAACCGGATCGACGTGAACTGCGGGTTGGCTTCGCTTCGCGTGAACAGGGGACTGCCGCAGCCCCCGCAGAAACTGCGAGTCGTCGACTGGCCGCTGCTTCCGCGAACCGAGTAGGTGCTCGGCGTGCCGCTGACCTGGAGGTCATCGGTGATGGCGACGACACCGGACCGGTAGCGGATGGACCCGCATGCGCAACCTCCCGACAGGACGATGTTCATAGGGACGATTATGAAGCGGTGCATCGGCGTTCCCGCGCCCGCGCCGCACGGCGCGTCGGCGATCTCCGTCCACGTCCCCCATGGGGATCCTCCTGCGGGCGAAGGCGAAAGTAGGGTCGGCCGTGCCACTGCATACCGCCCATGAGCAAGCCAGCTCCTTCAGCTACAGGGCCAAGTATCGCTACGGGCGCGGCGTATTACGCCAGGCAAGCATGCCCGCCGCCACGATGATCCCCATACCGAACAGGCTCATCGCATCAGGCATGTGCCCGAAGACCAAGATGCTCAACAAGGTTGCCCACACAAGTTGTGAATTCGCATATGGCGCAATGCTCGCGGCGGGCGCCGCGCGGTACGCAGAAACGGTGAGCCACTGGGCGGCGCACCAGCTGCAGGCCATCATTCCAAGCGCCGGCATGTGTCCCACCAGGGAGACTTCCAGCGCAGGCAACGCGAGTGACAGCGCGGCCGTGCCGGCCAAAGCCGAATACAGAGTGGTTGTCACCGGCGAGTCTTCCGCACTGAGCCTGCGCGTACACACCACGGCGCAGGCCCACGCGAAGGACGACAGCAATGGGAATACTGCGGCGGCCCCGAACACGCCGGCTCCGGGTCGCACGACGACCAGCACGCCGGCAAACCCCATGGCCACCGGCATCCATCGCAGCAATGACAGCCTTTCGCCCAGGAAGAGGGTCGCGAGCAAGGTGACGAACAGTGGCGATGCAAACACCATCGCAGTTGCCTCGGCGACCGGCAACAGGCGCAGCCCCAGCAGGAACAGGACCGCGGAGCTGACCAGCCCCACGGATCGCAGAAACTGCAGGTACGGCCGGCGAGTGCGCAGGAGTTCCGGCCGCATGGCGGCAAGAGGCAGGACGAGTGCCAGCAGCAGCACATACCGGCACCATGCAAGCACCACCGGGGGGATCTGCGCGGAGAGATGCTTCGCAACCACGTCCGAGATCGCGAAGCAGACCATCGCTGCGACAAGCATGGTGCCGCCGCGGGTCGTTGGAGCCAGCTGCATTCAGGCCCTGGAATTCACACGCATCTGGCCTGTCGCCGCGGTCGGCACCACGCGCCAGCGCTTCGCGGGGATCTTGGCGCCCCTGAGAGTGGCGTAGGCATCCACCCACAGCACCGCTTCGGCGGCGGCGGCCGAGTCGAAGCGACCGGCCACCACCACGCCATCGCTGAATTCGACATGCGCGGGGTCACCCGCCGCAATGCTGCCCTCTCCCGCAGCCTCGAGGCAACGCAGGCGAGCGCCGGGATACAAGTGCGTGTCGGCCGCTGCCAACCGCCAGTGCTTCACGTCCGGTACCCAGGCTAGTCGTCGTGCATCGCGTGCGCAACGATGCTCATGGTTGATTCGATATGCTCACGTGTCACCCGCTCGGCCATTTCCGGGTTGCGGTCCTTCAGGGCCTTCAGGATGGCGCGATGCTCCTCGGTCGACTTCGCAAGCTGGTCCTTCATGAAGATCACGGGCAGGCGCAAATTCCAGTAGCGGAACTGCGTGCGTTCATGCATCTCCATGAAGACCGGGTTTCCGGAAAGGCCCACGATCCGCTTGTGGAACTCCTGGTTCAGGCGATTCACCTCGCTGCGCGGCATCTCCTCCGCCTTCTCCAGCACCGTCAGGATCTCTTCCAGGCCTGCGATCCCTTCCGGTCCCGCCCGCTCGGCGGCCAGGCGCGTGGCATAGCCTTCGATCGCCATTCGCGTCTCGAAGATGCTGCGGAAATTGGCCGGGTCACTCGACTGCACCACCCAGCCCCGGTCCCGGTTGACCAGACCCTCTCCCTCGAGCCGCAGCAGCGCCTCACGGACCGGCGTTCGTCCAGCCTGCAACATGGTGCAGATCTCGTCTTCGACGAGGCGTGATCCAGGCTTGAACTCCAGGGTGAGGATGCGGGACCGCAGTTTCTGGAACACGTCACCCGCGATCAGGTCCGTTCCCGTTCTCTTTCGCATCGTCTTGTTCTCCACCTTGCATTCTGCCGCGGTCAGCGCGGCGTCTTGCGGATCTCCAGCACGACACCGGCACCCTCGCGGGTGTCGAAATAGGCGAATCCCGACCCGTCATCCCTCTTCCCGCGGGCGATGACGCCCAGGCCCAGCGCCCTGCCCTGCGCCTCGGCAAGGTCGCGATCCGCCACTTCGAAGCCGAGGTGATAGACGCCCTCGCCGTGCTTGTCGAGGAACTGGCGCTGAGGCGAATCCCCGGCAGGCGGTTGGCACAACTGGATCTGCACGTTCTCCAGGTCGAGGCATTTGTACTTCATGGCATCGGACGCAGCGCGGTTGGGTACGTCGAACTCCACGTACCTGCCGCCCTTGGGATAGTCGAACCAAGGTCCCATGCCCAGCTTCTCATAGTAGCGAACGGCCTTCTCGAGGTCGTGCACGACGATGCAAAGGTGATGGAGCTGGTTGAAGGGATGACTCATGGTACGTCCTTGTTGGGGGTGTTCGTTCACGCATGCCGCGACAGGAACTGGCGCGCGCGTTCATGGCGGGGATCCGCAAAGAATTCGCCGGCGGGCCGGTCCTCCACGAGTTCACCCGCGACCATGAACATCACGCGGTCGGCGAAATCCCGCGCCAGCGCCATCTCGTGCGTGGCGATCATCAGCGTGATCCCGTCGTCGGCGAGCTGCCGGATCGCGGAAATGACCTCCTGGGACAGCTCGGGGTCGAGCGCGCTGGTAGGCTCATCCAGCAACATCACGCCAGGTCTCATCGCGAGCGCTCGCGCGATCGCCACGCGCTGCTGCTGGCCGCCCGAAAGCTGGTTCGGGTACGAGTTCGCCTTCTCCCCGAGCCCGACGCGCCGCAGCAGGTCCTGCGCGATCTCCGCCGCTTCGTCACGGGATTTTCCCAGCACGTGGATGGGCCCGGCCATGACGTTCTCGACAGCGGTCACGTGCCGGAAAAGGTTGAAGCTCTGGAAGACCATCCCGATGCGCTGCCGCTGGCGGCTGATGGCTGCATCCGGAAGCTCGTACAGGACGTCGCTCCTGTCCTCGTAGCCGATCAACTCGCCTTCGACGAAGATCTTGCCGCCGTCGATGGTCTCGAGGTGGTTGATGCACCGAAGCAGCGTGGATTTGCCCGCGCCCGAGGGGCCGAGCACGGCGACCACCTGCCCCTGGGGGACTTCGAAGCTCACGTCCTTGAGCACCGCTTGTGGTCCGCGGTACTTGGTGACGGCGTGCGCCTGGATCATGGCGTGTTGCATGGCGATCAGCGGTGGGGATAGCGCTTTTCCAGGACCGTCTGCAGGGCGGTCGCGAAAGCGGTCATGACCAGGTACCAGAAACCGGCAACGGCCAACAGTTCGACCACCCGAAAGTTCGACGCGTAGATATCGGTCGTGACGCGCAGCAGCTCGAGATAGCCGATAGCGGAGGCCAGGGACGTCGACTTCAGCAGCATGATGTACTGGTTGCCCGTGGCCGGCACGATGATGCGCGCCGCCTGGGGGATCACCACCTTTCGCATCAGGAGCCAGTGGCTCATGCCGATGGACCGGGCCGCGTCGCGCTGGCCCTGGTCCACGGCGAGGAAGCCGCCGCGGATGATCTCGGCCATGTACGCGCCTTCCGCAAGCGCCAGGCCCGCCAACGCCGCCGCGTAGGGCGTGATCACCTGGGTCATGGGCGCGCTGAACATCACGATGTCGGTGAAGGGCACCGCCAGGTGCAGCTGCGGAAACATGATGGGAAAGGCGTTGAACCAGAAGATCAGCTGGATCAGCATGGGGGTGCCGCGAAAGAGGTAGACGTATGTCGCGGAGAATGCAACGAGGATCGGGTTGCCGCTCACGCGCATCATGGCCACCACCAGCCCCACCGCCACGGCCAGGACCAGTGCCACCGTGCCCAGCATGATCGAGTTGGACGCGCCGATCAGGATGTTCTTGCTGAACACATAGGTCAGGAACACGCCGGCGTCGATCACCTTTGCATTGATCGCGGCGCGAACCAGCAGCGCCAGCAGCAGCAGCACCAGGGCACCAAATGCCCAGGCACCCCAATGCTTCCGGTGCACCACGCGGCGGGGAACTGCAGGTTGCGGGAGAACGGTCGCGTTCACGAGGAACTCCATGGAATAGCGGCGAGATCTCGCCCGAATGGAAGGGTCTGGCCGATACCCAGCGCCATGGCGCGTCGATGGATCAGCGACGCCGCTGCGGCATCCGCAAGCGCCGATCCGGAGAACATGAACGCGCTGCGGCGCGTTGCCGCGTCGGGCGGCGACTGCAGGAGCTGGGCGAGGTCGCAGTGAAAGGCACTCGTCCACGCAACAGGCTCGATGGCGAACATCGTGCGCGGATCCGCGTCGTCCGTCGCAAGCAGGTCGATAGCCAACATGGTCGACATGTCCCACGACGCACCCATGCAAGGCATGGCGGCGAACGCGCCGGGTGCCAGCAACCCCGCGTCGAGGTATCCCCGAGGTTCCGATTGGCGGGGAATGCTGGTGACCACGATGTCGTGCTCCTGCACGGCTTCAGCCGCATCGGCGGCAATGCGCGCGCGCAGGCCCAACGCATTCGCCGCATCGACAAGACGCCCTGCGTTGGCGGCGCTGCGGCTGTAGCACGTTGCGCTGCGCAGCGGAAACGCGGTAGTGAACGCGTGCAGGTGGGCATGCGCAAGGTCGCCGCACGCAACGAAGCCGATGCGGGAGGAGTCCGGGTTGGCGAGAACCCGTGCCGCCGCGAGGCTGAGCGCCGCGGTTCGCGCCGAAGACAGCCAGAAGCCGTCCAGGACCGCGCGCGGCCAGCCGGAGGAAGCGTCACTCAGGATGACCAGCGGGCTGAAGTCAGGCAACCCGCGAACGCTGGTGTTGTGCGGAATATAGCCATACCACTTCACCACAGCGCAATCGGCTTCGTCCAGTACGGCTCCCTTCGCGCTGAAGTTGCCTTGCCCGCTCGCCAGCGACAGCTTGGGAGCCGTGCGCGCCCTGCCCGCGCCCTTCGCGCGGAACGCCGAGGCGATGGCGTCCGCCAGCTGGGCCGCACTCGGCGCGGCGCGCGCGACCTCCCGTGGTCCCAGATACAGCAACGACGGCGCGGCAGGGAGCATGGTTACTTTCGCTTGCTGGCGGGCAGGTTCACGGAGATCGTTTGCAATGCACCGCCCCCCAGGCCCCACTTGTCCATGATGCGCTTGTACGTCCCGTCGTCGACCATGGCCTGCGTGGCCTTCTGAACGGCGTCGCGCAGTCCGGCGCGATTCTTCCCGAATCCCCAGGACGTGATGTACGGCGTGAGGATGTAGTTGCCTCCAACGATCTTGTAGCGCCCGGGGAATTGCGCTCCCATGTAGACCAACGCCGGGAAGTCGCCGATATAGCCATCCACGCGCTTGAGGTCCAGTTGCATGCGCGAGTCCGGCGCGCTCGGAAGCTGCTCCGCCCTGATGGGTTGCTTTCCGGACTTGGTGCACCGCTCCGATGCAGCCTCCACCGCGGTCATGATCACGCGGCCCCCCAGCATGGTGGCGATCGATTTCCCGCAGAAGTCGTCGATGGTGGTGAGCTTGTCGTTGTTGGCGCTCAGCACCATGATGCTGCCACCCGACTGCATGTAGTTCACGAAGTCGAGCTTCTCCTCGCGTTCTTCCGTGTCGCTGATGCCTCCCGAAGCCACGTCGAAGCGGTTGGCTTCGACGCCGGAGATCAAGCCTGCGTATTCCGACTGGATGTACTCAAGCCGCAGGTTCAGGCGCCTGGCGACCTCGGCCAGCAGATCGGCACTCGCCCCGGTGACCTCCGGCTTGTTTGGCTCCCGGAATTCCACGGGCGGAAAGGTCTGTTGCGATCCCACGCGGAGCACGCCGCGCGCCTTGACGTCCGCTGGGATGGCGTTCAGCACGTCGGGGGGCAGCGGGCGTGTCTGTGCGAGAACCGACAACGGCAGGGCTGCCGCGAGCACCACCGCCAAGCGGCGCAGCGGCTTCGTGAACTGGATCATGAAAGGCTCCTGTGGTGAGTGGTGGGAACTAGCGGGAGTCGGCCGACTTGCCGGGAACCGCGGAAGGATTGGGGCGGTCGGCACGTGGGCATGGCGCCGCGGCGTCGTAGGTCGCCTGCACCTTGGCGATGTACGCGGCGGGAAACCCGTGCGCCTTCAGTCCATCGGGGATGTGCTGCCAGTAGAAGTTCGGCGGACGCATCGGCTGACCTGGGTTCGTCATGCGGTACGTCCAGCAGTCGTAGGTTTTGCCGTCGTCACCATGCACGGTGAGCGCGAAGCGTTCGAAATCGTCGTAATCGTCGGTCAAACCGTCGTCTTCGAAGACCAGCCCGAGGCATTTCTCACCCCATGCATCCGGCAGGCCGTTCAGGTGGCACCATCCGCGGTCACTGCGTCCCTCGGCAGCGTGGAACTCCAACCGGTAGTTCGCTGCATGCCCTTTGGTGATCATCCGGGTCTTGGGCATGTAGCGCCGGATCTCGGGATCGTTGAGCCATGTGCAGTAGGCGAAGTAGAGGCGTGTCATGGGAAGGAAAGTCCTTTCGTGGGGAAAGTGGATCAGTCGGCCTTGATCTTCAGTTTGTCGACAAGAGCCTTGAGGGCGAGGCGCTGCGTGTCGACCGATCGTGCGAACTCGGTAGTGCTGGTCTCGACGACGTCGGTACTCGATTGCGCGTACCGGGCCCGAACTGCGGGGCTGCGGAGTGCAGCTCTGAGCGTCGACGAGAGTTTCTCGACCACGGTCCCGGGCGTTCCAGCCGGCGCGACCACGCCAACCCATGTGGTGACCGAATATCCGGGCACTCCCGACTCCGTGACCGTCGGCACTTGCGGCAGTTCCGGGACGCGCTGGGCGCTCGTCACCGCAAGCGCTCGCAGTCGACCGTCTCGAATGAGCGGCGCCGTGCTGGCGCGGCTGTCCGCCATGAAGTCGAACTGCCCCGCCATCAGGTCCGCAAGCGCGGGGGCACTCCCCTTGTATGGCACTTGCGTCATGGGTGCGCCAAGCGCGATGGACAGCTGTGCGCCGGCGAGATGCATGGGGCTTCCATTGCCCGGCGTACCGTAGGTGAGGCCTCCGGGCTTCGCCTTGGCAGCCCCGAGCAGGTCCTGGATCGTTCGGTACGGCGATTTCGCCGGCACCACGACAACCAGCGCCGACTCGGTCACCTGGGCGACCGGTACGAACGTGGCAGGGTCGGTGCGCTGAGGCGCCAGCAGCCCATTCAGAACGTGCGGCCCGACGTTCGTCCACAGGATCGTGTAGCCATCTGGGGGTGCGGAAGCGAGAAAGTCGTTGGCGATGCTTCCATTCGCGCCCGGCTTGTATTCGGCAACGAGGGGCTGCCCAAGCTGTTGCGACCACTCCTCCTGCACGTTGCGGAAGACGATGTCGGAGGCCCCGCCCGGTGCGTACCCGACGACGACCCGGATGGGCCGCGACGGATAGGTTTGTGCATGGGTGGCGATTGCTCCACACGTGACAGCCAAGAGCAATGCGAAGCGGAAGACTTTCATGGGCTCCATCGTATACGCCGTCATATACGAGAGAATATACGGAGTTTCCCGGGGCCCGCAATCGGAGCCGCTTACTGGTCCAGAGATTTCGAGAGTTCCTGTGCGCGCCGGTAGGCGGCGGCTGCGGAGAGCTGCATTGCCCCCAGGAGGTCGTGCCGGGAAAGCATTTCCAATCCCGCTTCCGTTGTTCCGCCTTTGGACGCAACGCGGTCTCTGTGCTCGGCCAGGGGCGCATCATCGTGGGCAGCAAGCGTGAGTGCGCCGATCGCCGTGCGCAGGGCAAGGACGCGCGCTTGCCGTTCGGAGAATCCCAGCTGCTCCGCCGCACTCTGGAAGGCGGCGACGAACTCGAAGACATAGCCTGGCCCACTGCCGCTGACGGCGGTCACCGCGTCGATGCGCTCGTCCGAGTCGACCCAGAAGGTCATTCCTGTGGACCCGAACAAGGACTCGGCCAAGCTCCGATCCGAAGCGCTCACACCGGGCATCGCGTGCATGCCTGTGACACCTGCCCCGACGAGTGCCGGGGTGTTGGGCATAGCGCGAATGACCCGCTCGCTTGCGAGCCAGCGCGAAAGGGTGCCGGTGGAAAGGCCCGCACAAATGCTGATGTGCAAGGGTGACTGCAGCAAAGGGCGGACCGGGCCGATCGCCGCTTGCATCACTTGCGGCTTCACGGCCCAAACAACCACGTCAGCCTCGCGCAGGTTACCGTCGGGACCCGCCAGGGTGCGCACCCCAAGGGTGGAGCCCACCTTCCCCCGCTGGGCATCATTCGGCTCCAGCACCAGCACTTGTCCGGGACTCCATCCGCTCCGCAGCAAGCCTTCCATCAGCGCGGAAGCCATCTGGCCACCGCCGATGAAGGCGAGCACGGGTGCAGCTTGGGCTTGGTCATTTCCTTGGCTCAGGGCCACGCCGACCTCCTTGTCGTATGGAAGGATCATCTCCACCGCTCACCGACGATTGCTTCGAAATTGAGCCGGGCGGCCGAATATCTCTCTGCGCGCTAGCGACCCTTGAAGGTGGGCTTCCGCTTTTCCTTGAACGCCAGCGCAGCTTCGCGGAAGTCCTCGCTGCGGTCCGCGCGGAACACCATCGCGTCCAGTGCGGCCCGCTCCTGCTCCACACGGCCAGCCAGGACCGCGTTGAGCTGCGCCTTGGAGCCGGCGATCGACAATGGCGCGGCGTCGGCCATGGCCGCGCCGAAGGCGAACGCCGCCTCGACCGCATCGCCCTGCGCGACAGCGTCGAGGTAACCGACGCGATGCGATTCGTCGGCGCCGTACAGCTGCGCCTCGTAAAGCCATCGCCGCGCATTCGATGCGCCGATCAGCCATGCAAGCCGCTGCAGCTGGATCGTCGGGTAGACCAGTCCGATTTTCGCCACCGGCACGCCGACGCGTGCACTCGCATCTCCAACGCGGAAGTCGCAGCACATCGCCAGGCTGCAGCCGCCGCCCACACAAACGCCCGAGATCGCGGCGACCACCGGTTTGGGCATCGCCTGGAGCGCGGCATACGTTTCCTGGATGCGGGCGCGACAGATGTCCTTCTCGCCTTCGTCGGTGACGGCGGAGAACGCGATCACGTCATCACCGGCGCAGAAGTGCCCGCCGTCGCCGGTGAGGACGACAAGCCGGACCGACGGGTCCGTCCCGAGCGATTCGAACGCCGATTTCAGATCGGTCCACGCGGCGAAGTCGCATGCGTTGCGGCGATGCGGCCGTGCGATGGCGACAACGGCCCGCCCGTCGTCGCGCCGTTCGATGCGAATCTCGGACGCCACGCTCACTCCGCCTTGATGCCGCTGTCGCGGATGACCTTGCCCCATTTCGCGAGCTCCGCGGAAGACTGGCTGGTTGCCTCCTGAGGCGTCGATCCGGTGATTTCGATGCCCAGTGTCTGGAAGCGCGCTTTCACGTCGGGCAGCTGCAGGACCTTGCCGATCTCCGCGTTCAGCTTCGCGAGGATCGCGTGCGGCGTCCCCGCCGGCGCGAGGATGGCGTAGGTGGAGGCGACCTCGAAGCCCGCGAAGCCGGCTTCGGCGGCAGTGGGCACGTCGGGGAGCGCACCGATGCGCTGCCGCGTCGCGACCATCAGCGGGCGCACCTTGCCGGTCTTGATGTTCGCCACAGCCGTCGGCGCCGTTGCGAACATGAGTTGAAGCTGTCCGGCCATCACGTCGGTCATGGCCGGCGCGGCGCCGCGGTACGGAATGTGGAGCATGCTGACGCGCGCCTGATGCTTGAACATCTCTCCCGCGACGTGCTCGATGGAGCCGTTGCCGGAGGATCCGTAGTTGAGGCTCGCCGGTTTATCCTTGGCAATCTTCACGACATCCGCGACATTCTTGGCGGGCACGCCGTCGTTCACCACCAGCACGAGCGGCAGGAAGCCGACCAGCGACACACCGGCGAAGTCCTTGTCCAGCTGGAAACCGGTGTTCGCCGGAAAGAGCAGCGAGTTCATCGCATAGCTGGTGAGCGGCGCCACGAGCAGCGTGTGGCCGTCCGCCGGCGCCTTGGCGACGAACTGCGCGCCGATGCTGCCCGACGCGCCGGACTTGTTGTCCACGACGAAGGGCTTGCCGATCGCGTCACCGAGCTTCTGCGCGAGCAGGCGGCCCACCGCATCGACGGCGCCGCCCGGCGGGTAAGCCACGACCATCGTGACCTGCTTGGAGGGGTAGTCCTGCGCAGCGGCGAAGGGCGCGGCAAAGGCAAGCGCGAGCATCGCGCACTGGGTCAGTCTTTTCACTTGAAGCTCCTGGTTTCGGCATCCCACGCGCCGGCGGTCGTGCGCGGCAGGTCTTTCTTGCGGATGCGCTGGGTGGGGGTCTTGGGAAATTCATCGACGAGGGCGATGAAGCGAGGAACCTGGAAAGCAGGCATGCGCGGCGCGCACCACGCCACGAACTCCGCGCAGTCGAGCGACGCCCCGTCGGCCTGACGGACGTAGAGCAGCAGTTCCTCGTCCCCGAGTTCGCTGGGAACGCCGACGATCGCGCATTCGGCTATGGCCGGATGCTCGCCCGCCACGCGCTCGACTTCCCACGCGGAGATGTTGATCCCGCGCCGGCGCACGCTGTCCTTCTTGCGTCCGGCGAAGTACATGAAGCCTTCCGCGTCCCGGTAGGCGAGATCGCCGCTGGTGAACCAGTCGCCGCGCTTCGCGCCGTGCGTGGCGTCCTCGTTGCGGAAGTAGCCGAGGAAGTGCAGGCCCGGCACGCGCGACTTCACGCAGATTTCGCCGGGCTGGCCGACCGGCACTTCGCGGCCCTCGTCGTCGGCGAGCAGGACCTCGAACCACGACAGCGGCTTGCCGATCGAGAACTTCGGCCCTTCCGGATTGACCGTGACGAAGGTGATCATCTCCGAAAGGCCGTATCCCTCGCGCATCTCGACACCGAAGCGCGACGCGAATGCGTCCCACACTTCCGGCGGGCAGCCGCCGCCCCATGCGATGCGAACCCGGTGGTCGCGGTCATCCGGGCGAGGCGGCTGCTTGAGCAGCATCGGCAGCACGCCGCCGAGGTAGTGGATGTGGGTTACGCCGTAGCGCCGGCATTCGTCCCAGAACCTCGAAGCACTGAACTTGTCGACCATCGCAAGCGTGAGCTTCTGCAGGATGGCCGCGATACAGACCGCGACGCCCGCGCCATGGTGCAGGGACTCCCACAGCAGGAAGACGTCTCCCTCCTGCGCGCCGGTCAGCTTGAGCGTGCCCATGGGACCGGCGCGCAACGTGCGGTCGGACTTGTTCACGCCCTTGGGCGCGCCGGTGGTACCCGAACTCGGGGTCAACGCGATGATGTCGTCGGCGCCCGGCTGCACCGGCGGCGGCGACGCGTCACCGTGCGAAAGCATCGCGGCGAAGGCGTCCGGGGCGCCGCCGCGCCAGAAGGTCATTTCTACCGAGCCGGCCTCGGCGCACTGCGAGAGAACCTCCGCGTAGGCGCGATCCGCGATCAGCGCGCGCGGCGTGAACGACTGGAAGGGCTGCGCGAGCGACGCACCCTTGAAGGCGGTGTTGAGCGGCACCCGCACGAGGCCGACCTTGGCAAGGGCGAGGATCGCGATGAGGTGGTCCGGATGGCTGGGCAGCATCAGCGCCACGCGATCACCCTTTCGCAGCCCGCGCGCCAGCAGTGCGTTGGCGAAGCGGTTGACCGCCTCGTCGATGGCGGCCAACGTGTAGTCGCGGTCCTCGAACTTCAGCAGGACGTGATGCGGGTCTTCCTGGGCCCGCCGGTCCATCAGTTGGCGCAAAGTCTCGTCGGGAACGGGCGGCATGTCGATCATGTCGCCTGCCCCAGTTGGTGCCCGCGCTGCGCCATGAACTCTTCCATCTTGCGGGCCGGCTCGCCGGATGCGTACGACTCGCGGTGCACGCGGATCGCGGCGTCAATCGTGGTGCGGAACGCCTCCTCCGTCATGTCGGCGAGCCACGCGCGGTCGAGGCGCATGGCGAGCGGCGCCTTCGCTGCGAGTTCTTCGGCGATCTGCAGCGACTTCGCCATCACGTCCGCACGCGACACCAAGTGATGGAGGATGCCGATGTCGCGGCACTCGCGGGCTTCCATCATGCGGCCGGTGAGAGTCAACTCCGTCGTGCGCGACATGCCGAGGATCTCCTTCATGATCCACGGTCCAGTGATGCTGGCGATGCCCGAGTTAATTTCAGGCTGGCCCATCTTCACCGCGTCATGGCCCACGCGGATGTCGCAAAGCAGCGCCACCTGGAAGGCCGAGCCCGCCGCGGTGCCGTTGAGCGCGGCGACGACGGGCTTGGTCAGGCGGCGGAGGGTGCCGTAGAACGTCTCCCATTCGCGGATCCAGGCCTCGGCCCGGTCGGCGTCGAAGTCGTGCGCCTCGGCGAAGTCCTGCCCGGCGCTGAAGGCGCGCTCGCCCGTGCCCGTCAGGAGCACGGCGCCGACGGAGGAGTCGGCATCGAACTCACGCAGCGCGGCGACGATGCGGTTGCGCATGGGCTGGTCCCACGCATTGAGTTTTTCGGGCTTGTTCAGCGTGATCGTGCCCACGCGTCCTCGCCGCTCGACAAGTACAGAAGTCATCGTTGCGTCTCGCTGGAAAACAGTCGGATCGGGCGCAGTATGAAAACCGCCCGCTATTCGGTCAAATGACGGTTTTGCTTCTTGCCATGCATAATTGATATGCGTCGCGGCGGCAAAGGAGAGGGACCGGATGAACTGGAAGCAGATCGAGACATTCCGCGTGGCGATGCTGACCCGCTCGATGACCGTGGCGGCAGCGCAGCTGCACACCTCGCAGCCGAACGTGAGCCGCATGATTGGCCAGCTCGAGGGCGAGGTCGGGTTTCGCTTGTTCGAGCGACGCAGCAACGGTCTGCTGCCCACGCCGGAGGGCGAGGCTTTCCATCAGGCGGTGCAACGCCTTTTCCTGGGCATGGGCGAGTTGACTGACAGGGCCCGGGAGATCCGCGAGGTCGGTGCGGGAACCCTGCGGATCGGCGCCATGCCTTCGCTCGTGATGAGCGTCATGCCGAAGGTGATGCAGGCTTTCCGCGTCCGGTATCCCGACGCGCAGGTGTCCATCTACTCCAGTGACTCGTCGACCGTGGCTAAGTGGGTGTCGACACGCTATGTGGACTTGGGCCTCGTGTCGAACCTGATCGAGACCCCGGGTGTCATGTCGACGCTATGGGCCACGGAAGACGGCGTGTGCATCGTTCCGGCGGGGCATCGGCTTGCGAGGAAGAAGGCGGTGATGAGTTCGGATTTCGAGAACGAGCCTTTCATTTCGTTCACTAAATCGGATGTGACGCGAAGTACCGTGGATGCGGCGTTTCAAGCGGCGGACAGGAGGCGGCTGACGCTCGAAGCGCCCTATGCGATGGCGATCTGCCAGATGGTCGGCCTCGGGTTGGGCGTGAGCATCGTGAATCCCTTGGTGGTGCGGCACGCCGACCTGCAGGGTGTGAAGGTCCTTCCGTTCAAGCCGGGCATTCCGTTTTCAAGGTATGTGCTGGTGCCGCAGCAGCAGGCGGACTCGGCGTTGGTGACGGCGTTTCTGGAGTGCTTGGAGGGGGTGGGGGGGTATGGGGAAAGGGGAGGGAGGGGAAGGGTCTCCCGGTAGATCGGATTCGGCCGGAAGCAGAACTTCGCGTCGGGTCAAGCGAGGAATCGGGCCGGAGGCGGCCTACTGAAGAAAGGATGAGTGGCAGGCGGCAGTTCAGTCGCCGAAGCCCTGCTCATCGCTCGCCGGCGCCCCGATGCCCGGCTTGCGACCCTCCCGCAGGATCTCCAGGAACCGCTTTGCAAGAGGCGGCAGCGGATGGCCCTTGCGCATGACCACGCCGATGGCGCGCGTGAAACGGGCCTCGGCGAAGGGCAGCGACGCCAGCCCCGTGCCGCCGGGCCCCGCCAGCATCGCCTCGCTCATGATTGAAACCAGATCGCTGCAGGCCAGCAGGCGGCTCAGCTGGCCGGCCGTGTTGCTCACTTCCACCGCAACGCGCGGGGGCGGCAAGCCCGCTTCGGCGAGACGCGCCTCCACCCCGCGGCGGCCGGCGACGTCCGGACCCGGCAGCATCCACTGTGCACCGACCAGGTCCTGCAGGCGCACGCGCCGGCGCGACACCAGCGGGTGGCCTTCGCGCACCACCATGCAAAGGTCGTCGCTCATGAGAGGCACCACCTCCAGGTCCTCCGGCAGCACGCGGGGGATCGCATGGATGGAGAGGTCTAGGTCGCCCAGGCGAAGCGCTGCGATCAACGCGTCATTGAGGTTGATGTCGACCCTCAGGCGGGCCGCAGGTCGCTGCTGGTGCAGCCGCAGGCAGGCCGGCACGAACAGCTGCTGGGCGTAGAGCGGCGACACGCCGACCCGCAGCAGGCCCATCGCTCCGAGGTGCAGATCAGCCGCCTCCTTGATCGCATCGCCCAGGCTGGCGCGCAGGGCTTTCGTGCGTTGCCGGAACTGCGCCGCCACCGGCGTCAAGGTCATGCCGCGCGGGCCGCGCTCGAAGAGGGGGAACCCCAATTCCTTTTCCAGCCTCTGCAGCCCCTTGGTCAGCGCCGGCTGCGACAGTCCCAGCGCTCCCGCGGCCCGGCGCACCTGGCCGTGTTCGGCCACGGCCAGGAAGTAGTCGATGTCGTCCAGTCGCACTGCCATGCATGCGCCTCCGTGAAGATTCCCGCCGTGGTTGAGCAGGAGGCCTGCGATAACCGCCTGTTATCGCAGGAGCCCGCTGGATTATCCGCGGGCCGACCCTTGTTTCCTAGACTTCGAGCAGCCCCCCAAGGAGACAAGACCATGAACCTCGGCATGTACATCGCGCGCAGCGCGCGCTTCTGGCCCGAGCGGCCGGCGGTGCTGTTCCGCGACGGCGCACTCACCTACCGGTCGCTGGAAGAACGCTCGAACCGCCTTGCGCACGCGCTGAAGGCACTCGGACTGAAGCGCGGCGACCGGGTCGCGGTCGTTTCGCCCAATCGCCCCGAGATCGTGGAGCTGGAATGCGCGCTCTACAAGGCCGGACTGGTCAAGGTGGCGCTCAATTCGCGATTGGCGCCGCAGGAACTGGCGGACGCGCTTGTCAACGCCGAGCCCGTCGCCTGCCTGGCCGGTCCCGAGCACCGGGCGATGGTGGACGAAGCGTCTTCCGGTGTGACTGCGCTGCAGCACCGCATCGCCTTCGACCCCGCGGGGGCGGACCAGGACCGCGGCTGGCTGTCGTACGAAGACCTCCTCGCCCGCGCCCCGGACACGCATTTCCACGAAGACATGCAGCCCGACGAGCTGGCCGTGCTGCACTACACGTCCGGCTCCACCGGCAAGCTGAAGGCGGCGATGCAGACGGTTGGCAACCGCATGGCCTCCTTGCGCAAGGTGAGCATGGGCCGCATGCACGCCGGACCGGGCGACGTGCTGTTGTTGTCGGGCCCCATCACCCACGCCAGTGGCATGTTCATCCAGCCGATGCTGTTCCAGGGCGCGACCATCCTGCTGCTGGAAGGCTTCAAGCCGGCCGACTACCTGGCGGCGATCGAGAAGCACCGCGCCACCATGGCCTTCCTGGTGCCGGCGATGATCTACGCGCTGCTGGCCGAACCCAGCATCCGCACCCGCGACCTGTCGAGCCTGCGCCTCATGAGCTACGGTGCGGCGCCAATGTCGCCGGCACGCATTCGCGAGGCCTGGGCCGCCTTCGGGCCCGTGCTGGCGCAAGGCTACGGCGCGGGCGAGACGACCGGCGGCGTCGTCGGCCTGAGCATCGCCGACCACGCCCGCGCGATCGAGGGCGATCGTCCCGAACTGCTGTCGGCCTGCGGCCGTCCGCTGTGCGAGTCCGACGTGCAGGTGCTGGACGACGACGGCAACGCCGTCACCGGCGACGCCATCGGCGAGATCTGCGTGAAGGGGCCGGACGTGTTCGCCGGTTACTGGCGCGCACCGGAGCAGACGCAGGCGGCGCTGGATGCCAATGGCTGGCTGCGCACGGGGGACCTGGCCCGCGTGGACGAGGAAGGCTACATCTACATCGTCGACCGCAAGAAGGAAATGCTGGTGTCCGGCGGCTTCAACATCTATCCCAGCGAGATCGAGTCCGTCCTGGCGCAGCATCCCGCGATCTACGAAGTGTGCGTCGTCGGCGTGCCCGACGATCGCTGGGGCGAGACGGTGAAGGCCGTCGTGGTGCTGCGTGAAGGCGCCAAGGCCCAGGACGAGGAGATCATGGAGTTCTGCCGCGGCCGCCTGGCCGACTTCAAGCGGCCGCGCTCCGTGGACTTCGTCCCGCAGCTGCCGAAGAACGGCAATGGCAAGCTGTCGCGCAAGGACGTGCGCGAGCATTACTGGCGCGGCCGCGAGCGGCGCGTCAACTGAGGAGCGCCCCATGCATGCACCTGCCGCGACCCCGCGCGCCCCCCTGCCTCCATTCGAAGGCTCGGACGCCGCCCGCGACTTCATCGCCCGTGTCGAGACCTTCATCCGCGAGGAGTTGAATCCGCTCGCCGCCGAGCATGGCATCAGCAGCGAAAGCGGCGCCTCGCGCGCGGTCCTGGAGCAAGTGTGGAAACGCTCGCGCGACCTGGGCTTCTACGGTGTGACCCTGCCCGAGCAACTGGGTGGCGCCGGCTTCAGCGTGCTGGACCACGCACTGATCAAGGAAGCGATCTACGCCAGCGGGTCGCCCTTCGCGCCACACATCCTCGGTGAGCTGACCGGGCCCCCGCGCGTCGGCGCGCTGGCCAAGCAGGCGACGGCGGACCAGATGGAGCGCTTCATCCTGCCGGTGGCACGCGCGGAAAAGGCGATCTGCTTCGCGATCACCGAGCCGGAGGCGGGCTCGGACGCGGGCGCGCTGCAGACCCGCGCCGTGCAGGACGGCGACAGCTTCGTGCTGAACGGCACCAAGCGCTTCATCTCCGGCTCGCCCTTCTGCGACTTCGCGGTGATCATCTGCTCGACGAGCCAGGATCCGGCCGTGCGCGAGACCACGGCGTTCTTCGTCGAACGCGATCGCGCGGGCTTTCGCGTGGAAGCGGGCTACAAGACGATGGCGGGGCAGTCCCACACCGGAAACATCGTGCTGACCGATTGCCGCATCCCGGCAGCCAACCAGATCGGCGAGCGAGGCCGCGGCCTCGCCCTGGCGCTGGGGCGCATCACTGTCAACCGCCTGCTGCACTGCCCGGCGATGCTGGGCCTTGCCCGGCTGGCGCTGGAGGACTCCCTGGCGCACGCGGCGCGCCGGCGCCAATTCGGCCAGCCGATCGGCGCGTTCCAGGCCGTGCAGCACCTGCTGGCCGACATGGCGACGGAACTCCTGGCCGCGCGGGCGCTCATGCTGAGTGTGGCACGCACGCTGGACCAGGGCGGCGAGGCGCGCGCCGAAGCCTCGATGGCCAAGCTGTTCTGTTCCGAGACAGCCTTCCGCATCGCCGACCGGGCAGTGCAGGTGCACGGCGGCGAGGGCATCGTGCAAGGCAGCCGCGTGGAGTTCCTGTTCCGGCTGTTGCGCATGTACCGCGTGCTGACCGGCACCAGCGAGATCCAGCGCAACACCATTGCCCGCGAGCTGCTCGGGGCGACCATCCGCTGAACCAGACAAGCAAATCAAGGAGACAAGCATGCAGACCACCCGACGCAACCTGGTGCTGGCAGTCGCCGGCCTCGCACTGGCCGGCGCCGCCTTCGCGCAGGACACCTTCCCTTCGCGCCCGATCAAGTGGATCGTGCCCTACCTGCCCGGCACCGCTCCCGACATCACCGTGCGCATCACCGCGGAAGCGCTCTCCGACATCCTCAAGCAACCCGTGGTGGTGGAAAACAAGGGCGGCGCCGCCGGCAACCTTGGCGCGCAGATCGCCGCGCGGGCGCCGGCGGACGGGTACACCTGGGTGTACTCGGCGACGCCCATGGCCACCAACATGCGCATGTACCGCAAGCCCGGCTACGACGTGATGAAGGACTTCATCCACGTCGGCGGCATCACGCGCTCCGACGTCGTGATGGTGGTCGCCGCGGACTCCGGCATCCACAGCGCGAAGGAGCTCATCGAACGCGCGCGCAAGCAACCGGGCAAGCTGTCATACGCGTCCGGCGGCGTCGGAACGCCGGCGCACATGGGTGCGGAACTGATCCTCAAGAGCGCCGGGGTGGAGGCGCTGCACGTGCCTTACAAGGGCGCTTCCGAATCGGCGAATGCCGTGCTGGGCAAGCAGGTGGACTTCGCGCTCACGATCAGCTCCGTCTCGCTGCCTCACATCATGGGCGGCAAGCTGAGGGCGCTGGCGATCACCGCGCCGGCGCGCAACCCGCGGCTGCCCGACGTTCCGACGCTGGCGCAAGCCGGCATTCCCGGGGTGACGCTGGTCTCGTTCGGTGGCTTGTCGCTGCCGGCGGGCACGCCGGCTCCCATCGTGCAGCGCGTGAGCGAGGCCCTGCAGCAGGCGCTGGCCGACCCGGCCGTGCGTGCCAAGCTGGAAGCCAATGGCGCCGCCGTCGTGGCGAGCAAGTCCACCGAGTACGCACACAGCCTGCAGGCGGAAATCGGACTGACCGAGAAGTTGATGAAAGTCGCCGGCATCACGCCGCAGTGAGGAGCCGATGCGCGCCGGCTCTCCCCTCGCGCTCGCGCCGGACCCCCGCAATGCGGTGGCCGCCACCGGCTGGTTCGCGACGCTGTCGCCTGGCATTCGCCACGACCTGCTGCGAACGATGCAGGTGCGGCGCTACGAGGACGGGGACACGATCTTCCGCCAAGGTGAGCGCGTGGAGGCGTGGCTGGCCTGCGGTACCGGCGCGGTGCGCATTTCGGGCGTGGCCGACAACGGCCGGGCGCTGACGCTGGCCATCGTCGGCGCCGGTCGCTGGTTCGGTGACCCACCCATTTCGGCGCAGGACGTGCGCAGCCACGATGCGCAGGCCCACGGCGCGACCTGCGTCCTCGCGGTCAGCGGGGTGGACCTGCAACGCATCCTGGACCTGCATCCGGGGCTCTATCCTGCCTTGCTGCGCCTGCAAGCCCTGCGCCTGCGCCAGGTGTTCAAGGTGGTGGACGACCTCGGCAGCCTCGGCCTGGGTGCGCGCCTGGGACGGCAACTGCTGCACCTTTCGCGCACGCATGGCGTGCCCTGCCGCGGGGGCGAGGTGCGCATAGGTCTGCGCGTGCGGCAGGACGTGCTGGCCGAGATGCTGGGGTGCTCGCGGCAGCGGCTCAACCAGCACCTGGGGGAGATGATGAGGGCACAGTTGATCCGGAGGGAGGCTGGGAACCTGGTGGTGCGGGATCGAGGCGTGCTGGAGCGATGGGTGGATGGGGCGGGGTCCTGAACGGGTCAGGCAAGCAATCGCGTAAACAAGTCCACGGGCCCCATCTGCCCCCCTTTGAGCATCAGCTCCAGCCCGTCCAGCCGCGCCTCGCGCGCATGCGCACGCACCAGCGGCACGCCCGGCGCCAGCGCGCCCAAGGGGCTCAGGCCCCAGAGCCCCAGCGCGCGCACCGCATGGCTGGAGGAGTCGCCGCCGGCGATGCCGACGCGGCGCACGGCCGGCGCCAGCGCCAGCACGCCGGCCAGCAGCCGCCCGCAGAGCTGCGCAACCTCCCGCGCCGTCGCGCTGCCGGCGACCGAACGCACGGTGTGGGCCAGCACCGGACGGCCGGCGTTCAGAGAAGCGGCGCACTCCCGAATCCAGCGCTCCACCGCCTGGGCATCGCCCAGCAGCAGCGCCGGGTCGATCGCCATCACCTGGTAGTGCGAAGCGCCTTCCTGCAGCTGTCGCGCCGTCACCGGCGACAGGCTGCCCACCAGCAACAGCACCGGGCCGCGCGCTGGCGGTGCCGCGGCGTCCGGACGCGCGCTGAACACGCCCTGCTCCTGCCAGTGCGCGCACAGCGCCTGGGCGACGCTGCTGGCCCCCAACGCCAGCAGCCGCGCCGTGCTCGCGCGCCGCCACAGCACCGCGCCGATGCGGCGCAGGTGCGCGTCGGTCAGCACGTCGAACAGCGCGCCGCCGTCGCCCGCGGCCTGCGCCGCGTCGACCGCGCGGTCCAGTGCGGCGTCGTCCTGTTCCATCGCACGCCAGTCCACCAGCCCCAGCCCCGGCCAGCCTTGCGCGGCCAGGTGCCGGCGCAGGTCGGCTTCCTGCATGGGGGTCACGGGATGCGTGCTCATGGTGGGATGGCGGTCGATGCGGACCACCTCGCCGCCCTGCCCCGCGGCCGCGAACAGCTGCCCGAACGCGCAGTAGCGGCCCAGGGACGGCTGCCCGCCGAGGATCGGCACCAGCCGGTTGGAGGCGAGCGGCCGCAGCAGCGCGGCGGCCAGCGCCAGGTTGCCCACGTCCGGCGCGCTGTCGAAGGTCGAACAGCATTTGTAGTGCAGCAGCGGCGCCGGCAGGGTCCCGAAGAAGCGCGCGACCGGCGCCAGCTCGCCACGCATCTCGTGCGGCGGCAGCGAACGCGCGATGCCGGCGATGCCCAGCGCGTCCAGCGGCCCGGCGGCCGCGCGCTCCTGCGCATCGGGGACGCCGAGGAACAGCATGGTGCGCAAGCCCGCCTGCGCCAGCGTGGCCAGGGTATCGGTGGCGCCGGTGAAATCGTCGGCGTAGTACGCGTAGCGCAGGCCGGCGTCAGCCATGCTTCTTGCGGCCGAAGAAATGCAGCGCGTCGCGCAGTTCGCCGGCGTGGCGGGCCGCGGCTTCGAGCGTCTCGCCCGCGCGGACGGCCGCCCAGGCCTGCCGGATGCTCTGCACGCCCGCGGCCGGGCCGCCCGGGTGCGCGAGGATGCCGCCGCCCGCCATGAACAGCAGGTCGCCGCTGGGAACGACCCCGACGGTGGCGGGCACCGTGCCCGCCCACTGTCCGGAAGAGAACGCAGGCATCACGCGATCCGCGAGGTCAGCCGGGTCGGCAAGCGGCGTCAGGCAATCGTGCGCGCCTTCGATCACTTCCGCGTCGGCCTGCGAGAACTTGCCTTGCAGCCCGTGCACGTGCATGTGGTCGACGCCGGCCAGCCGCCACATCAGCTGGTAGGGCTGGAAACCCATGCCCAGCGCCGGATGGCGCGAGAACATGCCGAAGCCGTTGCGGTGGCCATGGATGATCAGGCCGCTGCGCCGGCGCAGGGCCTGCACCGAAGAAAAGCCGCACCAATTGAGGCTGGCCATCGCGCAGTGGCCGCCCTCGCTTTGGATCAGTTCGGCGTGGCGCAGCATCGCCTCGTGTTCGTCGGTGATGTTGAACGCCACCACCACGTGCTTGCCGCTCTTGTCGCGCCAGCGCCGCACGTGCCGCATCACCGCGCGGATGCGATCGGCGATCGGCGCATGCGCGGGATTGGCGCAGACCTCGTCGTCCTTGATGAAGTCGATGCCGGCCTCGCACAGTTGCCCCACCAGCTCGCCGGTCTGTTCCGCGCTCAACCCGACATTGGGCTTGATGATGGTGCCGACCAGCGGACCTTCGGCCACGCCGGAAGCGGATCGCGTGCCGGCCACGCCGTGCCGCGGCCGCTCGAAGCGGGCCCGGTAGTCGGCGGGCAGCGACAGCTTCTCCAGCCGCACGCCGGTGCTCTCGCCCAGGTCATACAGGTTGCCGGCGACCGTGGCAGCCAGCGTCGGCAGGTTGTCGGCGATGTTGGCGGTGGGGAAGGCCACGGTGACGCGCGCGCGCCGCCAGGGGCCGCCGATGCCCTGTTGCTCCAGCCACTGGCTCGACAGGCTGGGCGCCGCGAGCGGCGCGAGCTCCTCGATGCGTTCCACGCGCGCGCGGCTGCGTTCGCGCAGGGCATCGCTCTCGCCGGCCACGCGCACGAAGGTGCCGCTGCTCTGCTCGCCGGCCAGCACCTCCGCCACCGCCGCGGGATCCAGCGGCGTTTCGATCAGGTAGGTGGCGCGCAGCATCGTCACAGCTTGCTCAGGTCGGGGAAGGGCCGCACCGGGTCCTTGCCGTCCCAGCCTTCGCTGGCCTCGCGGATCATCCTGAACATCTTGCCTTTCGGGCCGGCCACTTCGGACAGCTCGATGGTCGTGCCCGGCAGCGCCGCGGCGCCTTCTCCGCGGTCCTCGAAGTAGACGAACCGCCCGCGCTCGCCGACCTCGCCGCCCATGCAGACGGTGAATCCCGCGGCCTGCGCGCGCGCCAGGTCGGCGTCGAAGTCCTCGGTCCAATAGGCAACGTGCTGCACGCCCTGGTGGCCGGCACGGAGGAAGTCGCGGTACATCGAGGGCACGTCGTTGCGCGTCTGCAGCAGCTCGATCTGCAAGGAACCGGCATTCGCCAGCGCCACCGAGTTGTGCGGTTCATAACGCTCGCCACGGTACTGGTAATTGCGGATCGGCACCCTGGGGTTGTAGAACCAGGGGCCGACGCCGAGCACGCGCGACCAGTGGTCCATCGCGGCCTCGATGTCGGGCACCACGTAGGCGACCTGGCGGATCTCTCCGAAGAAACGGCTCATGGGACGGCTCTCACTTCAACATCAGGTTGGGCAGCCAGGTGGAGGCCGCGGGGAAGAAGGTCACGGCGGCCAGCGACAGCAGCAGGCAGCCGATCCAGGGCAGCGCGGCGCGGATGACGCGATCGACCGGCATGCCGGCCACGGTGCTCACCATGTACAGGCTCATGCCCACCGGCGGCGTCAGCAGGCCGATCATCAGGTTCAGCACCACGACCACGCCGAGGTGCACCGGGTCGACGCCGGCGGCCATGAGCGCCGGCACGATGATCGGCGTGAGGATCAGGATCGCGGCGATGGTCTCGAGCACCATGCCCACCACCAGCAGCAGCAGGTTGACGATGATCAGCAGCACCCACGGGTTCTTCGACAGGCCCAGCAACAGGTCGGCCGCCTTGGTCGGCACCTGGTCGATGGTGAGCACCCAGGCGAACAGCGCCGCCGCACCGACGATCAGCATCACGCCGGCGGTGGAGCGCACCGTCTCGCGCAGCGCCTCGACGAAGCCGCGCCAGGTCAGCGCGCGGTAGAAGAACAGGCCCGCGGCCAGCGCGTAGACCACGGTCACGGCGGCGGCTTCGGTTTCGCCGAAGAAGCCGAGCAGGATGCCGCCGATCAGCACCACCGGCGCCAGCAGGGCGGGCGTGGCGAACCACATGCGGCGCATGAACTCGCTGCGCGTGACGGTGATGGTGTCGCGCGGCAAGCCGGACCGGCGAGCGATCCACCACACCATCGCCATCAGGAACAGGGCGATGATCAGCGAGGGGAAGATGCCCGCGATCAGCACCTTCACCGGCGAGATCTCGGCCGCCATCGCGAAGATCACCAGCGGGATCGAAGGCGGGAAGATCGGCCCCAGCGTGGCCGCGGCCATGCAGATGCCAGCGGAGAACTTGTCCTTGTAGCCCTGCTCCCGCATCATGTCGATCTGGATCTTTCCCAGCGCGCCGATGTCGGCCAGCGCGGCGCCGGACACCCCCGAGAACACCAGGTGCGTCAGCACTGTCACGTAGCCCAGGCCCCCGCGGATGCGGCCGATCACCATGCGGATGAAGTCGAACAGCTGCGTGGTGAGGCCGGTCACGTTGAACAGCGCCGCCGCGAAGATGAACATCGGCACCGCCAGCAGGGTGGTGGAGTCCAGCGAGTTCACGATGCGCTGCGCCACCACGGCAATCGGGTTGTCGAACCACCAGAGCGCGACCGCCGAGCCCAGGCCGAGCGCGATGGCCACCGGCGCGCCGGTGAGCAGCAGCAGGATGAAGAGGGCGATGGCGGTGAGGCTCAGCATGGGCGGCTTTCGTCCGGGCGCGCCACGCGGCCGGTGAAGATGCCGATGACGCGGTCGAGCGCCACCAGCGTGGTCAGCGCCATGCCGGCGATGGCCGGCATGTAGTACCAGAGGTTGGGCATGGCCAGCGCGGGCGTGGAAAAGCGCGCCGCGCGTTGCATGAACCACCAGCAGGACACGAGGAAGATCACGCAGAAGGCCAGCGTCACCAGCTCGTTGAACACTTCCAGCGCGCGGCGCGGCCGCCCCTTGGCGAGCCGCAGGAACATGTCGACCTTCACGTGCGCGTCCTGGGCCAGGAGCAGCGGCACCGTCAGGAAGATCAGGGCCAGGCCGGCGTAGCGCGCCAGCTCGCCGGCGCTCGGCAGGCCCAGGTCGAACAGGCCGCGCGCGAACACCTCCACCATGATCGCCGCGGTACAGGCCACCAGCATCGCCATGGCCACCCACTCGAACCAGCGGCACAGCGGCACGAGCAGTGCACGCAGGGGCCCGGCCGGCACCCGCGCACCGGCCGCGGACGGGACGGCGTCCATCAGCGCACCGCTTCGATGGCCTTGTACATCTCGCCGTACTTGGCGCCGAACTTCTGGTCGACGGCCTTGCGCACGCTGGTACGGAAGGCGACGAGGTTCAGGCCTTCGGCGGGGCCGACGATGATCATCTTGTTCTTCTTCAGCTCCTCGGTCTCGGACGCTTCCTGGCTGCGCACCATCTCGGTGGCCTTGCGGCGCACTTCGGCGGCGGCGGCGGAGAGCTGGTCGCGCTGCGCGGGCGTGAGGTTCTGCCACGCCTTCTCGTTGATCACGATGACCTGCGCGTTCATGATGTGGCCGGTCTGCATCAGGTGCGACTGCGTCTCGTACAGCTTCGACGACAGCACCACGTTGACGGGGTTCTCCTGGCCGTTCACCTTGCCGGTGGCCAGCGCGGTCGGCACCTCCGACCAGTCCACCGGCACCGGCACCGCGCCCATGGCCTCCACCGTCGTCATGTAGATCGGGAACGGGATGGCGCGGATCTTCAGGCCGGCCAGGTCGCCGGGCTGCTTGACCGCCTTGTTGGTGGTGAGGTGGCGAGTGCCGAAGTAGTAGGCGTAGAGCACGCGCACGCCGGCGTCCTTCACCAGGCCCTCGTTGAGCTTTTTCATCACCGGTGAGCCCACGTCCATCACCTTCATCAGGTGGTCGACGTCGCGGTACAGGTAGGGCGTGTCGAGCGCCGCGAAGGGCTCGTGCAGCGAGCCGATGCCGGCGGCGGTGTTGTGCGACAGCGCGATGGTGCCGGTGGAGACGGCCTCGGCCAGCTCCTGCAGCTTGCCCAGCTGGGAAGAGGGATACACCGTGACCTTGACCTGGCCATTGGTGCGCTTGCCGATCTCCTCGGCCAGCCACTGCGCCTGCTGGCCGGCGGCGCTGTTCGGCGGGTTCATGTGGCCGTAGCGCATCTCGATGGTCTTCTGCGCGTGGGCGGAGCCCATCGTGGCCGCGGACAGGCCGGCGGCGGCGAGCAGGCCGAACAGGCGGCGGGAGAGAAAGGTTGGCAGCATGTTGTCTCCTGGGGTGTAATTGATGCGTTCTGCCGGGCCTGCGGTGCTCGGCTCCGAGGGAAGATACGCGCGCCGCGCGTCAGCGACAAATCAAAATGATGATGTTTTTTGATGTGAATGCTAGGGTTTTCCATGCCTGACACGGCACGCAGCCGCATCCCCGACATCGCCCGCGCCGCAGGTGTTTCCACCGCCACGGTCGACCGCGTGCTGCACGGGCGCGCCAACGTGCGGGTGCAGACGGCCGAGCGCGTGATGCGTGCCGCGGCGGCGCTGGATTACCTCCCCGCTGAACAGGCCCTGGCCGCGCCGGCGCCACTGCACCTCACCTTCCTCTTGCCCGCCGGCAGCAACAAGTACCTGCAGATGCTGGGCGAGACCGTGGCGTACGGCGCCGAGCACCTGGCGCCCGCGCCCGTGCGCTGCCGGGTGCAGCAGGTCGAAGGCTTCGATCCGCAGGCGCTCGCGCAGCAGCTGCTGCGCCACGGGCGGCGCAGCGACGGCATCGCCTTCATGGCGCTCGACCATCCGCTGGTGCGCGAGGCGGTGCGCGAGCTGGCCGAAAGCGGGGTGCCGGTGGTGACGCTCATCTCGGATCTTTCCAGCTCGCGCCGCTGCGCCTACGTGGGCCTGGACAATCGCGCCGCCGGCCGCACCGCCGCCCTGCTGATCGGCCGCTTCCTCGGCAAGCGCAGCGCGCAGGTGGCGCTGATCGCCGGCAGCCGCAGCTACCGCGCGCACGAGGAGCGCGAAGCGGGCTTCCTGAGCCTGATCGACGAGATGTTTCCCAGCCTGGAAGTGGTCGGCCTGCGCGAGGGCCACGACGACGCGGCGATGAACCAGCGGCAGACGCGCGCGCTGCTGGAGCAATACCCGCGGCTGGCCGGCATCTACAACATCGGCGGCGCCTCCGACGGCGTCGGCCGCGCGCTGCAGCAGGCCGGGCGGGGCGAACAGGTGGTCTTCATCGGCCACGGCCTCACGCCGGACACGCGCGCGCTCCTGATCGACGGCACCATGGACGCGGTGATCACGCAGGGCCCGCAGACCTTGATCGGCAACGCGCTGCGCGTGTTCTGCAACGTGAAGGCGGGGCGCGATGCCTTCGCGGGCATCGACCCGCTGCGGCTGAGCCTGGTGCTGCGAGAGAACCTGCCCTGACGTGCGCTGGGGCCCGCCAGTCAAGGGTCGGTTGCGCCTCTCAGGGGACAGAACGCCGCGCCAGCATGATGAACCGGCGGGCATCTTCGCCCAGCGTGCGATGCGACAGGCACGACAAGGCGCATTTGGCGTCGCCGAAGCTCGGGCAGTTCGTCATTTCCGCACGCAGGAACTGCGTCGCAGCGCTTCGCCAGATCTCCTTGGCCGAAGACGCCTTGACGTTGCCGAGCACGGGATAGAACCAGCAACTGCGGACATCTCCGTTGGGGAGGATGCAGTAGTCACGCAAGCCGACCCGGCAAGGTCCGAGGGACGGAGCGATGCGCTCCCCGCGAAAGTGCGCAGGCCAGGAACGGATCCGCGCTTCTTCCGTCTCGACGGGTGCGCCGGAGCGTTTCATCGCGACGAGAGCTTCGATGACGCCTTCGAGGTCCTGTTCGTCGGACGGGCGCAGCCAGAGCGAGGACGCCACCTCCGGCGTCCAGTGACGCACGGGACTGAAGTCGACCGAGCTCGCCCCGACCAGCACGGCCCAGCGGACGAGCGCCGGCATCTCACGAAAATTCTCGCGGTGCACCGTCGCCTTGATGCGGATCGGGAAGGAGGCGCCGCATTGCTCTCGTGCCTGCCTGAGCGCGGCGATGCCGCGTGTGATGGCCTTCAGGGATCCGGCGACGCCGCGCGAGCGATCGTGCACCGCATCCGTCGCACCATCCACCGAGATGTTGACCGCCAGGGGATGCGCGCCGGCGATCCGCAGTGCGTTCCTTGGTGAGAAGGCCGAGCCGTTCGTGGTCATCATCCATCCGATGCGGCTTGCACGGCACCATTCGACAAGCTCGAGGAACGGCTTGAAGACGAACGGCTCGCCGCCGCCGAACTGCACCGCGAAGGGGCCGACGAAATCGCGCACGTCCTCGAAGGCGGCTATCCATTGCTCCAGCGTGAGCTCGTCGGCCGCTGCTTCGTTGCGCCAGCATGCGCACGAGAGGCAGCGGTAGTTGCACCGCTCCGTCAGGACCGCGCCGATCGTGCGGGGTTGGGTGATGTCCAGGTTCGTCGTCAGGTAGACCGCTTCCCGCAGTTCCTGCGAGATCCGCTGCAGCCCCGTGCTCAGGGCGGCCATGCTCATGTGCACGACGATCCCGGGGCACGATACAGCGACCATGACTTGGTGAAGCCCCAGGCGCGCTCGGTGAAGAGCGATGCGTCAGGAAACAATCGACGCAGTTCGGCAAGCCTGAAGCAGCGGGTGTCGGCCATCGCGCAGTACCAGGGGTGGTCCGCGTGACGTCGATCGAGGAGGCGAGAGATCGCGCCGCGCACCGGCCTGGGGTAGTGCCAGTAGAGCGGCAACCCCGTATGGGCTTCGATGGGGAAGAGCCAGGAGGGAGTCTGTACCCAGTAGCTCCTGCCAACACGGCGGACCTCGCGGGCGAACGCGGCGACGCGTTCGTCGCTACCGAGATGCTCGATGACACTGTTGCTGAACACCACGTCGAACGAACCATCCGCGAATCGGCCCAACTCGCACGCATCGCCGACGACGACCTGGAAGCGGGCGGGCAGCGGCGGCCGACAGCCCCAGCTGCGTTCTTCATCCGTGTTCAACAGCGTCACATCGAGCCGATGATCCAGGAGGGCCCACAGCTCGGGAGTGCCGCCCATGTCCAGGACGGTCGCGCCCGGCGTCGGACGAATCCGTTCCAGGAAGGCATGCATGCGTTGCAGCCGCCAGTGCGCCCTTTTTCGCGCCCTGGCGGAGTCGACCCTTGAACGGAGATCCATGAACCCTCCACGTCATCCACATGGTGACCAGCAGCCTTCGCGGACCACCGTGCACGCTGCTGGCAGGAGTGGCAGCCTCGGACCACTGTACAGGGATCCCGAGCCGTCGGCATTGGCTCCTAAGTGCCCGCAGGTGGCGGACCTGCCCGGCAGTCGCAGCCGGCGAGCCGGCGAGGGGCTCACGCGAGGCTGGCCACCAGCCGGGTTATCACGGTGCTGCGGCCCATGGCCCCGCCTGTATGCTGTGCCAGCGCAAAAGATTGCACCGCGGGCGCGCATATTGCTTGATCCCGCCATCCCTCAACTGTTTCCGGAGTCATTGCTATGCGAGGAAAACTGTTTGCCTGCGCGTTCGCCGCCGCTGCGGCCGGCCTGGCGGGTAACGCCGTGGCGCGCGACCTGGTCGTCGCGATCAAGACCGAGCCATCGTCGATGGACCCGCAATACCACGCGCTCACGCCCAACATCCAGCTGTCGAAGCCATGCCTTGCCGAGTCGTGGACCGCCCAGGGCAACACCTGGACCTTCAAGCTGCGGCCCAACGTGAAATTCTCCGACGGCTCGCCCTTCACCGCTGCCGATGTGTTGTTCACTTTCGACCGCGTGCCCAAGGTTCCCAACAGCCCGTCCTCGTACAAGATCTACCTGCAGGAGATCACCAAGGTCGAGGCACTGGACCCGCTCACGGTGCGCATCACCACCGAGAAGCCGTATCCGCTGCTGCCGACCAACATGGCCTCCCTGCCCATCCTGTCGGCCAAGGCCGCGTCGGGCACGGCCCCGGAGGGCAAGACCACCACCGAGCTGAACGCCGGCAACGGCCTGGTGGGTGCCGGCCCCTACAAGTTCGTCTCCTGGAAGCGCGGCTCCGAAATCGTCTTCGAGCGCAACCCGCACTACTGGGGTCCCAAGCCCGCGTGGGACAAGGTCACCTACCGCCCCATCAGCAACCCGGCGGCGCGCGTGGCGGCGCTGCTGGCCGGCGACGTCGACCTGGTGGAAGACCCGCCGACCGACGACCTCGAACGCCTCAAGAAGGACCCCAAGCTGAACGTGGTGGCCAAGGCATCCAACCGCATCATCTATGTCGCGCTGGACCAGAACGGGGAGCAGACGCCCGGCATCCAGGGCACGAACGGCAAGAACCCCTTCCTGGACAAGCGCGTGCGCGAAGCCATGTCGCTCGCCATCGACCGCCAGGCGCTGGTGGACCGCATCATGGGCGGCATCGCCACGCCGGCCGCACAACTGCTGCCGTTGCCCATGCTGGGCGCCAGCAAGAACCTGGCGACCCCTGTCAAGGCCGACCCGGAAAAGGCCAAGGCCTTGCTCAAGGCTGCAGGCTATCCCGACGGCTTCACCCTGGTGCTCGGTTCGCCCAACGGCCGCTACATCAACGACAGCAAGGTGGCGCAGACCCTGGCCGCGATGTGGACGCGCATCGGCGTCAAGACGACGGTGGATGCCGCCGCGCCGCCGGTGTTCTTCAAGAACCGCGACAGCTATGCCTACAGCGCCTACCTGGCCGGCTGGGGCACCGCGACCGGAGAGATGTCCAACACCCTCAACTCCCTGCTGGTGACCCCCAACAAGGACAAGGGCGTAGGCACCACCAACCGCAGCCGCTACTCCAACAAGGCCATGGACAAGCTGGTGGAGGATTCGGCCGACCTGATGGACCCCGTCAAGCGCGGCGAGATGCTGGCCAGGGCCAGCGAGATGGCGATGGCCGATTTCGCGATGCTGCCGATCCACTTCGAGCACTCGGTCTGGGCCATGAAGAAGGGGATCGAGTTCACCGGCCGCGCCGACCAGCAAACCATGGTGCAGTACGTGACGCTCGGCAAGTGAGCATGCGCCGCTGAGCATCGCGCATGCTCGCCTACATCATCCGCCGCCTGCTGCAGGCCATGCTCGTCATGGCCGTGATGTCGGCGCTCGTCTTCGTCGGGCTCTATGTCGTGGGCGACCCGGTCTCGATGATGGCGAGCCCGGACGCCACCGAACTGGACCGCGAGGCGATCCGCCAGAACTTCGGGCTCGACAAGCCGTTGTGGCAGCAGTACGGCATCTTCATGTCGCATGCGTTGCAGCTGGATTTCGGCAAGAGCTTCCTCACCGGCCAGTCGGCGATGGGCCTCATCCTGGAGCGCATGCCTGCCACGCTGGAGCTGGCCTGCGTGGCCATGCTGCTGGCGGCGATCATCGGCATCCCGCTGGGCATCTGGGCCGGGCTCAAGCCCCAGGCCGTCAGCACGCGCGGCATCATGACGGGCTCGGTGCTGGGCTTTTCGCTGCCCAACTTCTGGGTCGGGCTGATGCTGATCATGGTGTTCGCGGTCTACCTGGGCTGGGTGCCGGCCAGTGGCCGCGGCAAGACCGTGCTGGTGGGCCCGCTGGACCTGAGCGTGCTGACGCTGGACGGCTGGAAGCGGCTGATCCTGCCGGCCCTGACCATCGCCATCGCCAAGGCGGCGCTGATCATCCGCGTGACGCGCGCCGCCACGCGCGAAGCGCTGCCCATGGACTACATCAAGTTCGCGCGCGCCAAGGGCCTGTCCTGGAGCCGCATCCTGCGGGTGCACCTGCTCAAGAACATCATGATCCCCATCGTCACCGTGTTCGGCCTGGAGTTCGGCCAGGTCGTGGCCTTCGCGGTGGTGACCGAAACCATCTTCGCGTGGCCCGGCATGGGCAAGCTGCTGCTCGACTCCATCATCACGCTGGACCGGCCGGTGGTGGTGGCCTACCTGATCCTCATCGTCTTCTTCCTGGTGATGCTCAACCTGGTGACCGACATCTTCTACTCCGTGCTGGACCCCCGGGTGCGGTTGCAGGCGGCGAAAGCATGAGCGCTGTCATCACGCCCGTCGTGCTCGAAGAAGAGGTGGTGGCATTGCCGCCGCCGGAGACCCCGTGGCAACGCCTGCGCCGGGAGTTCTTCGCCAACAAGCTGGCCGTCGCAGGGCTGGTGCTGTTGCTGCTGGCCGTCGCCGTCGCCGTGTTCGCGCCCTGGATCTCGCCGCAAAACCCCTACGACATCGGCAAGCTCGACATCCTGGACTCCAAGCTGCCGCCTGGCAGCAAGACGGCCGATGGCGGCATGCACTACTGGCTGGGCACCGACGGGCAGGCGCGCGACCTGCTCTCGGCCATCTTCTACGGCCTGCGCACCAGCCTGATGGTGGGCGGCGTCTCGGTGGCGGCGGCGCTGGCCATCGGCACCGTCGTCGGTCTCGCGGCCGCCTACTTCGGCGGCTGGGTCGACGCGCTGCTGATGCGCATCGTCGACATCCAGCTCTCCTTCCCCGCCATCCTGGTCGCGCTGATCCTGCTGGCCATCCTGGGCAAGGGCGTCGACAAGGTGATCATCGCGCTGGTCATCGTCCAATGGGCCTACTTTGCGCGGGCGGCCCGTGGCGCCGCGCTGGTCGAGCGCGCCAAGGAATACGTGGAAGCCGCGCAATGCATGGCCCTCAGTTCACGACGCGTGCTGCTGCGCCACATGCTGCCCAACTGCATGCCGCCGCTGATCGTCATCGCCACCATCGACCTGGCGCACGCCATCGCGCTGGAGTCGACGCTGTCCTTCCTCGGTGTCGGCGTGCCGGTGACCGAGCCCTCCCTGGGCATGCTGATCGCCAACGGCTTCGAGTTCATGCTCAGCGGCCACTACTGGATCTCGTTCTTTCCCGGCATCGCGCTGGCGCTGGCCATCGTGGGCATCAACCTGGTGGGCGACCACCTGCGCGACATCCTCAATCCGCACAATGCCCACTGACAGCGTGAGCGCACCGGTCCTCGAGGTGCAGGGCCTGCAGAC
>JAJTCN010000028.1 GCA_021323335.1 Ramlibacter sp.
GTGCACGTCGCCCTTGACGGTGGCGATGACGATCTTGCCCTTGGCCCGCACGTCCTCGCCGGCGGCCTCCTGCTGCTTCTTCTCTTCCTCGATGTAGGGAATGAGGTGGGCCACGGCCTGCTTCATCACGCGCGCCGACTTCACCACCTGCGGCAGGAACATCTTGCCGGCGCCGAACAGGTCACCGACGATGTTCATGCCGTCCATGAGCGGCCCTTCGATGACGTGCAGCGGCCGGCCCTTGGCGGCCAGCACCTTCTGGTACATCTCTTCGGTGTCGACGACGATGTGGTCGGTGATGCCGTGCACCAGCGCGTGCGACAGGCGCTGCTCCACCGGCAGCGCGCGCCATTCGTTCTTCTTGCCCTCGTCCTTCGAGGCGCCCTTGGCCTGTTCCGCAATCTCCACCAGCCGTTCGCCGGCGTCGGGCCGGCGGTTCAGCACGACGTCCTCGACGCGCTCGCGCAACTGCGGCTCCAGCTCGTCGTACACGCCCACCATGCCGGCGTTGACGATGCCCATGTCCATGCCCGCCTGGATGGCGTGGTACAGGAAGACGGTGTGGATCGCCTCGCGCACCGGGTCGTTGCCGCGGAAGGAGAAGCTGACGTTCGACACGCCGCCGCTGACCTTGGCGCCGGGCAGGTTCTGCTTGATCCACTTCACTGCGTTGATGAAGTCGACCGCGTAGTTGTTGTGTTCCTCGATACCGGTGGCGATGGCGAAGATGTTGGGGTCGAAGATGATGTCCTCGGCCGGGAAGTCCACCTCGTCCACCAGGATGCGGTAGGCCCGCTGGCAGATCTCGATCTTGCGTTCGAAGGTGTCGGCCTGGCCCTTCTCGTCGAACGCCATCACCACCGCGGCGGCACCGTAGCGGCGCACCAGCGTGGCCTGGCGCCGGAACGCGTCCTCGCCTTCCTTCATGCTGATGGAGTTGACGATGCCCTTGCCCTGGATGCAGCGCAGCCCGGCCTCGATCACCTCCCACTTGGAGGAGTCGATCATGATCGGAACGCGCGCGATGTCGGGCTCGCTGGCGATCAGCTGGAGGAAGCGCACCATGGCCGCCTTGCTGTCCAGCATGGCTTCGTCCATGTTGATGTCGATGACCTGGGCGCCGTTCTCGACCTGCTGGCGCGCGACGGCCAGGGCCTGCTCGAACTGGCCGGCCAGGATCAGGCGGGCGAAGGCCTTGGAACCGGTGACGTTGGTGCGTTCGCCGATGTTGACGAACAGGCTGCCGGGGCCGATGGAGACGGGCTCCAGGCCGGACAACTTCAGGGGGGGTAGTTCTTGCTGCTGCATCTGCTCACCTCGTGGGGGGTCCGGGTGAGCGCGGTTGGAATCCATCTCAAGCCTGGCGACCGTGCGGCCGCTGCAGCGCTCCTTGAGCAGGTGGGGATTTTAGCGTGTCGCGGTTCGGCGCTGCGCGCGCTCACCACGACCTACCCGGCCCCTCTTCGTAGGGCGTGGTGAGCGCGCCAGCCGAACCGCGACATTCAGAGCGGCAAATCCGCCTTCTTCAACGTCCGCAACACGAAGCTCGACTTGCTGTGCCGGATCCCCTTGATCTTGTAGAGCTTCTCGCGCAGCAGCCGCTCGTAGTCCCGCGTGTCCTTCACCGCCACCCGCAGCAGGTAGTCGTACTCGCCGGACACCAGGTAGGCCTCGATCACCTCGGGGATGGTCGCCAGCACTTCGCCGAACTTCTCCAGCGTGTTGTCGGTATGGCTGTCCAGCGTCAGCTGCACCAGCACGGTGTCGTTCAGGTCCAGCGCCTGCGCATTCAGCCGGACCGTGTAGCCCTCGATCACCCCGGCCAGTTCCATCTTCTTGATGCGCTCCCAGCAGGGCGAGGCGCTCAGTCCCACGGCCTGGCCGATCTGCTGCAGGCTGGCCCGGGCGTCCTGCTGCAGCACCTTGAGGATCTTCCGGTCGATGGGGTCCATGCCGGCAGTTTATCCGGCCGGCCTTCCCATGACCGAAGGAATTTCTGGAACCGGCAGATTCCGCCGCAAGTTCGGCAAGACTTTCTGGCCGCCGGGCCCGATACTTCCAGCGTTGAGTCGCGACTTACCGGAAGCGGCAAGCAACGAGGGGCCAGCGGGTTACCGCCCGCTGGCCGGCCTGTCCCACCCGGACCGTCGGCGTCGTGCCGCAGCAGCCACCCACGATGTTCACCAGCCCCTCGGCCGCGAACTCGCGCAGCAGGCGCGAGGTTACGTCCGGCGTCTCGTCGAAGCCGGTCTCCGCCATCGGGTTGGGCAGGCCGGCGTTCGGATAGCAGCTGATGAAGGTGTCGCCCGCCACCTTGGCCAGCTCCTGGATGTACGGCCGCATCAGCGCCGCGCCCAGCGCGCAGTTCAGGCCCACCGCCAGCGGCTGCGCATGGCGCACGCTGTGCCAGAAGGCCGTGACGGTCTGGCCGCTGAGGATGCGGCCGGAGGCGTCGGTCACCGTGCCGCTGATGATCACCGGCAGCCGCTCGCCGCTGGCGGCGAAGTATTCGTCGATGGCGAACAGCGCCGCCTTGGCGTTGAGCGTGTCGAAGATGGTTTCCACCAGCAGCAGGTCCGCCCCGCCCTCGACCAGCCCTTCCACCTGCTCGTGGTAGGCCGCGCGAAGCTGCTCGAAGTCGACGTTGCGGGCGCCCGGATCGTTGACGTCGGGGCTGATGCTCGCGGTGCGCGGCGTCGGGCCCAGCGCGCCGGCGACGAAGCGCGGGTGCTCCGGCGTGGAGAACTTGTCGGCGGCCTCGCGCGCCAGCCGCGCCGCGGCCACGTTCATCTCGCGCGCCAGGTGGCCCAGGGCATAGTCGTCCTGGGCGATCGAATTGGCGCCGAAGGTGTTGGTCTCGATGATGTCCGCGCCGGACGCAAGATAGCCCTCGTGGATGTCGCGGATGACGTCCGGCCGCGTCAGCACCAGCAGGTCGCCGTTGTTCTTCAGGTCCTTCGGGTGGTCGCGGAAGCGCTCGCCGCGGTAGTCCGCCTCGGTCAGCTTGAAGCGCTGGATCATGGTGCCCATGGCGCCGTCCAGGACCAGGATGCGCTGCTTGAGCAGCGCGGGAAGGGCTTGGCCGCGGGTATAGATCACAGGCTTCATGGTCCACCCATTCTAAGAAGGACGCGTTGAACCTTCAGTCTCCGGGACAATTGCCTCCTTGACCACCGCCCTCACCCTCCTCAAGGACGTCTTCGGCTACGCCGCCTTCCGCGGCCCGCAGGCCGAGATCGTCGACCACGTCATCGGCGGCGGCGACGCCCTGGTGCTCATGCCCACCGGCGGCGGCAAGTCGCTGTGCTACCAGATCCCGGCGCTGGCCCGCCAGCAGGCCGGCCACGGCGTCGCCATCGTGGTGTCGCCCCTCATCGCCCTGATGCACGACCAGGTCGGCGCGCTGCACGAAGCCGGCGTCGAGGCCGCCTTCCTGAACTCCACGCTCAGCGGCGAGGCCGCGAACGCCGTGGAAAAGCGGCTGCTGCGCGGCGAGCTGACCCTGCTTTACGCCGCGCCGGAGCGGGTGACCACGCCGCGCTTCCTGGAGCTGCTGGACCGCCTGCGCGATGAAGGCAAGCTGAGCCTCTTCGCCATCGACGAGGCGCATTGCGTCAGCCAGTGGGGCCACGACTTCCGGCCGGAGTACCGCGCGCTGGCCGTGCTGCACGAGCGCTATGCCGGCGTGCCGCGCATCGCGCTGACCGCCACCGCCGACGGCCTGACCCGGGCCGACATCGTGCAGCACCTGCAGCTCGAGGAGGCGCGCCAGTTCGTCAGCAGCTTCGACCGGCCCAACATCCGCTACAGCATCGTCGAGAAGACGGACCCGACGCAGCAGCTGCTGCGCTTCATCGAGCGCGAGCACGCCGGCGAGGCCGGCATCGTGTACTGCCAGTCTCGCAAGCGGGTCGAGGAGGTCGCCGAGATCCTTTGCAAGCAGGGGATGGATGCCCTGCCCTATCACGCAGGGCTGGACTCCGAAGTGCGGCAGAAGCACCAGGACCGCTTCCTGCGGGAAGACGGCGTGGTGATGACCGCCACCATCGCCTTCGGCATGGGCATCGACAAGCCGGACGTGCGCTTCGTCGCCCACCTGGACCTGCCGAAGAACATCGAGGGCTACTACCAGGAGACCGGCCGCGCCGGCCGCGACGGCCTGCCCTCGGACGCCTGGATGGCCTACGGCCTGCAGGACGTGGTGAACCAGCGGCGGATGATCGACGAGAGCCCCGCCGGCGAGGAGTTCAAGCAGGCGCTGCGCGGCAAGCTCGATGCGCTGCTGGCGCTGGCCGAGGCCACCGACTGCCGCCGCGTCCGCTTGCTCGCGTACTTCGGCGAGCATTCCACGCCTTGCGGCAACTGCGACAACTGCGTGTCGCCTCCGGCGGTGTGGGACGGCACGGAGGCGGCGCGCATGCTGCTCTCCACCGTCTACCGGATCCAGCAGGCCAATGGCCTGCACTTCGGCACGGGGCACATCATGGACGTGCTGCGGGGCAAGACCACCGACAAGGTCAGCCAGTTCGGCCACGAGAAGCTGTCCACCTTCGGCATCGGCGCGGAGTTTTCCGAGCAGCAGCTGCGCGGCGTGCTGCGGCAGCTGATCGCCACCGGGGCCTTGCAGGTCGATGCGTCGGCGTTCAACACGCTGCACCTGACCGAAGGTTCGCGGGCGGTGCTCAAGGGCGAGCAGAAGGTGCTGCTGCGCGAGTCGATCAGCCAGCCGGCGGGACGCGCGCGGAAGGAACGCGGCGCGAGGAAGGGAGTGCCCTCCGCGGCGGCCGCCGGACTCACCGAGTCGGCGCAGCAGCGGTTCACCGCCTTGAAGGCCTGGCGCGCCGACATCGCGCGCTCGCACAACCTGCCGGCGTACGTGATCTTCCACGATGCGACGCTGGCCGCGATCGCGGCGGCGGACCCGCGCTCGGTGCGGGACCTGGAAGGCATCAGCGGGATCGGCGCGGCGAAGCTGGAGAAGTATGGGCCGGGGGTGCTGGATGTGTTGCAGGCGATGGCTTGATTGTCATTCCCGCGCAGGCGGGAATCCAGGGCTCCCGCATTGAAAAAGCGCCGCGTGCGGCGCTCTTTGGAAGCCCTGGATCCCCGCCTTCGCGGGGATGACGAGCTACTGCATGAACCCGATGCTCCGCGCCTCGCGCACTTCCGGTTTGATCCGATGCTCCGCCTCCAGCTGCTCGAGAAACTCCTCGGGCGACAGCTTGGAGGCGAGGATCTCCACCTGGCGCTTCACCGCCGCGAAGTCGCCCGGGCACAGCTGATCGAGCTTCACCAGGCGGGAAGCGGCCTCCGGTGACAACAACGCGGCATCGCCCCCCAGCGCCTCCACCACGAACATCTTCTCCCGCTGCACCCCCGTCAACGGCTTGAAGCGGATCTTGAAGGCGAAGCGGCGCAGCGCCGCCTGGTCGATGCGGTCCATCAGGTTGGTGGTGCAGACGAAGATGCCGGCGAAGCGCTCCATCCCCTGCAGCATCTCGTTGACCTCGGTCACTTCGTAGGTGCGCTGGGCGCCGCGCCGGTCCTGCAGGAAGCTGTCCGCCTCGTCCAGCAGCAGCACCGCCTTCTCCGCCTCGGCCTCGCGGAACATCGCGGCCATGTTCTGCTCGGTCTCGCCGACGAACTTGCTCATGAGGTCGCTGGCCTGCTTGATCAGCAGGGGCTTGTCCAGGTTGCGGGCGATGTGCTCGGCCAGCGCCGTCTTGCCGGTGCCGGGCGCACCGTAGAAGCACAGCGTGCCGTGGCCGCGCGCCTTGAGCGCTTCCACGATGCGCGGCACCTCGAAGCGCGACTCCACGTTGAGCATGTCGAGGTCGTAGGTGGTGACGCAGGGCCGCGCGGCGCCGTCCGAGCTGCGCGTGCCCAGGGCCTTGTCGGCGTTGCGCAGCTGGCGGTCGATCAGGTCTTCCATCGCCACGCCCTCGCCACCGGCGAGACCCGCGAAGCGGACGGCGGTGCGGATCTGCGCCGGCGTCAGGCCCTTGCGTTCGGTCAGCCGCTGCACGAAGGCGGCGGAAACTTCGGCGCCTTCGAGCGTCTTGCGCACCAGCGCCTCGCGCGCGCCGGGCGGCGGCGACTTCAATTCGAGGTGGTAGGCGAAGCGGCGGCGGAACGCCGGGTCGATCTGCTCGATGCGGTTGGTCACCCAGATCGTCGGCACCGGATTCGATTCGAGGATCTGGTTCACCCAGGCCTTGCCGCTCACGCTGCCCGAAGGCGGCGCCACCACTTGCTCGGCCCGCGCCATCATCTGCGCGGCCTCGCTGGAGATCGGCGGGAACACGTCCTCGACTTCGTCGAACAGCAACGCGGCCTGCGCGCTGCCTTTCAGGAACACCTGCGCGATCTGCAGCGAGCGGTAGCGGTCGCGCCCGCTCAGCGAATTGCCGTCGCGGTCGGCGTACTCCACCTCGAACAGCTCCAGCCCCGCGGCCTGGGCCACCACCTTGGCCAGCTCGGTCTTGCCGGTGCCGGGCGGGCCGTACAGCAGCACGTTGACGCCGGCTTCCTTGCGGTCGATGCCGTTGCGCAACATGGCGCGCAGCACCCGCGCATCCTCGGCGACGAATTCGAAGTCTTCCAGCGTCAGCGCGCTCTTGGCCGACGGCCGCGTGAACACCGCCATCAACTCGTTCTGGTCGCGGTACTCGCGCATCAGCACCGGCGGCAGCTTCTCGCTGACCTTCATCAGGTCCGCCAGGTCGGTGATGTTGTGCTCGGAGATCAGGTTCTCGACCAGGCCGATGCGCTCCAGCCGCGAGCCCGCGCGCAGCGCCTCGCCCACTTCGGCGGCATTGACGCCGGCGACCTCGGCGATCGCGGCGTACGCCTCCGGCGCGTTGTTCACCTTGAACTCCACCAGCAGGCTGCGCAGGTCCCGCTGGTAGCGCGCCAGGGTGCCGTACAGCAGCAGCGCCCGCTCGGCCTTGTTCAACTGCAGCAGGCTGGCCAGGGCGTCGATGTTCTTCTCCACCAGCGTGGAGTGCTTCTTCAGGGCGTGCGTCAGCCACTCGCCGGTGACCGTCAGCACCGACAGCAGGTCCTTCGGCTGGTCCTTGGCGTATTCATCGAGGTAGAAGAACAGCGTGCCTTCCTCGTACGGCCCGCGCCAGACGCCGTGCCGGTCCAGGAATTCGCGCGCGGACAGCTGCTCGTGGCCGCGCCAGAACTCGTTGTCCTTGCAGCGGCGGCCCAGGAATTCGCGCAGGCGCTCCAGCGACGGCGCCGGCCACGCCAGGTGGCGGCCCGCCAGCGACAGCAGCCCGTTCAGGTCGCGCCGCACGTTGAACTTGGCGCCCTGCTTGGCGGCGAGCGTCAGCACGAAATGCGAGCACATCAGGTCCAGCACCGGCGCGTCCTTGAGACCCGGTGAGGGGAGCACTTGCAGATCCAGCGAACGCTTGGCCAACGGACCTCCGTCAATAGGGCGTCTTGGGTTAACGCGGGTCGATGCTACATGGAAGACAGCGGTCCGTGCGCATGGACAAAGACGAAGGGTGGCGCGGATGCACCACCGCCGCGCGGGGACGGCACAATGCCCCCATGATCGGCTTGCCAGACATCCGCGCCGCCGCCGCCCGCCTGCAGGGGCACGTGATGGCGACGCCCTGCGTGGAATCCCGCACACTGTCGGAGATCGCCGGCTGCCAGCTGTTCCTGAAATTCGAGAACCTGCAGTTCACCGCCTCCTTCAAGGAGCGGGGCGCCTGCAACAAGCTGGCGCAGCTCAGCAAGGAGGAGGGACAGCGCGGCGTGGTCGCCATGAGCGCCGGCAACCACGCCCAGGGCGTGGCCTACCACGCGCAGCGGCTCGGGTTGCGGGCCGTGATCGTCATGCCGCGCTTCACGCCGATGGTGAAGGTGGAGCGCACCCGCGGCTTCGGCGCCGAGATCGTGCTGCACGGCGACACGCTGGAGGAGGCGCGCAGCCACGCGCTGGAGCTGGCGGAGCAGCGCCAGCTGGTGTTCGTGCACCCCTACGACGACGAGGCCATCATCGCCGGCCAGGGGACCGTGGCGCTGGAGATGCTGGAGGCCGTGCCGCAGCTCGATACGCTGGTCGTCGCGGTCGGCGGCGGCGGCCTGATCGGCGGCATCGCGGCGGCGGCCAAGTCGCTCAAGCCGGGCCTCCAGGTGGTGGGCGTGCAGACGCTGCGCTTTCCCGGCATGTACAACGCGTTCAAGCAGCAGTCGCTGCCCCAGGGCGAGTCGACCATCGCCGAGGGCATCGCGGTGGGCCGGCCCGGGCAGTTCACGCAGGCCCTGATGAAACGCTACGTGGACGACATGCTGCTGGTCGACGAGGGCGACATCGAGCAGGCCATCGTGCTGCTGCTGGACCTGGAGAAGACCCTGGTCGAGGGCGCCGGCGCCGCCCCGCTGGCGGCGGTGATGAAGGGGCCGGCACGTTTCGCCGGCCGCAAGGTCGGGCTGGTGCTGGGCGGCGGCAACATCGACCCGATGCTGCTGGCGGCGGTGATCCAGCGCGGCATGGTGCGCGCCGGACGGCTGGCGCGGCTGCGGGTTTGCGCGCGCGACGTGCCGGGGTCGCTGGCCCGCATCACCGCGGTGGTCAGCCAGGCCGGCGCCAACATCGACGAAGTCCACCACCAGCGCGCCTTCACCCTGCTGGCCGCCCAGAACGTCGAGATCGAACTGGTGGTGCAGACGCGCGGCCGGGACCACGTGAAGGCGCTGCTGGAGGCGCTGACGGCCGCCGGCTACGAATCCAAGGAGCTTTGATGGACCAGCAAACGCTGCAGCAGGCGCTGCCGGAATACTTCGCGCCCTGGGTGCAGGCGCTGGGACTGCGGGTGGAGGCGTTCGACGCCGGCGGCGTAACCTTGCGGCTGCCGCAAAGCGGGCAGTTGTCGCGCGTGGGCGGCATGCTCTGCGGCCAGGCCATGATGGCCGCGGCCGACACCGCCATGGTGCTGGCGCTGATCAACCACTTCGGCGGCTTCAAGCCCTGCACCACCGTCCAGATGAACACCAGCTTCCTGAAGCCCTTGTCCGGGCAGGACGCGCTGGTCGAGGCGAAGGTGGTGCGGGCCGGCAAGAGCCTGGCCTTCGGTGAGATCGACATCCGCGGGGCGGAGGACGGCAAGAGCGCCTGCCGGGCGACCACCACGTACGCGTTGCTCTGACGGGGTGCGATAAAATCACCCCAATCCAGGAACAGAGGAACGCATGACGAGCCCCAACGAGCCCCCGAAGCACGGCGAACACTTCGAACCGCACGACCCCGTGGAGGACGTGGTGCCGATGATCCCCATCGTGCTGCCCGCCGTCGGCGCCGCCCTGATCTTCCTGCTGGCATTCATTGCCATCTACATGGCCTGACCGCCTGTTTCCCGGATTCCGAAGCCCCCGGCAGCAATGCGCGGGGGCTTTGTCTTTGGGGCTCCTGCCGAGCTGGATCGCATAAGGCTATGCAAGTTTTGCATGGATTCGGGCTGCCCCAGCAACTACCCGGCGATGCCGCTCCCTAAAATGACCCTCCCAGCCGACCCAGCGGTGGACCGCCGATCCGCAGCCGACTGAAGCCGAAGCCTGTTTTGAAAGGGCGTGCATCGGGGCGGCCGCCTCCCTGCTCCTTTTGAAAACACGCTTTCAAACTTAGGAGCTTCAAGGATGAACTCTCCCGTGATGCAGGGCCTGAACCTGCGGACCCCCGCCTACGTGAAGAACGCCCGGCTGATCGCCTGGGTGGCGGACATGGTGGCGCTGTGCAAGCCCGACCAGGTTCACTGGTGCGACGGCAGCCAGGAGGAATACGACCGCCTCTGCCAGCTGCTGGTGGACAACGGCACGTTCAAGAAGCTGGACCCGGTCAAGCGCCCCGGCTCCTTCCTGGCGAGCTCCGACCCCAGCGACGTGGCCCGCGTGGAAGACCGCACCTTCATCTGCTCGCAGAAGAAGGAAGACGCCGGCCCCACCAACAACTGGGTGGACCCGGCCGAGATGCGCGCCAGGCTGCAGCCGCTGTTCGACGGCTGCATGCGCGGCCGCACGATGTACGTGGTGCCGTTCTCGATGGGCCCGCTCGGCTCGCCCATCGCGCACATCGGCATCGAGCTGTCCGACAGCCCGTACGTGGCGGTGAACATGCGCATCATGACCCGCATGGGCAAGGCCGTCTACGACGTGCTCGGCGTCAACGGCGATTTCGTCCCCTGCCTGCACACCGTGGGCGCGCCGCTGGAGCCGGGCCAGAAGGACGTGGCCTGGCCGTGCAACAAGACCAAGTACATTGTGCACTACCCCGAGACGCGCGAGATCTGGTCGTACGGCTCCGGCTACGGCGGCAACGCGCTGCTGGGCAAGAAGTGCTTCGCCCTGCGCATCGCCTCCACCATGGGCCGCGACCAGGGCTGGCTGGCCGAGCACATGCTGATCCTGGGCGTGACCTCGCCGGAGGGCAAGAAGTACCACGTGGCGGCGGCCTTCCCGTCGGCCTGCGGCAAGACCAACTTCGCCATGCTGATCCCGCCCAAGGGCTTCGAGGGCTGGCGCGTCACCACCATCGGTGACGACATCGCCTGGATCAAGCCGGGCCCCGACGGCCGCCTGTACGCGATCAATCCCGAGGCCGGCTACTTCGGCGTCGCTCCCGGCACCAACACGCAGACCAACCCGAACTGCATGGCCAGCCTGGACAAGAACGTCATCTTCACCAACGTGGCGCTGACCGACGACGGCGACGTGTGGTGGGAAGGCATGAGCGAGCCGCCGGCCCACGCCATCGACTGGCAGGGCAAGGACTGGACGCCGCAGATCGCCAGGGAAACCGGCGCCAAGGCCGCGCACCCGAACGCGCGCTTCACCGTGGCCGCCACCAACAACCCGGCGCTCGACCCGGCCTGGGACGACCCGGCGGGCGTGCCGATCGACGCCTTCATCTTCGGCGGCCGCCGCTCCACCACCGTGCCGCTGGTGACCGAGGCCAACGACTGGGTCGAAGGTGTTTACATGGCAGCGACCATGGGCTCCGAGACCACCGCCGCGATCGTCGGCCAGGTGGGCGTGGTGCGCCGCGACCCGTTCGCCATGCTGCCCTTCACCGGCTACAACATGAGCGACTACTTCCAGCACTGGCTGACGCTCGGCCGCAAGCTGGAGGCCTCGGGCGCCAAGGTGCCGAAGATCTTCACCACCAACTGGTTCCGCAAGGGCGAAGACGGCAAGTTCGTCTGGCCGGGCTACGGCGAGAACATGCGCGTGCTGAAGTGGATGATCGACCGCATCGAAGGCAAGGTGCAGGGCGAGCAGCACGTCTTCGGCATCAGCCCGACGTACGAGGAACTGAACTGGGAAGGCCTGCCCTTCACCCAGGCGCAGTTCGAGCAGGTGATCGGCATCGACCTGCCGGCCTGGGAGAAGGAGCTGGAACTGCACCACGAGCTGTTCCAGCAACTCGAGCACCGCCTGCCGCCGGAGCTGAAGGCGACGAAGGCGGAGATCGAGAAGCGGCTGGCGGCCTGATCCCCGTCACCTCAAGAAAAAAGCCACCCGGAGGGGTGGCTTTTTTCTTTCGCGAGCTAGTCCCGCCAGGGCTTCAGGTGATACACCGCCGGCGCCGGCGCCACCTCCGCCGGCTTCGCCCGGCGCGCCAGCCACTTGCGCTGCCGCTCCTGGGCGCGGCGCTGGGCCACGCGGTGCGACCAGCCATCCAGCGCGCGCAGCACGCCCTGCGGCAACCAGTGGAGGACGGCCATCATCACGGGCTCGCTCAGTAGTAGCGGCCGATGTCGGCGGCTTCGCGGCCCATCGCGCGGCTGAGGTCGGCCATGATGCGGGCGTCGGTCAGCGCGAGGTCCCACAGCCGGCGGTCGGCGGCGCGCTGCTTGCGGGCAGCGGACCAGCCGGACAGCACCTTGCGGGTGGCCGCGGCGGCGCGGGTGATGGGCGAACCGACGACGGCCAGCGCGTGCAGCGCGGCGGCGGTGATGCTGAAGCTGCCGAGCGTGGCGAAACCACGGGCCATGCGGTTCACGCCGCCGTGTTCGGTCGAATACTCGATGTGGACGAAACGTGCCATGTTCAACTTCCCCTTGAAAACGCTTGTCGGCGAGGTGCCGGGTGCGTGGGACGAATATTAGGGTTACCACTGATATTTGGCCACTTTTGAGTAGTGATGTATATCATTCACCAAACGTATGAAAGCCCCGAACTTCCGGACGCTCGACCTGAACCTGCTGCGGGTGTTCGACGCCGTGATGAGCGAGCGCAACCTGACGCGGGCCGCCCGCAACCTGTCCATGACCCAGCCGGCGGTGAGCAATGCGCTCAGCCGGCTGCGGGACGCGCTGGGCGACCGGCTGGTGGTGCGCAGCGGCTACGGCGTGGAGCCCACGCCGCGCGCCGTGGCGCTCTGGCCGTCGATCGCCGATGCGCTCCGGCAGCTGGAAAAATCCATTGCCCCCGGCGAGTTCATCGCCGCCGAGGCCACCAACACCTTCACCCTGGCGATGGCGGACGCCACCGCCGCCGAGCTGATGCCCGGCCTGGTGGCCATCATGGAGCGCGACGCGCCCGGCATCACCGTGCGGGTGGTGCCGCTGACCACGCGGGACCCGCGCCGGCTGCTCGACGAAGGTTCGGTGGACCTGGCCGTCGGCTTCTTCCCGGCCGTGCTGGCGGACCTGACCGCGCAAGCCCAGGCCGGGCCGGTGGCCGCCTTCGACCATCAGCGGCTCTATGACGGCCGCTACGTGTGCGTGATGCGCAAGGACCATCCGCTGGCCCGGGGGCCGCTGACGCTCAAGCGCTACTGTGATGCCCGGCACCTGCTGGTCAGCTTCTCGGGCCGCCCGTACGGCTTCATCGACGAGGCCCTGGCTTCGCTCGGCAAGAAACGGCGCGTGGTGATGACGGTCAACCAGTTCTTCACCGCCGGCCGCGTGGTGGCCGCCTCCGACCTGCTGACCGTGCTGCCGGAGCACTTCATCTCCACCACGGGCCGTGCCCACGAGCTGATGCAGCGCGAGCTGCCGTTCGAGGTGTCGCCGGTGCACGTCGACGCACTGTGGCATCGCCGCCAGGGGCAGCGCGGCGACCACGCCTGGCTGCGGCTGGCGCTGGCGGCGGCGGCGCAGACGGCTTTCGCCCAAAGCTGACCCCGCCGCCCCTTACCATCGGCCGGGTGAAGATCCAGCTCATGTCCGACCTCCACCTGGAGGGCAACCCGCACTTCGTCCCGCGGCCCGCCCCCGGGGCCGAGTTGCTGGTGCTCGCCGGCGACATCGGCTCCTACCAGCCCGGCTCCCAGTTGCCGGACGCCGACTTCGGCCTCGGCCGCTTCTCGCCCCGGCAAGGCTGGCCGACGCCGGTGCTCTACGTGCCGGGCAACCACGAATACGACGGCCTGGACTTCGACGAGGCGCATGCGCGGCTGCGCGAGGCCTGCGAGCGCCTGGGCATCACCTGGCTGGAGCGCGAGGTGCTGGTGCTCGACGGCATCCGCTTCGTCGGCACGACGCTCTGGGCGGACTTCGACGCACTGGCGCGCCAGCCCGGCGTGCCGCCGCCCACGCCGGGCGAGGCGCTCAAGCTGCGGGACAAGGCGTTTCGCGCCGCCAACTTCTACCTGCGCAAGGCGGCCGGCACGCGGCGCGGCGAGCCGCTGCTCGCGGAACAGTGGCGCGAGCTGGGGCTGGAATGCGAGCATTGGCTGCGCGGCGCGCTGGCGCAGCCCTTCGACGGCACCACGGTGGTCGTGACGCACTTCGCGCCCAGCCTGCGCAGCGCCGATCCGCGCTACGGCGTCACCCCGGCCACCGCCGGCTTCTGCAATTCACTGCAGGACCTGATGGCGCGCTCGCAGTTCTGGCTGCATGGCCACCTGCATTGCCAGCACGACTACGTGGAAGAAGGCTGCCGCGTGGTGGCCAATACGCTCGGCTACGCGCGCAAGGGCGAGCAGGACGGCTTCCAGGAAACTTTCGTCCTCGCGATCCCGCGCGCTGCACGCGCTGCATGAATTGGGAACAACTGGCACAGGGACTTTACAAGCGCGGTGTGCGGGGCTGAACGAAGGCGCGCACACTTCATGGCAACCGAAACGCCGGGAGGCCATGATGAAACCGCTGTGGACGCAAACCCTGTTGTGGATTGCTGCCGTGGTCGCGGCGGTCCTCATGGCGCTGGCTTCGCCGAACACCGTCCACCTGGACGCCGGGCACATTTCCTTCCCGGCACCGGCGGTGGCGCCGCGGTGACAACGCCGGGGTGCGCTTCGCGCAACCCGGCCTACGGGGCGGGGCGAACGTAGGCCGGGGTAAGCCCGAAAGGCGAACCCCGGTGATCTACGCGTTCAAGATCCCCCACACCTTCGGCGCCGTCAACGGCATCTGCAAGCCCGGCGCCGCATCCTTCCTGCCGGCCCGCGCCAGCGCGTCGGCCACGGCGTTCACCACGCTCGGCGTCGCGCCGATCGTCCCGAGCTCGCCCACGCCCTTGACGCCCAGCGGATTGTTCTTGCTCGGCACCGTCTGGTTCATCTCGGTGCGGAATTCGAACTGCAGGATGTCCGCGCGCGGCGCCGCATAGTCCATCAGGCTGCCGGTCAGCGGCTGGCCGCTTTCGCGGTCGTACACCATGTGCTCGCACAGCGCCTGGCCGATGCCCTGCAGCGCGCCGCCGTCGAGCTGGCCGCGCACGATCATCGGGTTCACCACCCGGCCGATGTCGTTGACGCTGGAGTAAGCGACCACCTGCACCTCGCCCGTGGCCGGGTCGATCTCCACCTCGGCCACGTGGCAGGCGTTGGGCCAGCTTGGCCCCGCCACCGCGCTGGTGTGGTCGATGAAGATGCGGCGCTCCGGCTGGCGGCCCGCCAGCTCGAAGATGTCGATGCCGAGGTCGGTGCCCTTCACGCTGAAGCGGCCGCCGGCGTACTGCAGGTCGTGCGGTGACGCCTCCAGCGCCTGCCCGGCGAGCTCGCGCGCCTGGTCGAGCGTCTTCTCCGCCCCCAGGTGGAGGGACGAACCCCCGGTGAACAGCGAGCGCGATCCCGCGCTGCCGAAGCCGTCGCCGCGGTCGGTGTCGCCCAGCACCACGCGCACCTTGTCCATCGGCACGCCGAACACGTCCACCACCAGCTGCGCCAGCGTGGTGGCGATGCCCTGCCCCATCTGGTTGACCGCGGAGAAGACCTCGATGACGCCGTCGGCCTTCACCTCCACCGTCACGCGCTCTTCCAGCACGTTGCCGCCGGTCCATTCCAGGAAGGTGGCCACGCCCAGCCCGCGCAGCTTGCCGCGCGCCTTGCTGGCCGCGGCGCGGGCCTCGAAGCCGCTCCAGTCGGCATGCGCCAGGCCCTCGTCCATGATCTTCTCGAACTCGCCGACGTCGTAGGTCTGCCCCATCGGGTTCTTGTACGGCATCTGCTCCGGGCGGATGAAGTTGCGCCGGCGCAATTCGATCCGGTCGATGCCGGTCTGCCGCGCCGCCTCGTCCATCAGCCGCTCGATGATGAAGATCGCCTCCGGCCGGCCGGCGCCGCGGTAGGCGCTGGTGGGCGAGGTGTTGGTGAGCACCGCCTGGAAGTGGTAGTCGATCACCGGGATGTCGTACACGCTGGTCGACACCCACGGCCCGATCAGCAGCGGGATCAGCATCCCGGTGGCCAGCGCGTGGCCGCCCACGTTGGCCAGCGTGCGCAGCCGCACCGCCAGCACCTTGCCGTGGGCATCGAGCGCCATTTCCGCGTCGGCGACCTGGTCGCGGCCATGGGCGGCCGACAGGAATTCCTCGCTGCGGTCGGCGATCCACTTCACCGGCCGCTTCAGGGTCCAGGACATCCAGGCGGTGGCGGCGTCCTCCGGGTAGATGCCGGTCTTCATGCCGAAGCCGCCGCCGACGTCGCCCACCGTCACGCGCACCTGCTCGCGCGGAATGCCGAGCACGTCGTTGCAGATCGAGTTCTTCACGCCGGAGGGCATCTGGCTGCTGATGCGCAGCGTGAGGCGGCCGTCCTCCGCGATCCAGGCCAGCACCGAGCGCGGCTCGATCGACAGCGCCACCACGCGCTGGTTCACCACCTTCAGCTTGACGACATGCGCGGCCTGCCCGAAGGCGGCCGCGGCCTTCTGGGCGTCGCCATGGCGCAGCTGCGCGGCGATGTTGCCGGGCGCCTGCGCGTAGACCAGCGGCGCGCCCGGCGCGACCGCATCCTCCACGCCCACCACGTGCGGCAGCTCCTCGTAGTCCACCCACACTGCCTCGGCGGCGTCGCGCGCCTGCTGCAGCGTCTCGGCCACCACCAGCGCCACGGCTTCGCCGGCGAAGCGCACCTCGTCGACCGCCAGCACATGACGCTGCGCGGTCGCCGGCTTCGACCCGTCGGGCAGCATCGGCAAGGTGGGCAGCGGCTTCACGCCGGCGGCGACGAGCTCCTTGCCCGTCACCACCTTCACCACGCCGGGCATGGACGCCGCGTTGGCGGTGTCGATGGAGGTGATGCGCGCATGCGGATAAGGGGAGCGCACGAAGACCATGCGCAGCTGCCCGGCGGGCGCGAGGTCGTCGGTGTACTGGCCCAGGCCCTTGAGCAGGCCCTCGTCTTCGATGCGTTGCACGGAGCGGCCGCTGCCGAAGCGCCCGATGTCCAGGGTGTCTGTGGTCATGCGGCGAAGTCTCGCCGATTTCCGGCTTTCCGTCAGCGCGCTGCGGCGGCGTCGCCCTGGATCTTGGCGGCGGTCCAGCGCAACAGGTCCAGCCACATCTGGCGGGTTTCCGCATCCAGCGGCGTGCGCTGGGCGTTCGGCAGCTCGATGGTGACCACCGGCACGCCCTTGTGCACCCCGCCGTAGTTGCCCAGCGAACCCGGGAAGATGCCGACCTGGTCCAGGTACAGCCGACCCAGCCGCGACGGCGGCACCGACGGGCCGTCGAAATCCAGCACGCCGTAGGGCGCATGGATCGAGACGATCAGGTGCGGCTTGAACTTCTGCATCTCATCGTGCAGGAAGCGGGTCTCGGGTTCGGACAGCGGCTTGGGGCCCGGCCAGCGGCGCGGATCCTTCTTCGTGCGCTGCTGCCAGTACACCTGCGCATCCCGCTCCCAGTTGGGCGTCGGGAAGTTGCGGTTCAGGTCGACGCCCTTGGCGTTCATCCGCCTGGGCGGACGCGCCAGCAGGCCGTCGGGATTGACCACCGGCGCGAAGCGCCAGTGCACCGGCTGCGGCATCTCCGGGCGCTCCTCGGCGGCCAGCTTGATCCAGCGCAGGGCCACGGCGGCGGACGACAGTTCGTCGCCATGGATGGCGCCCACGACCAGGATGCGCAGCCTGGCGTCCGGCGCCTTGACGTCGCGCACGTAGAGCGGCGTGCCCTGCACGGAGCGGGCACCGCTGTCGACCAGCCGGGCCTGGTCGCACAACGCCTTGTTCACGTTGGGCAGCTTGCCGACGAAGCGATCGCAAGGACCGGAGGGCATCGCGGCCCCGCCAGCGCCGGCCGCGGCCAGGGCCAGGGCCAGCGCCCCCAGGCAGGTCCTCATGCGCACCCTCTCATCCTCCCGCACGCGACAGCTCGCGGACGGTCCGCACGACGCGTTCGATGACCTCGCCCTGGTGTTCCTCCAGGCCCACCCACAGGGGCAGCCGCACCAGCCGCTCCGACAGTTCGTTCGTGTGCCGCAACTCCCCCACCGCGCGGCTGTGTTCGCGGCCGAACGGAGAGGTATGGAGGGGCACGTAATGAAAGACGGAGTGGATGTCCTGCGCGGCCAGCCGTTCGATCAAGGCCGTGCGCTGCGCCAGGCTGGGCAGCAGCACGTAATACATGTGCGCGTTGTGGCCGCAGTCTGCCGGGACGATCGGCCGGCGCAGCAGGCCCTCGGCCTCGAGGCCGGCGAAGGCCTCGTGGTAGGCGTTCCACAACGCCATGCGGCGGGCGGTGATCGCGTCGGCCTCCTCCATCTGGGCCCACAGGAAGGCGGCGATCAGCTCTCCCGGCAGATAGGACGAGCCGACCGCCTGCCAGGTGTACTTGTCGACCTGGCCGCGGAAGAAGCGGCTGCGGTCGGTGCCCTTCTCGCGGATGATCTCGGCCCGTTCGAGCATGCGCTCGTCGTTGACCAGCAGCGCACCGCCCTCGCCGGAGATGATGTTCTTGGTTTCATGGAACGAGAACGTCCCCAGCTCGCCCAGCGCCCCGAGGGGCCGGCCCTTGTACGTGGACATCAGGCCTTGCGCCGCGTCCTCCACCACGGCCAGCCGGTGCCGCCGCGCGATGTCGAGGATGGTGTCCATTTCGCAGGCCACGCCGGCGTAGTGCACCGGCACGATGGCCCGCGTCCGGGGGGTGATGGCCTGCTCGACCTGCGTCTCGTCCAGGTTCAGGGTGTCCGGCCGGATGTCGACGAACACCGGCACCGCGCCGCGCAGCACGAACGCGTTGGCGGTGGAGACGAAGGTGTACGAGGGCATGATCACCTCGTCGCCCGGCTGGATGTCCAGCAGCATGGCCGTCATCTCCAGGGCCGCCGTGCAGGAGTGCGTGAGCAGCGCTCGTCCCGGCGGCGCCGTGGACTCCAGCCACGCATGGCAGCGCTTGGTGTAGGGCCCGTCGCCGGCCAGCTTGCCGTGGAAATGCGCCTCGGCGATGTAGAACAATTCCTTGCCCGTCATGTACGGGCGGTTGAATGGAATCTTTGGCATGTTGCTAAGCCTCTGGCCGGCTGGTCGACGGGGTGGCGAGCCACAGGTGGTAGACGGACTGCACCGCGTGGACCCGAAAACCGCAAGTTTCGTACAAACGGCAGGCGGCCACATTGTCCTGCTGCGTGACGACTTCGGCATGGGAGACCTGCCGCGAGGCGAACCACTGCCTGGCTGCCTCGACCAGCTGCCGGCCCAGGCCCCGGCCACGGCATGCCTCATCCACCGCGACCAGCCCGATCTTGCCGGCAGGACCGGACTGCGCCATCGTGACCAGGCCCACCGGCCGGCCGGCGTCGGTGGCCACCAGCACTGCGTCCGCGATCTCGCCCGTGAGCGACTTGCGCAGCCATTGCACATACAGCGCGACGAACTTGTCCTCCGGAAAGCGGGGGTCGACGTGGAAGCGCGAGTACTTTCCGCTCTCGATGGCCAGGCGTTCCAGTTCAGCCTGCGGCATGGCCGGCACGTACGGGGTGACGGCGGGCCATGGATGCGTGCTGGGCAGGCCGTCGGCCTCCATGCGGTAGGTCACCTTGCGGTCGACCAGCCGGGCCTGCAGGGCGTCGGCGTCCGCGGGCGCCAGCGGGCTGTCGGCAAAGAGGTACGCCAGCCGGACCCCGGCGGCCCGCAGCCGCGCCACGGCCTCGGCCAGCTCGCGCCGGGAGGCGCCTTCGGCCACGATGCGGCTCACCGGCGCGCCGAGGAACTGGCTGTCCCACTCCAGCGATTCGACCTTCATGCCGCCTCCGCGCCGTCGAACAGCGCGCCCAGCTGTGCCAGCAGGCGCTCGCGCGAGAAGTGCTGCCGCACGAGGGCGATGTTGCGCTCGCGCTCCGCCGGCGTCAGCTGGCGCAGCGAGAACTGCTCGGCGTCGAAGACCTTGACCCCGATCTGCTCGAGCAGCGGCCAGGTGGTGGTGGTGCGGCGCAGGTACAGCGTCTTGCCCATGCCCAGCAAGGTGATGATGTTGCCCATGGCCTGCTGGCGCGTGTTGTTGAAGACGGCGATGTCGATCTTCGCCAGGAACTCGCGGTAGCTGGCGAAATCCATGAAGTCCAGCATCGGGAAGAACCGGTCCCCCAGCAGCGCGCGGCCCCGCGCGGCGACGGCTTGCGCATGGGGCTTCGGCCCATAGGACAAGGGCGCGACCACCTCGATGGCCTGGTCGCGAAACGGCGCGATGCGCTCCAGCGCCTCCTCGTGGAGGTTGCGCGCGTAGGCCGAATTCCCCACCTGGATCACGGTCGCCGTCTTCCGGGACGCCGGCAGGTCCGGCATGGGCTGGTAGACATTGCTCATGTACATGAGGCAGTCGACCATCGTCGCCCGCGAGCCGTACCACTGCCTGACCAGCTCGTAGTCGCCGCGGATGTAGGTCACGACATGCCCGATGCGGCGGATCACGAAACGCCGCACCATCTCCTTGAACGCGCCCTTGCGGCTGCGGTGGGGGTCCAGGTACCGGTACAGGTCGTCGCCCCACACCATCCAGTAGCACTTGGGCAGCAGCCAGGGCTGCAGGGCCAGCAGGTACAGGAACTTGGCATCGTAGAGGCCGTGCAGGATGATCTTCCTGGCGGCATAGAGCGCGCCGAGGCGGCGCAGGCGGCCGGCGATGCCGGGCACCGGCACGACCGCGTCGCCGGCTTCAGGCAGGAACGCCGCGCCCTTGCCGGACACCAGGAAGAGGTGCCGGTCCAGCCCGAAGTGCTCGCGCACCAGCTGCACGAACGGCGGGATGAACTTCTCCTGCACGCACAGATGGACGATGTCACGGCTCATCGATCCCGTCTCATTCGTCTTTCTCTCCGGGCTCGTAGAGCGTTTCGCGTCCCATGCGGTCCAGCACCAGCTCCGCCGTCCACGGCAGCATCAGGGAGCCGCAACGGCTGTCGCGGTAGATCCGTTCCAGCGGCAGGTGCTTCATCATGCTCTGGCCGCCGCAGGTGCGGATGGCCAGCCGCGCGATGTCGTTCGCGCCCTCCATCACGGTGTACTGCGCAGCATACAGGCGCAGCCGCTCGTCCTTGGACGGATTCGGGCGTGCCTCGAGCACCGCGCGCAGGAAGATGGCGCGCATCTGTTCGAGCTGGATGCGCATCTGCGCCACCGCGATCTGCTTGGTGGGATACATGCGGCGCTTCACCGGCGGCTCGCCCGGCACCTCGGCGCGCAGGTAGCTCACCGTGAAGTCGTAGGCCGCGTTCGCGAGGCCCAGGTAGGTGGGCGCCAGCGTGAAGAACATCGCCGGCCAGGTCTGGGCGCCCTTGAAGTACACGCCGCGCGGCATGAGCTGCTCGTCGTCGCTGACGAACACGTCCTTGAACAGCAGGTTGCGGCTGACCGTGCCGCGCATGCCCAGCGGATTCCAGTCGCCGCTGATGGAGAAGCCCGCGCTGGTCGCCGGCACCGCCAGGTACAGCGTGTCGCGCGCATCGGGCTTCTCGTCGCCCTTGTCCTCGGTGCACAGCACGCCGTAGTAGTCGGCCGCGCCGGACAGCGAGGCGAAGATCTTGCGGCCGTTGACCAGCCAGCCGCCCTCGACCTTGCGCGCCGTCGTGCCGAACGGCGCCTTGCCGGCGGCGGCGGCGCTGCCTTCGGAGAAAGGCTGCGCGTAGATGGCGCCCTCCTGCACGACGCGGCGGAAATGCAGCTTGCGCCGCGCCTCGTGCTCGGCGCGCTGCGTCTCGGTCATCGGGATGCCGGCGGCCAGCACGCCCGTCCACATGGTGGAGGAGACGTGCATGTTCCAGGTCAGCGCGGTGGCGCCGCAGAAGCGCCCGATCTCGGCGCCCACCATCATGTAGGTGGCGTAGTCGGCGCCCAGGCCGCCCTCGGCCTCCGGCACGCAGATGCCCAGCAGGCCGGCCGCCCGCAGGTCGTCGTAGTTGGCGAACGGGAAGCTGGCCTCCTCGTCCCACTGCGCGGCGCGGGCCGCGAACTTGTCGCGGCCGAGCCGGTGGGCCAGCGCCAGCAGCGCACGCTGTTTCGGCGTGAAGGCGTGGTCGCCGACCGCGGGGGTGAAGTCCAATCCGGTGGGCGCGTCCATGCTTGTCCTCGTGCGGCGGGGTCAGTGCAGCAGTTCTTGCGGCAGCGACAGGAAGTTGAGCAGCAGCCCGTCGAAGTCGTCGGGCGCCTCCAGGTTCTGCAGGTGGCCGATGCCCTTCATCTGGATGAAGGTGCTGCGCGGGATGGCCTCCGCCATCTTCTTCATGACGGCGGGCGGGGCGTTGCGGTCGTGCTCGCCGGCGATCAGCAAGGTGGGCACGTTGATGTTCGGCAGGTTGGCGCGGCGGTCGAAGGTGACGATGCATTCCAGCGCGCGGCGGTAGGTGGCCGCCGGCACCATGCCCATGCAGTGCGTCGCCAGCCGCAGGCCCTCCGGCAGCGAGCCGGGCCCCACCATCTGCGGCACCAGGGTCTCCGCCAGGTCGGCCATGCTCTTGCCGGCGTCCAGCGGCGCCGTGCGCTGCGAGACGAACTCGCGCTGCCAGTCACCGTCCGGCTTGCCGAAGGCCGGCGAGGTGCCGCACAGCACGAGCCGGCTCACCAGGTCGGGCCGGCGCGCCACCACCTCCTGCGCCACCATGCCGCCCATGCTGTGGCCCACCAGGACCACGTTGGAGACCTTCAGGCTTTCGATCAGCAGCACGCAGCTTTGCGCGAGCCCCTTGAACGTGTAGGGCTCGATCGGAGCGCTGTGGCCGTAGCCCGGCATGTCCCACGCAACCGCGCGGTAACCGGCCACGGCGAGCGACTCGACCTGCGGCGCGAACGAGAGGTGGCCGCCGCCGATGCCGTGCAGCATCAGCACGGTGGGACCACCGCCGAGGGTGGTGAAGGTCGGCACAGCCGTCATTCCAGGAGGGTTCCGTTGTCGACCACCGTGCGGCCATCGAGCTGCACCGTGCAGTGGCGCAGCGGCAGGTCGAAGTGGCCGGCCGTGTGGCGGCCCGCCACCTCGTTGGCGCCGGTGGAATAGAGGAAGTTGCCGGCGAAGGCGCGCAGCTCGGTGCCGTTGAAGTCGCGCTTGTCGTACAGCGCCATGCTGTCCCAGCGCGCCGCGGCGTTGAGCCCGTAGCCGACGTGGCTGACCGCGTAGGCCTCGCGGTCGCCCCAGGCGGCGATGTAGCTGCGCATCAGCTCGGCGTCGACGCCGCTGCCCTCGATGCGGGTGACGTGGTCGCGCTCGACGCGCAGCGTGACCGGCCGCTCCAGGTAGCGCTTGAAGGTGAGGTTGACGTCGCCCTCGGCCAGCACCAGAGTGCCGTCGACGCTGCCGGCCGCCGGGAAAGCGAGCGCCAGGCCGCCGGGCCAATGCGTCATGGTTCCGGGCCGCGTGGTGTAGCCCCAGTTGCCGCCGCACACCGCGCCCTGCAGGGAGATGGTGAGATCGGTGCCGGCGGGCGAGGTGACCCGCATCTCGCGCGCACCGCGCAGGCGCTTCACGTGCTCCTTGACCAGCGCCTCGGTCCGGTCGTCGGGCAGCAGGCGCGCCAGGGCTTCCGGATGTTCGTTGCTGACATAGAGGACGCGCGCCCCGCCCTTGAGGATGGCCGGCAGTTCCGGCGCGTGCATCAGGCCTTCGACCGTGCAGTCCACCACCAGCGTGCTGGCGGCGAGCGCGGAGACCACCGGCGGGATCTGGCGCAACACCGGCGAAGCGCCGGTGGAGCGCGCCACCGGCAGGGCCGAGGAAAAGGCGCTGGGCAGCACCAGGTCGAACACCTGGGCGCCCAGCCGCGCCGCGGCCAGCCGGGCCAGCTGGGGCAGGATGGGCCGGCTCTGGCTTTCGCTCAGCACCGCCACGGTGTCGCCCTTTTGCAGCGCGCAGCGCGCCAGCACCGACTCGAACGCGTCCAGCCACGCGGGCTCAATGGTTTCCTGCAGCATGCCGATCACGCGCCTATGGGTTGTGGACCATAATACATGAAAATTCATGCAATCCGGCCCGCCATGACCCCGCCGCGCCAAGCCCAGCCGCCGAGCTTCTCGGCCCAGGAATTCCGGGCCGCGCTCGGCATGTTCGCCACCGGCGTGACCATCGTCACGGCGCGCGGGGCGGACGGCATCACCATCGGCCTGACCGCCAACTCCTTCAACTCCGTTTCGCTGGAGCCGCCGCTGGTGCTGTGGAGCCTGTCACGCGCGGCGGCGTCGATGGCGGTGTTCAGCGCCGGCTCCCATTACGCCATCAACGTGCTGGCGGCGGACCAGAAGGAACTGGCCGAGCGCTTCGCCCGGCGCGGCGCCGACCGCTGGGCCGGGGTCACCTTCGACGCCGGCGCGGGTGGCGCGCCGCTGCTGCACGGCGCGGCCGCCACCTTCGAATGCTTCAACCGCAGCCGCTACGAGGAAGGCGACCACGTCATCTTCGTCGGCGAGGTGGAGCGCTGCACCCACCGCGAGGGCGCTTCACCGCTGCTGTTCCACGGCGGGCGTTACTACACGGAGCACCCATTGTGAGCGAGGCGCGTGGCCACCGCTTCGTCGACGAGTACCTGGGCTACCTGCTGGGGCAGGCGAACCACGCCCTGTACAAGGACTTCGACAGCCACGTGCGCGCGGCCGGCCTGAGCTCGGTGGAATGGCGGGTGCTCGCCACACTGCATGACAGCCCGCCGCTGGCGATCAACCAGCTGGCGCACGACGTGTTGTCGAAGCAGCCCACCGTCACCAAGCTCGTGCAGCGCATGTGCGAACAGGGCTGGCTGGCGCTGCAGGCCGACGCCGGCGACCAGCGCCGCACGCTGGTGACGGCCACGCCGGCCGGCAAGCGGCTGGTGCGCCCGCTGCTGCAGAAGGCGCGCAGCCACGAGGCCGCCATGTTGCAGGCCTTGCCGGCCACCGAGCGCACCGCCTTGAAGAAGCTGCTGGCGAAACTGGCGCAGCGTCCGCAGTGAGCGCCCGCGGGGCCGCTACCATCGCCCGATGCGCGAAAGAAAACAGCATCTCGACACCCTCGCCGTCTCCCTGCTGCTAGCCTGCTGCCTGTTCTGGGGCTTCCAGCAGATCCTGATCAAGACGACGGTGGGCGAGGTGCCGCCGCTCTGGCAAGCCGCCATCCGCTTCATCGCGGCCACCGCCCTGCTCTTGGCATGGTGCGCCTGGCGCGGCGTCAAGCTGTTCGAGCGCGACGGCACCCTGCGGGCCGGCCTGCTGGCCGGCGCGCTGTTCGCGGCCGAGTTCAGCTGCATCTACCTGGGCCTGCGCGACACCGCGGCGTCGCGGCTGACCGTCTTCCTCTACACCTCGCCGTTCGTGGTGGCGCTGCTCCTGCCTCGCATCGTGCCGTCGGAGAAGCTGCGGCCGGTGCAATGGGTGGGCCTGACCATCGCCTTCGCGGCAGTGGCGTTTGCGTTCAGTGAGGGCTTCACGGGGAGCAGCACGCCACAGCAGTTGCGTGGCGACGCACTGGCGCTGCTGGCCGGCATGCTGTGGGGCCTGACGACGCTGGTGATCCGCGGCTCGAAGATGGCGAATTCGAGCGCCGAGAAGACGCTCTTGTACCAGGTGGGCGTCACGGCCGTCGTCGCGCCGCTGCTGTCGCTGGGACTCGGCGAGACCTGGTCCCTGAACTACTCCACCTATGCCTGGGTGTCGCTGGCGCTGCAAAGCGTGATCGGCGCTTTCGCCAGCTACCTCGCGTGGATGTGGCTGCTGCGGCATTACCCGGCGACGCAGCTGTCGTCCTTCACCTTCCTCGCGCCGCTGTTCGCGCTGGTGCTGGGGGTGGTGCTGCTCGATGAGAGGCTCACGTTGCAGCTGGTGTTGGCGCTCGTTGCGGTGGCGGTGGGGATCGTGCTGGTGAACCGGAAGAAGGCGGTCCGGTAGGTGTTGTCGCGGTCTGGTGCGGCTTGCGCGCGGCCACCGGCGCCGCGGCCTGCTGCGTCGCCATCTCCGCCTGCTCCTGCGCCACCAACTTGGCGAAGGTGGAGCGGAAGTGCGACAGCGCCGCATCGGCGGCCACGGCCTGCAGTTCGAAGGTGGGATCGGCATCGATCACCTTCTGCTGCGCCTCGATCAGGTGCTTGTCTTCCATGAAGCCTTCGATCAGGCTCTGGTGCAGCGAGCGCGCGATGTTCTGGTCGGTGCCCTGCCAGTTGTTCAGGTAGGTCCAGAAGAAGTGCGACGTGCGGCGGGTCTCCGGCGTCATGAACTGGCAGTTGCGGTATTCGCGCGTGCCCTCCCGGTTGCCCTTTTCCGAGCCGCTCCCGGCCGGCGAGAACATCGACTCCAGGAAGAAGATGCCGGGGATGTGCATGTGGCCGATGTTGCGGCGGTCGATGGGCTGGTCCTTCTCCGCTGCCGGCAGCACCTTGCGATGGAAGGGCGGCGGCGCCGCGTTCATGTGCCAGCGCTCGACGCGGAAGCCGCGCGGCAGCCGCTCCACCGCGACCGGCTTGGTCTTGTACGCGTAGTCCTCGGATCCGCCCAGCGTCTTGGTGTGCACGAAGGCCAGGTGCGCGAAGTCGGACAGGTTGTCGACGATCAGCAGCCAGTTGGCGTCGTAGTGCATGTAGTCTGGCACGCCCTGCCATTGCGGGTCGCGCAGGTAGGGGAAGTCGATGATCTCCGCCGGATCCGCCTTGGCCGGGTCGCCCATCCAGATCCACACCAGGTGGTCCTTTTCCAGCACGGGATAGCTCTTGACGCCGAGCTTGGGCGGCACCACCTCCTGCCCGGGAATCTCGATGCACCTGCCGGTGGGATCGAACTTCAGGCCGTGGTACATGCAGCGCACGCAGTCGCCCTCGCGCCGGCCCAGGTGCAGCGGCACGCCGCGGTGGCAGCAGCGGTCCTGCAAGGCCACCACCCTGCCCGACTCGGACTTGTACAGCAGCACGGCCTCCTCGAGGATCGTGCGCGCCATCATGCGGCCGTCGATCAGCTCGTGGTCCCAGGCGGCGACATACCAGCAGTTTTTCAGGAACATCTTCTTTCTCCCAACGTCGGTGAATCTACGAGGCCCGCTTGCGTGCGAACTCCACGTACCACTCCAGGCACTGCGGGTTCGCCATCGCGTCGCGGTTCACCACCTTCTCCAGCGGCTGGCCCAGCAGCAGCTTCTTGATCGGCAGCTCCTGCTTCTTGCCGGACAGCGTACGCGGGATCTCCGGAACCTGCACGATCTCGTCGGGCACGAAGCGCGGGCTGAGCGCCGTGCGGATGGCGCCGGCCAGCCTGGCCTTCATCGCGTCGTCCAGCGGGATACCGGGGCGCAACACCACGAACAAGGGCATGTAGCTCTCGCGGCCCAGGTACTCCAGGTCCACCACCATCGAGTCCAGCACCTCCGGCAGCGCCTCCACCGCGCTGTACAGCTCGCTGGTGCCCATGCGAAGGCCGTGGCGGTTGATGGTGGCGTCGCTGCGGCCGTAGATGATGCAGCCGCCCTCCGGCGTGATCTTCAGCCAGTCGCCATGCCGCCAGACGCCCGGGTACATGTCGAAATAGCTGGAGAGATAGCGTTTGTCGCCTTCGTCGTTCCAGAAGTGCAAGGGCATCGAGGGAATCGGCTTGACGCACACCAGCTCCCCCACTTCGCCGATCACCGGCTGTCCTTGCTCGTTCCACGCCTCCACGGCGGCACCGAGTTCGCGGCACTGCATCTGCCCCGGCACCTGCGGCAGCTCGCGATTGCCGCCGATGAAGGCGCCGGCGAAGTCGGTGCCGCCGGAGATGTTGCACCACCAGATGTCCGGCATGCCCAGCTTCCGGAACTGCTGCGTGCCCCAGCGCTGCGCGTCCTCGGACAGCGGCGAGCCGGTGGTGCCGAGCGCGCGGACCGTCTTGAGTCCCGGCAGCTTCGACAGGTCCACGCCCGCCTTCATGCAGTTGGCGAAGAAGGCCGCACCCGCGCCGAAGAAGGTGACGCCCAGTTCGGCCGCGAAGCGCCACAGCACCGTCCAGTCCGGGTTGTCCTTGCTGCCGCCGGGATTGCCGTCGTAGATGCAGCAGGTGGTGCCGCTGAGCAGCCCCGCGAGCTGCGCGTTCCACATCACCCAGCCGGTGGAGCTGTACCAGTGGTAGCGCTCGCCCCAGGAGTTGGGGTCGTAGCTGCAGCCGACGTCGTTGTGCAGGCCGCCCGCGCCCAGCATCACCAGCAGGATGCCGCCGTGGCCGTGCACGATGGGTTTGGGCAAGCCGGTGGTGCCGCTGGAATAGACGATCCACAGCGGGTGGTCGAAGGGCAGCCACATCGGCTCGAAGGCGTCGACCGCGGGGCCGCTGCCGGTGATCGCGTCCGACCAGTCGGTGAAGGCGGGCAGCGATCCCGTGTCGAGGCCGAGGTTGCGGTGGATCAGCACGTGCCGCACGCTGGGCAGCGCCGCCTGGAGCTGCGCCACCACCTCGGTGCGGTCGAAGTCCTTGCCGCCATAGCGCACGCCGTCGCAGGCGATCAGCATCCTGGGGTCGATCTGCTTGAAGCGATCGAGCACCGCGTTGGTCCCCATGTCGGGCGCGCAGATGCTCCAGACACCGCCGAGGCTGACCACGGCCAGGAACGCCACCATCGCTTCTGGCACGTTGGGCAGGTAGGCCGCCACCCGGTCGCCGGGTTGCAGCCCCTGCGCCTTCAGGTGCAGGGCGAGCGACGCGACCTGGCGGCGCAGCTCGGGCCAGGTCAGCTCCTTGTGCTCGCCGGCCTCGTTGCGGCTGATGACGGCGGGGAAGCCCGCTGCATGCGCGGGCTGCACGTGGCGGAACACCTGCCGCGCATAGTTGACCTGCGCGCCCTCGAACCAGCGGGCGCCGGGCATCGCCTCTTCCGCCAGCACCTGCCGGTGCGGCGTGGGCGACTGCATCCCGTAGTAGTCCCAGATGCTCTGCCAGAACGCGGACAGGTCGCGCACCGACCACTCCCAGAGGGACTGGTAGTCATGGAACTCCAACCCATGCTTTTCGCGCAGCCAGTGCTGGTATCGGCGGATCTGGGGAACGTACGGTGCGGCGCTCATGCCGGGCAGATTAGCATCGGCCTTGCGTCCCGCACCACGGAGGTTTTCCCATGCCGCGCAAGTTCGTCGACCTGTCGATCTACCTGGAGAACGACGTCGTGTCCGACCCGCCCGCGTTCGCGACGGCGAAGGCTGGGCAGTGGAGAAGGTCACCCTGTCCACGCACAACGGCACGCACCTGGACGCGCCCTACCACTTCCATTCCACGATGAACAGGAAGCTCGGCGAGCAGGAGCGGTCCATCGCGATCGACGAGGTGCCGCTGGAATGGTGCTTCCAGCCGGGCGTGAAGCTGGACTTCCGCCACTTCCCCGACGGCTACGTCGTGACCGCGCAGGACGTGCAGGCGGAGCTCGCCCGCGTGGAACATGTGCTCCAGCCACTGGAGATCGTGGTGGTGAACACGCGCGCCGGCTCGCGCTACGGCCATCCGGACTTCGTGGCGTCGGGTTGCGGCATGGGCTATGAAGCCACGATGTACCTGCTGGAGCGGGGGGTTCGCCTCACCGGCACGGACGCGTGGAGCTGGGACGCTCCGTTCGTGCACACGGCGAAGAAGTACGAGGCGTCGCAGGACGCGTCGTTGATCTGGGAAGGCCACAAGGCCGGCCGCGACATCGGCTACTGCCACCTCGAGAAACTGCACAACCTCGAGGCGCTGCCGGCGCACGGCTTCTACATCAGCTGCTTTCCGCACAAGATCCGCGGCGCGTCGGCGGGATGGACGCGCGCGGTGGCCATCTTCGACGACGCGCTGATGGCCTCGCGCTGAATCACCTGCCGCCTGGCATTCCAGGCGACGCAGGAGCTGCTTACTTCGGCGTGCCGCCCTGGATGCCCATCGTGGTTTGCACGTCGGCCCACGGCACCATGCCTTGCTTGTTGGGCTTCATGCTGCTCCACGACTTGCCGTGGTAGGCATTCCACTCCGTGCGGGAGATCATGCCGTCGCCATTGAGGTCCATGCCCTTGTTGCCCATGGCGGTGGTCTGGCCGGCGGTGGTGCCGGCCGAGGCGCTCATGCCGCCCGTCTTGGCGTCGTTGTTCATGGCGCCCTTGGTCTGCGCCTGGCCGCCGGATGAATTGGGGTTCAGTTCCTGGGGAGGACGGGTGGTGCCGGAAGGAGCTTGCGCCAGCACGGCGCCGCAAGCCATCGCGACGGCGAAGAGGATCGGGATCTTTTTCATGGTGTGTCTCTATCGGTGGAAAGGCAAATGCCTGGGGACAGCGTGCGCGTTCCGCCGCGGGCGCAGCCTAGGTCATCCACGCCGGTTGTAGTAGGACAATAGGCTCCGCCCCGCTTCGCCCCGCGCGTGGCCGCTTGCCATTTCGCACGACCGTGCTATATTTCGCCGCATGGACGCCAAGACGCAGAAGGCCGAACTCACCCGCGCAGCGATCGTGGGCGCGGGACTCGACCTGGCCGCGGCCGAAGGGCTGGAGGCGATCACGCTGCAAGCGGTGGCCGATCGCGTCGGCCTCTCGAAGAGCGGCGTGTTCTCGCGGGTCGGCTCGCGCGAGGCGCTGCAGATCGCGGTGATCGAGGAATTCGGCCGCCGCTTCATCGCCGACGTCTTCGTGCCCTCCATGCAGTTCCCCAAGGGGCTGCCGCGCCTGAATGAAATCATGCGGCGCTGGATCGTCCGCACCCGCGACGTCGAGGCGACGCAAGGCTGCATCTTCACCGCCGGCGCCTTCGAGCTCGACGACAAGGACGGCCCGTTGCGCGACTTCCTGCTGGACGAGGTGACGCGCTGGCGCGCGGCGCTGCGCCGCACGGTGCTGCAGGCGGTCGAACAAGGCCATCTCGTCCCCGACACCGAGCCCGAGCAGCTGGTGGCGGAGATGTATAGCCTGGCCATGGGCCTGCTGCACGACACCCGCTTCCTGCGCGATGCGCGCGCCGCCGAGCGAGCCCAGCGCACCTGGGCCCGGCTGCTGAAAACCTACCTTCCCTGAAGTCACGCCCGACGCACCGCCGTCCCTGGTCTCGCCCATGTTTCGCACAACCGTGCGAAGAAAGGAACCCGCCATGATCGCCCTCCTCTCCCTCGCCGCCCTGTATGGCGCCTGGCGCCTCGCCAGTGCCGCCCTCGACGCCGTGCGCCGCCTGCCGCGCAGCAACGACGACCTCGTCTTCTTCTGAAGGACCCGACATGGCCAACCCTTCCGCCGTGGACGTGACTGCCGGCTACTACCAGGCCGGCGTCGGCCTGCGCCTGTTCCGCCTGGCGCTCGGCACTTCGCAGAGGCTGTGGCCGGCGTTCGCCGTGCGCGCCGCCACCCGCCTGTTCGCCACGCCGTTGCCGCCGAAATGGCTGCACCGGCAAGCCAGCCTGGGCCCGCAGTGGCGCGCCGACGCCTGGGCCTTCGAGGACGATAGCCTCACCGTCTATTCGCAACCCGCCGCGCCGCACGGGCCGGTGGCGCTGCTGGTGCACGGCTGGGGCGGCCACGCGAAGCAGTTGCTGCCGCTGGCCGAATCGCTGGCGCAGCACGGCATGCGCCCGGTGCTGCTGGAGATGCCGGCGCACGGCCGCAGCGCCGGCACCACCAGCAACCTGCCGCAGTTCGCCCGCGCCATCGACTACGTCGTGGGCCGCCTGCAGCAGGAAGGCCATGCCATCGGCGTGCTGGCCGCGCACTCGCTCGGCGCCAACGCCGCCGCCTATGCCGCCAGCCGCGGCCTGGCCGTCGGCAAGCTGGTGCTGCTGGCGCCGCCGGCGTCACCGCGCAACTACACGCGCTATTTCGCGCAGGTGTTCGGCCTGAGCGAGCGCACGCGTGCAGCGATGCAGCGGCGGCTGGAGGAGCGCGAAGGCGTGCTGATGCAGCAGTTCGAGCCGCGCGCGGTGGCGCCGCGCATCCGCGTGCCCACGCTGGTGGTGCATGACCGCGGCGACCGCATCAACAACTTCGCCGACGGCCAGGCCTTCGCGCATGCTATCCAGGGGGCGCAGTTGCTGGCCACCGAGGGGTTGGGGCACCGGCGCATCCTGAAGGAGGCGGAGGTGATCGGCAAAGTCGCCGTATTTGCCATGTAGCCGATACCGTTACTTGCAACCCATTTCAACGCAGAAGGAAGACTAAAAGGAATTCAAAAGACGCGGAAGGATTCAAGGAAATTCCTTCTGCGACTTTGGTTCCCTTTTTGTCTTCCTTCTGCGTTGAACTTCTTGGCGATCCCGTCTCTCAGCCTCCCGGCCACACGTCTTGCGCAGCTCGACCATTGCCCCTAGCATCGCTCACCCCAACGGAGAAGGAGAGCGGAGATGGGAATGTTCGACTGGACGGAACGGCCGGCCTCGGTGCTGCAGCAAGGGGGCGTGATCGCGCCCGATGAACGACTGCCCTGGCCGCAGACGGCGCTGATGGGCGTGCAGCACGTCATCGCGATGTTCGGGGCGACGGTGCTGGCCCCGATCCTCATGGGATTCGATCCCAACATCGCCATCCTCATGAGCGGCATCGGCACCCTGCTGTTCTTCGTCATCACCGGCGGCAAGGTACCCAGCTACCTGGGCTCCAGCTTCGCCTTCATCGGCGTCGTGATCGCCGCGACCGCGTATGCCGGCAAGGGACCCAACGCCAACATCGGGGTGGCACTGGGCGGCATCGTCGCCTGCGGCATCCTGTACGCGATCATCGGCGCCATCGTGCACGCGGTGGGCACCGGGTGGATCGAGCGCTTCATGCCGCCGGTGGTCACCGGCGCCGTGGTGGCGGTCATCGGCCTCAACCTCGCCGGCATCCCGATCAAGAACATGGCGGCCAGCAACTTCGACAGCTGGATGCAGGCCGTCACCTTCGTCTGCGTGGGCCTGGTGGCGGTGCTCACCCGCGGCATGGTGCAGCGCCTGCTGATCCTGGTGGGGCTGATCCTCGCCAGCGTCATCTACGCCGTCCTCACCAACGGGCTGGGCCTGGGCAAGCCGATGGACTTCTCCGGCATCGCCAACGCAGCCTGGTTCGGCGCCCCCGCCTTTGCCGCGCCGGTTTTCAGCGGGCCGGCCATGCTGCTGATCGCCCCCGTCGCCATCATCCTGGTGGCGGAGAACCTCGGCCACATCAAGGCCGTGACGGCCATGACCGGCCGCAACCTGGACCAGTACATGGGCCGCGCCTTCATCGGTGACGGCGTCGCCACGGTGGTCAGCGGCATGGGCGGCGGCACCGGCGTGACCACCTATGCCGAGAACATCGGCGTGATGGCGGCCACCAAGATCTATTCGACGGCGATCTTCCTGTTCGCCGCGGCCATCGCGCTGGTGCTCGGCTTCTCGCCCAAGTTCGGCGCCGTCATCCAGGCGATCCCGCTGCCGGTGATGGGCGGCGTCAGCATCGTGGTGTTCGGCCTGATCGCGGTGGCCGGCGCCAAGATCTGGGTCGACAACCGCGTGGACTTCTCGCAGAACAAGAACCTGATCGTCGCCGCCATCACGCTGGTGCTGGGCACGGGCGACTTCACGCTGAAGTTCGGCGCCTTCGCGCTCGGCGGCATCGGCACCGCCACCTTCGGCGCGATCATCCTCTACGCGCTGCTGAACCGCGGCAACTCGCCCGGCGTGGCCGTCGCCGACGCGCCTTCGGTGGAAACGCGGGCGCGCTAACATCGCGCCCATGGCCATCTGGAAACGCCCCATCTCCATCGAACTGCTCACCGAGCTGCATCGCGACACCGCGCCGGCGCACCTGGGCATGGAGTTCACGGAGGTCGGGGACGACTACATCAAGGGCCGCATCCCGGTCGACGAGCGCACGCGCCAGCCTTATGGGCTGCTGCATGGCGGCGTGAGCGTGGTGCTGGCGGAAACGCTGGGCTCGTGCGGCGCCGTCTATGCCTGCAAGCCGGGCACGCGCTGCGTGGGGCTGGACATCAACGCCAACCACATCCGCGGCGCCATGGCAGGCTGGGTCACCGGCATCACGAAGCCGGTGCACGTGGGACGCAGCACGCAGGTCTGGGCCATCGAGCTGTTCGACGACGCCGGCAACCTGACCTGCGTGTCGCGCATCACGATGGCGGTGTTGAAGGAATAGCGGGCACGCCGGGGTGCGCTGCGCGCAACCCGGCCTACAGGAGGGCCCGGCAGGCCGCCACGGCACCGGCGCCGGCCAATGCCGCGACCACGTCCTTGCCCGTCGCCTTCATCACCGCGAACACGACCACCAGCCCCGCCAACTCGGGCAGCCGGCCGGCCAGCACCGAGGGCATCACGATGCCGATCATCACCCCCAGGGGGATCGCCCGCAGCGCCGCCTGCACCCGCGGCGTGATCGGCACGTAGCCCATGAGCAGGTAGCCAGCGACGCGGCAGGCATAGGACGCCGCCGCCATGGCGAGCACCGCCAGCAGGAAGCGCCCGTCAAGATCCATCGCGCGCTCCAGCCACCAGCCCGGCGGCGAGTCCGGCACCCACGATGGTCCATCCCGGCAACCACAGCGACAGCGCGATCGCCGCGAGCACCGCCGCCGCGGCAGGCGCCAGGTCGCCGCGGCCGCGGAACACGCTGACGCCGATCGCCGCGGCGAAGGCCACCAGCATGAAATCGAGTCCCAGCGAGGTGGGGTGCGGCACCCCGCGGCCCACCAGGTGTCCGGCCGCCGTCCCCACGAACCACGGCAGCGCGGTCGCCACGCCGGAGCCGAACAGGTAGCCCGCATCGCGGTCGCCCGCGTGGTATTGCCGCATGGACAGCGCCCAGTTGCCGTCGCCCAGGAAGAACAGGGTTGCGAAGGCCTGCGGCCGCGTGGCGCCCGCCAGCCAGGGCTGCACCGACGCGCCGTACAGCACGTAGCGCGCGTTGATCAGCAGCACGGTGAAGACCAGTGGCGTGATGAGCGGCGAGGCGCTCCAGCCTTGCAGCGCCGCCAGCTGCGCGCTGCCGGAGTAGACCAGCACGCTCATGAGCAGCGCCTCGATCCACGCCAGCCCCTTCTCGCTGGCCAGCACGCCGAACACCATGCCGTACACGAAGGTGCCGGGCGCCAGGGGCTGCCCGCCGACGAAGCCGCGCCGGAAGCCCCCGCGCGTGAAGCCCGGCGCCGCCTCAGCCGGCATCGCGCGCCATGCGCTCGCTCTTCCAGTACACGTCATCCCCGCCATTCATGCGGTTGAACACGCGGGCCAGCACGAACATCAGGTCGGACAGGCGGTTCAGGTAGTGGCGCGGTGCCTCGCGCACCGCGTCCTGCGCGCCCAGCGCCACCACCGCACGCTCGGCCCGGCGCGCCACGGTGCGGCACACATGGGCTTGCGCCGCGGCGCGATTGCCCGCCGGCAGGATGAATTCCTCCAGCCTCGGCAGCGTCGCGTTGTACTCCGCCAGCGCCTCGTCCAGCGCCAGCACCGCTTCGGCCTTCAACAGCTCGAAGCCGGGAATCGACAGCTCACCGCCGAGGTTGAACAGCTGGTGCTGGATCTCCACCAGCAGCTCGCGGGCGTCCGGCGGCAGCTCTTCGCACAGCAGCACGCCGATGTGGGAATTCAGTTCGTCGACGTCGCCCATCGCCCGCACCCGCAGGTGGTCCTTGGGGACGCGCGTGTTGTCGCCCAGCCCGGTGGTGCCGTCGTCGCCCGTGCGGGTGGCGATCTGGGTCAGCCGCTTGCCCATGCCGTTCTCCTGTTGCCAGCGATTGTGCGCGAAGCCGAGGCCATTGGTCCTACACCGGCTTCCGCCGGCTGCGGGCGAACATCATCCTCGGCTTGGCAGAGGATGCAAGCAAGGCCGGTCGCGCCTCGAAGCGGCGGCACAACCATTCCAGGAGTCCGTCATGCCGAAATTGTCCCGCCTCGCCATGGCCGCCGTGTGCGCCGTGGCTGCTGCCTCTGCCGCCCATGCGCAGAAGGTCCAATCCGTCCCCGCGCCGGCCGCGCCCACCGCCGGATCGCGGGCCGCCCAGGCCGCCCCCAATCCTGCCGGCCTGCGGTCGACCTTTCCCGCCGGCGTCACCTCCGGCAGCGGCGGCGCCGTATCGCCCAACCCCATTGCCCAGAGCGGCACGGTGATTCCGTCCAACGGCAACAGCGTGACCGCCGGGCCGGGCCTGGACAACTCCCTCCCCGGCAACGGCACCGACAACGGCGTGCCGAACACCTCGGTGCTCGGCGCCGGCGCCACCGTGCGCGGGCCCGGCCAGGGACTGGGCGGCGCGGGCGGCTTCAGCGCCACCGACACGGCACGTTCCTTCTTCTTCGCCGACGCCAACAAGGACGGCGAGCTGACCCGCTCCGAGGCGGCGCGGCTGAGCATCTCCACGATGAGCTTCGAGGAGATGGACCGCAACTTCGACGGCGTCATCACCCGCTTCGAATACAGCGACTCGGTGCGCTGACCCGGCCGCGAGGGGCTGGCAGCAGGGGCGACTACACTGGAGGCTCGCCTCCGGAGACAAGCATGAACGCCCCGACCGCCCTGTCGCACCTGGTTCCCGACGTCCAGCAGCGCGACGTCCCCGCCGCCCTGATCGACGCCCTGAAGCAGCGCTTCGGCGACCGCTGCTCCACCGCCATGGTGGTGCGCGAGCAGCACGGCCGCGACGAGTCCTCCTTCCAGGTGCCGCCGCCGGCGGCCGTGGTCTTTGCCGAAAGCACGCAGGACGTCGCCGATGCGGTCCGGCTGGCCGGCCAGTTCGACGCGCCGGTCATTCCCTTCGGCGTCGGCTCCTCGCTGGAAGGCCACCTGCTCGCCGTGCAGGGCGGCATCAGCATCGACGTGTCGCGCATGAACAAGGTGGTGGCGGTGAACCCCGAGGACCTGACGGTCACGGTGCAGCCGGGCGTCACGCGCAAGCAGGTGAACCAGGAGATCAAGAGCACCGGCCTGTTCTTCCCCATCGACCCCGGCGCCGATGCGTCCATCGGCGGCATGAGCGCCACGCGCGCGTCCGGCACCAACGCCGTCCGCTACGGCACGATGCGCGAGAACGTGCTGGCGCTGGAGGTGGTGACGGCCAGCGGCGAGGTGATCCGCACCGGCACCCGCGCCAAGAAGTCGTCCGCCGGCTATGACCTGACGCGCCTGTTCGTCGGCAGCGAAGGCACGCTGGGCGTGATCACCGAGGTGACGCTGCGCCTGTACCCCATTCCCGAGGCGATCTCCGCGGCGGTCTGCTCCTTCCCGAGCATCGAGGCCGCGGTGCGCACGACCATCCAGATGATCCAGCTGGGCGTGCCGATCGCGCGCGTGGAGCTGATCGACCACAACTCCGTGCGCATGGTCAACGCGCACAGCAAGCTGAAGCTGCGCGAGGAGCCGATGCTGCTGATGGAATTCCACGGCTCCCCGGCCGGCGTGAAGGAGCAGGCCGAGACGGTTCAGGAGATCGCCAGCGACTTCGGCGGCAACGCCTTCGAATGGGCCGAGACGCCGGAGGAGCGCACGCGCCTGTGGACCGCGCGGCACAACGCCTACTTCGCGGCGGTGCAGTCGCGGCCCGGCTGCCGCGTGATCTCCACCGACACCTGCGTGCCGATCTCCCGCCTGGCCGACTGCCTGCTGGACTCGGTGGCCGAAGCGGATGCCAGCGGCATCCCCTATTTCCTGGTCGGCCACGTCGGCGACGGCAACTTCCACTTCGGCTACCTGCTGGACCCGAACCTGCCGCAGGAGCGCGTGACGGCCGAGGAGCTGAACCACAAGCTGGTCTCGCGCGCGCTGGCCCTGGGCGGCACCTGCACCGGCGAGCACGGCGTGGGGCTGCACAAGATGGGCTTCCTGGTCGACGAGGCCGGCGCCGGAGCGGTGGACATGATGCGGACGATCAAGCGCGCGCTCGATCCGAAGAACATCATGAATCCGGGGAAGATCTTCTCGATCTGACCGCCCCATGGCACGCAACACCCAGGTCCCGGCCGACCACGACGCACCTCCCATCACCCGCATCCTCGCCGAGTACGTCGCGAAGCATCCTTCGCGCGGCTGGAACGATGCGGTCGACCACGAAGCGCACCGCACCTTCCTCAACTGGCTGGGTTGCGCCGTCGGCGCGGCAAAGCACGAAGCCGCGGATGCGGCGCTCGCCGCGGTCAACGAATTGCAGCCTGCGCCGCAAGCCACCGTGGCCGGCCGCAGCGAGCGCGTCGACATGGCGAGCGCGGCGCTGGTCAACGGCATCACCTCGCACACCTTCGACTTCGACGACACCCACCTCAAGACCATCATCCATCCGGCCGGCCCCGTCGCCTCCGCCCTGCTCGCGCTGGCCGAGCACAAGGGCATGGGCGGCCGTGACGTGGTGGACGCGCTGGTGCTGGGCATCGACGTCGCCTGCCGCCTGGGCAACCTGGTCTACCCCGAGCACTACGACCGCGGCTGGCACATCACCGGCACCACCGGCATGCTGGGGGCGGCCGCCGGCTGCGCGCGCCTGTTGAAGCTGGACGCGGACCGGACGCAGATGGCGCTGGGCATCGCCGCCTCGCAACCGGTCGGCCTGCGCGAACAGTTCGGCACCATGACCAAGCCCTTCCATCCGGGCGGCGCCGCGCGCGCCGGCCTGATGTCGGCGCTGCTGGCCGCCAAGGGCTTCACCGCCAGCCCGCGCGCGCTCGAAGCACCGCGTGGCTGGGCGCAGGTGGTCTCCACCAAGACCGCGTGGAACGAGGCGACCGACGAACTGGGCCAGCGCTTCGAGATCTCCTTCAACAGCTACAAGCCTTTCGCTTGCGGCATCGTGATCCATCCCAGCATCGACGCCGCCGCCCAGCTGCGCGCGCAGGGCGTGCGGCCGGAGCAGGTGGAGCGCATCGAGCTGCGCGTGCACTCGCTGGTGCTGGAACTCACGGGCAAGAAGGAGCCGGCGGACGGCATGCAGGGCAAGTTCAGCGTGTACCACGGTGTGGCCGCGGGCCTGATGTTCGGCCGCGCGGGCGAGGACGAGTACCACGACGACATCGTCACGCGCGCCGACATGGTCGCCCTGCGGCGCAAGGTGGTGGCCACGGTGGACGACAGCATCGACGAGGCCAGCGCCGACGTCACCGCGGTGCTCACCGATGGCCGCAAGGTCCATGTGTTCGTGGAGCACACGATCGGTTCACTGCAGAACCCGATGACGGACGCGATGCTGGAAGGCAAGTTCACCCAGCTCGCCGAGCCGGTGATCGGCGCGGCGAAGACGAAACAGTTGATCCAGGCTTGCTGGGGGTTGGGGAAGGCGAAGGATTTGCGGGCGTTGACGGCGCTGGCGCGGCCTTGAGGGGACGGCGGGGTCGCTGGCGCGAACCCGCCCTACGAAGGAGAGTCGACGTAGGTCGGGTTCGCGAAGCGACCCCGACATTCACGGTGGGTCAACCCCGCAACCGATCGATCAACCCGTTCAACTCCTCGAGCGACCCGAACGCGATCGACACCTCGCCGAGTTCCTCGACCCGGCCGTGCCGCTTCACGCGCTTCTTCACGCGCACTTCGACCGCGGCGGTCAGCAAGTCCGACAGTTCCTCCTCGATGCGGCGCAGGTCGCGTGACTTCTCCTTCTTCGGCTTCGGCGAAGTCAGGTTGAATTCCGCGCCGATCTTCTTGACCAGGCTCTCGGCCTCGCGCACCGACATCTTCTTCTGCGCGATCTGGTTGGCCGCGGTGATCTGCGTCGCGCGATCGAGCGCCAGCAGCGCGCGCGCGTGGCCCATGTCGATGTCGCCCGCCATCAGCATCGTCTGCACCGGGTCGGCGAGGTTCAGCAGGCGCAGCAGGTTCGACGCCGCGCTGCGCGAGCGGCCTACCGCCTGCGCCGCCTGTTCGTGCGTCAGGCCGAAGTCCTTGATCAGGCGCTGCAGGCCCTGCGCCTCCTCCAGCGGATTCAGGTCCTCGCGCTGGATGTTCTCGATCAGCGCCATCGCGGCGGCGGCTTCGTTCGGCACGTCGCGCACCAGCACCGGCACGCTGTCCAGGCCGGCGAGCCTGGCGGCGCGGAAGCGGCGCTCGCCCGCGATGATCTCGAACTTGCCGGCGTTGTCGCCGTCGTGCAGCTTGCGCACCAGGATCGGCTGCATGATGCCCTGCGCCTTGATCGACTCGGCCAGCTCGTAGAGCGCGCCCTCGTCCATGCGCGTGCGCGGCTGGTACATGCCGGGCACCATGTCCACCAGCATCAGCGACATCGGCTGGCCCGCATCCGCTGTCGGCTTCTCGCCGGGGCCCTCGCCCTGCTCCGCGACCTTGGGTCCCAACAGCGCTTCGAGGCCGCGTCCCAGGCCCTTCGGTTTCTTCGTCACCATATCAGCCTCCGCCGAGCCGCCTCAAGGAGGCTGACGCCCCCTCGGGGGGCAGCGACGACACGTAGTTAGTAGCGTGGGGGCACATTTCTTCTAGTCTTTCATCAGGTCCTGCAACAGGACATGGCCTTCGGGCCAGCTGGCCAATCCGGAATCGGCGTTGATGTGGCCGCAGTCGCCGTAGTCCATGAACTGCGCGTTCCACGCGTATCCGAACAGGCGGGCCCGCTCGAATTCGCAATAAGGGTCGGTTCGGCTCGCCACCAGCACCGCCGGGAACGGCAGCGCCTGCAATTCGATCGGCGACCAGGAAGGGATCTGGTCGCGGATGTCCGGCCGCTCGACATCGCCCGGCGCGACCAGCAGCGCCGCCTTCACCCGATGCGTGTTCTGCGACTTCGCCGCCCACGCCGCCACGAGGACGCAGCCCAGGCTGTGCGCCACCAGCACCGCTGGCTCGTCGCAGGTGAGGACCACGTCCTCCAGCCGCGCCACCCAGTCACCCCGCAGCGGCGTCATCCAGTCGTGCTGTTCCACGCGCCGGTAGCCATGGCGCTGTTCCCACAGCGACTGCCAGTGCTTCGGCCCGCTGTTCTCCCAGCCGGGCAGGAGGAGGACATTGCGCGGTTTCATGGCGAACGGCCGCTCACTTCATGGTCTCGATGCGGTCCACCATTTCCTTGGCGAACTCGACGAAAGCCTGGCTGCCGCGCGCCGAGGGATCGAAGGCCACGCCGGGCAGGCCGTAGCTGGGGGCCTCGGCCAGCCGCACGTTGCGCGGGATCACCGTGTTGAACACCTTGTCGCCGAAGTGCGCCTTGAGCTGGTCGCTCACGTTCTGCTGCAGCGTGATGCGCGGGTCGAACATCACCCGCAGCAGGCCGATGATCTCCAGGTCCTTGTTCAGGTTGGCGTGCACCTGCTTGATGGTGTTCACCAGGTCCGACAGGCCTTCGAGCGCGAAGTACTCGCACTGCATCGGCACGATCACGCCGTGCGCGGCGCACAGGCCGTTGAGGGTGAGGAGGGACAGGGCAGGCGGGCAGTCGATCAGGATGAAGTCGTACTCGCCTCCGACCTCCGCCAGCGCCTGCTTCAGGCGCTTCTCGCGGCGCTCCACCTCGACCAGTTCCACTTCGGCGCCGGCCAGGTCCCGGTTCGAGCCCAGGATGTCGTAGCTGCAGTTCGCCTCTTGTAAGCGCTCACTCTTGACGCGAGCCTCGGCCACGCTGGCGGACTCCAGCAGAACGTCGTACACCGTGTGCTGCAGCTTGCGCTTGTCCACGCCCGAGCCCATGGTGGCATTGCCCTGCGGATCCAGGTCCACCATCAGCACGCGCTGGCCCACCTTCGCCAGGCCGGCCGCCAGGTTCACCGTCGTCGTCGTCTTGCCAACCCCACCCTTCTGGTTGGCGACGCAAAAGATCTTGGCCATTCTTCTCGTTGTTCTTTACTTGGAGACGGCCAGCTTCACGCCGAAGCCGATGAGGAAGAGGCCCGCGACTTTTTCCAGCACGCGGCCGATCCGCGGGTTGGCGCGCATGCGCTCGGCGAGGAAGTGCGTGAGCAGCACCGCGCCCAGGCCATAGAGGAAGGTGAGCACGGCCACGGTTGCGGCCATCACGCCGAAGGTCAGCATGCCGCGGTGCTGTGCGGGGTCGACGAACAGCGGGAAGAACGCCATGTAGAAGACGATCGCCTTGGGATTGAGCAGCGTGATGAAGAAGGCCTGCTTGAAGTAGTGGCGCGGCTCGATGTGCAGCACCGGGGCGTCGCCCAGCTTGGAAACCAGCATCCGGAATCCCAGCCAGGCCAGGTAGGCCGCTCCCACCCACTGCACCGCATGGAAGGCGGCGGGATAGGCGACCAGCAAGGTGGCCACGCCCGCCACCGCAGCCCACATCAGCACCTGATCACCGGCGATCACGCCGAAAGTGGCGCCCATCCCGCCGGGGATGCCGCCCTTGCTGGTGGAGGTGATCAGGGCCAGGTTGCCGGGGCCCGGGATGGCCAGGAAAATCAGGATCGCGGCGACGAACGCGCCGTAGTCTGCAACGCCAAGCATGGGGGCCCTCCGGGTGAAGGCTGAGTTTAACTTCCGGTGCCCGGCGAACCTGTGGCGCTTTGCGCACGCTGGTGCTTGCGCATCCAGACGATGCAGCGCTCGGCGTCCAGTTCCGGCACGCTCAACTGTTCCACGTGGAACACTTCAGCTGCGGGGGGCAGCGCGGCGATCTCCTCGTCGGGCACCTTTCCCTTCATGGCCATCCAGACGCCCTGCTCTGTCAAAGCTCCAGCCGACCAACTGACGAAGTCCGGCAGGGAAGCAAATGCCCGCGAGCTGATGACGTCGTAGGAACCGCCCAGGTTTTCGACCCGGTCGTGGAGCCCGCGCAGGTTGGGCAGCTTCAGCTGGGCCGCCACTTGCTGGATGAAGGCGGCCTTCTTGCCGACCGTGTCGACGCAGTCGACCTGGACTTCCGGGCAACAGATCGCCACCACCACCCCCGGCAGCCCCGCCCCGGAACCGACGTCGAGCAGTCGCACCGGCCGCGATCCCGTCTGGCGGCGCAACGGGCCGACCACCGCCAGGCTGTCGAACAGGTGCTGCACCAGCATGTCCGCCGGGCGGACCGCGGTCAGGTTGTAGACCTTGTTCCATTTGGCGATGAGCTCGACGTAGGCCAGCAGATGGCTCCGCTGGGCATCGTTGAGCTCCAGGCCCAGCTGCAGGGCAGCCTCGACCAGGCGGGATTCGGGGGTCATGGTCTTGCTCCCTCCCCATCTGGGGGAGGGCTGGGGTGGGGGCGCTCCCGAAGGGCTGCCTCCGATGAGTTGAGTGGCGCGCCCCGAAGTGCCCCCACCCCGGCCCTCCCCCAGAGGGGGAGGGAGGAAGTCAGTTCAGCTCCCGCTCCCGCCTGCGGGAGAGGGTTGGGGTGAGGGCGTGGGAAGGGGCACTCGACCGCCCTCACCCCTGCCCTCTCCCGCAAGCGGGAGAGGGAGTAGCTCTTCATGCCGCCGCCTGCCCGGCTTGATTGGCGGCTTCCGTGAAGCCCTTGAACTTGTTCTTCTTCAAATGGACGAGCAACAGGGAGATGGCAGCCGGGGTCACGCCCGAGATACGCGACGCCAGGCCCAGCGTTTCGGGACGGTGCTTGTTGAGCTTCTGCCGGACCTCGATGCTCAGCGCCGGCACCTGCAAGTAGTCCAGCTCGGCCGGAAGCTTCAGGTTCTCGTAATAGGCGGCCCGCTCCACCTCGTCCTTTTGGCGCTCGATGTAGCCGGAATACTTGGCGGCGATCTCGATCTGCTCCACCACGGGCTCATACAAGGCGCCCAGTGTTTCACGTGAAACATCGGCGGATTTCCAGCGGCCCCCCTCCAGGCTGACCAGGGCGTCGTACCCGACGTCCGGCCGCCGCAGCAAATCGCCCAGGTTGTACTCGTGCTCCATGCTAGTCCCGAGCACCCGTTGCGCCTCCTCCGCCGAGACGATGCGCGGGTTCACCCAAGTGGACTTCAGCCGCTCTGTTTCACGTGAAACAGCATCGCGCTTGCGGCAGAAGGCGGCCCAGCGCAGGTCGTCCACCAAGCCCAGGCGCCGCCCCTCTTCCGTGAGGCGAAGGTCGGCGTTGTCCTCGCGCAGCTGCAGTCGGTACTCGGCCCGGCTGGTGAACATGCGGTAGGGCTCGGTCACGCCCTTGCTGATGAGGTCGTCGACGAGCACGCCCAGGTAGGCCTGGTCACGGCCGGGCAACCAGGCGGCTTCGCCCTTCACTTGCAGCGCGGCATTGAGCCCGGCGAACAGCCCCTGGGCCGCCGCCTCCTCGTAGCCGGTCGTCCCGTTGATCTGCCCCGCAAAGAACAAGCCGGCGATGGCGCGGGTTTCGAAGCTGCTCTTCAGACCGCGCGGGTCGAAGTAGTCGTATTCGATGGCGTAGCCGGGCCGCAGGATGTGGGCGCGTTCGAGTCCCGGCAAGGTCCGCACCAGGCCGAGCTGGATGTCGAACGGCAGGCTGGTGGAGATGCCGTTGGGGTAGAACTCGTTGGTGGTCAGGCCTTCGGGCTCCAGGAACACCTGGTGGCTGGTCTTGTCCGCGAAGCGGTTGATCTTGTCTTCCACGCTCGGGCAGTAGCGCGGGCCGACGCCCTCGATCTTGCCCGTGAACATCGGGCTGCGGTCGAAGCCCGAGCGGATGATGTCGTGGGTGCGCTCGTTGGTATGCGTGATCCAGCACGGCACCTGCGTCGGATGCATGGCGGCAGTGCCCATGAAGCTGAACACCGGTACCGGGTCCAGGTCGCCGGGCTGCTCCTCGCACTTCGAAAAGTCGATGGTCCGGCCGTCGATGCGCGGCGGCGTGCCGGTTTTCAAGCGGCCCTGCGGAAGCTTCAGTTCCTTCAACCGCGCCGACAGCGACACCGCGGGCGGGTCACCTGCCCGGCCGGCCGCGTAGTTGTTGAGCCCGACGTGGATCTTGCCGTCCAGGAAAGTGCCGGCGGTCAGCACCACCGCTCGACCGCGGAACCGGATGCCGACCTGCGTCACGGCGCCAACCACCCGGTCGGCCTCGACCATCAGGTCGTCCACCCCTTGCTGGAACAGCGTCAGGTTCGGCTGGTTCTCGAGCCGATGGCGAATGGCCGCCTTGTAGAGGATCCGGTCGGCCTGGGCGCGGGTCGCCCGCACGGCCGGCCCCTTGCTGGAGTTGAGGATGCGGAACTGGATCCCGGCTTCGTCGGTGGCGATGCCCATGGCGCCGCCGAGCGCGTCCACTTCCTTGACCAGATGGCCCTTGCCGATCCCGCCGATCGACGGGTTGCAGGACATCTGGCCCAGCGTCTCGATGTTGTGGGTGAGCAGCAGCGTGCGACAACCCATGCGCGCGGCGGCGAGGGCTGCTTCGGTGCCGGCGTGGCCGCCGCCAACGACGATGACGTCGAATTCTTCTGGATAAAGCATGGGGAGGGGCGCCGGTCCGGGCGCTGGTGGCCACGAGGGGCCGGTTCAGGGAAGGGGCGATTTTACGGGCGGGGCACCGATCGTGCTTCCCTGTGATGCAATGCGCCCATGAAAGTCCTCGTCTTCGCCGGCAGCACGCGCATCGCTTCCTACAACCGCAAGCTCGCCCGGGAGGTCGCCGGCATGGCGCGCCTGAAGGGCGCGGAGGTCACGCACCTGGAGCTCGGCGACTACGACGTGCCGATGTACAACGCCGACCTCGAGGCGAAGGGCACGCCGGCGGACGTGATGAAGCTCAAGCAGGTGTTCTACGAGCACCCGGCCTGGATCATCTGCACGCCCGAATACAACGCCAGCTACCCTGCCCTGTTGAAGAACACGCTGGACTGGTTGTCCAGCCCGGTGAAGGGCGACCCGGTCTGGAGCGACGACTTCCGCTTCAGCCGCGGAAAGGTGGTGGGCGTGCTGAGCGCCTCGCCGGGCGCGCTCGGCGGCCTGCGCTCGCAAAGCCACCTGATCCCCCTGCTCCTCAACCTGCATTGCTGGGTGGCGCCGCAGACCTATGCGCTCGGCCGCGCCGGCAGCGCGTTCGACGACCAGGGCCACCTGCTGGAAGAAGCGGCGAAGCAGCGCGCCCAGTCCGTGGTGGAACAGGTGCTCTGGGCGGCAGAGCGCTTGCATGCCGGGTAGCGTGCTACAAAAAACAGAGCAGATGGAATGCCGCTCCGGTTGTGGCGCATGCTGCATCGCGCCCTCGATCACGTCTCCCATTCCGGGCATGCCGTACGGCAAGCCCGCGGGTGTGCGTTGCGTGCAGCTCGATGCATCCAACCGATGCCGCCTCTTCGGCCAGCCGGAACGGCCGGCGTTCTGCGCCGGGCTGCAACCCGCGCGCGACATGTGCGGCGACACGGCTGGCCACGCGCTGGCCTGGCTGCGCCGGCTGGAACAGGCTACGGCGCCCGGTTGAACATCTGCGCGAACAACGGCAGCAGCAGCGTGGCGCCGCGTTCGTTCAGGTGATCGTCGTCGTAGTAGAGCGGCATGCCGTCGCGGTCACCCCAGCACCGGCCGTCACGGCATAGATAAGGCAAGGGATCGAGGATCCGCACGCCGCATCGCGCATGCGCCGCGTCCTGGGCTTCCCACACCACGCGATGCCGCGCGTGGTACTCCGCCAGGCTGATGGACACGCGCCGCTGCTGCCCGAGCAGCACGGCCCGCGCCATCGTGCGCGGCACGTCCGCTCCGAGCTCGGGGATCGGACGCAGCAGGTAGACCGGCCGCTGCTTCGCCAGGCTGCACGCCGTCTCCACCAGTCGCTCGCGAAAGGCCTGCTCCGGCCCGGCACCGTTCTCTCCCTGTCCGAAGGCGATCTGCGCCTGTCCAGGTTCTCCGTCGATGCCCCGTTCGGCCGGGCCATGCAAGTAGTACGACCAGCGATTGACGACCAGCAGCGGCGCCGCGGGAAGCGTCGCCGACTGCGCCATCACGTGCTGCACGAAGCGCGCGCAAGGCTCCGCGTACACGGGATGCGTGCGACGCACGCCGGCCAGCGTGGGGCAGCTCGCATAGGTCCAGTCCAGCACGTGCCGCGCCGGATCGCCCAGCCCCCGCTCCACCGCCCGCACGAAGCTGGCTGCATGGCTGTCCCCGACGACGATCGCCCCCAGGGCCGGACCGCCGTAAGTGCAACCAGGCACGGGAGCAGGCGGCGTCGCGTGGCATTCGTTCCTGCGGGGGTTCTGGTCGTGCTCCGCCGCATACACTCGCTCGGCGTGCGCAGGCAGGCGCCCCGGCAAGCCCTTGCCGGCGTTGACCACGACACCGGCCACGAGCACGGCGCCGGTAGAACCGGCCAGCCAGCGGACGGCCTGCTTGCGCGACAACCCGGACAAGGCGCGGCGGGTGGGCCGCTCGACCCACTGCCACGACAGGTGACCGAGCACCAGCGCCACGCCGATGCCAGCCGCCAGCGCCAGAGGATCGCGCTCGCGGCCCAGGAACACCAGGGCGACGACCGCCGGCCAGTGCCACAGGTACAGCGAATAGGAGGCGTTGCCCGCCCATTGGGGCAGCCACGAGCCGGTCCACGGCGAAGCCGGGCGTGCGGCCAGGAGGACCAGCACCGTGCCCAGCACCGGCAGCGTCGCCAGCCATCCCGGCCACGCCGCCGTCGCCGGGACCAGGACAACGGTGGCGACGATCAGCGCCAGTCCCGCGAGCTCCAGCGCGCGCGCGAACGCGGGCCGGATCCGGGGGCGCTCCGCCAGCAAGTACACCAGGCCGCCGGCAAGCAGCTCCCAGGCGCGCTGCGGCAGCAGGAAGAAGGACGCGGTCGGCATGCGCGGCGTGAGCAGCACCGATGCGAGCAGCGAAACCATCAGCGCACCGGCGATCCACCACGTCACGGTGCGCACGTCGGGCCAGCGGCGCCACAGCAATTTCACCAGCACCGGGTACAGCAGGTAGAACTGCCACTCCACCGACAGCGACCAGGTGTGCAGCAGCCACTTCTCGTGCGACGCCGCATCGAAGTAACCGGCCTCGCTCCAGAACTTGATGTTCGACACGAAGGTCAGCGCCGCGAGCGCGTGCTGCCCGAGGCGGCGGAAGTCCAGCGGCGCCAGGAACACCGCCCCCAGCACCAGCAGCACCGCGCACAGCACCGCAAGCGCGGGCACGATGCGCCGCGCGCGCGCCAGGTAGAAGGCGGAAATCGAAAACGCGCTTCCCTGCGCCTGCAGGCCGCCCACCACCAGCCGCGTCATCAGGAAGCCGGAGAGGACGAAGAACACGTCCACCCCGGCAAAGCCGCCCTGGAAGCCGGGCACGCCGAAGTGATACAGCACGACGGCCGCGACGGCCCAGGCCCGCAAGCCGTTGATGTCCGGCCGGAAATCCCGCTCGGTCGGCGTCGTTGGCGTCATGCCCCGAGTGTAGAGGGCGCCACTCCGAGCACGCGAATCCGGAAGCCCTGGATTCCCGCCTCCGCGGGAATGATGGAGGTCAGAACGGATAGTGCCGCGGCGTCGTCTGGATCGTGATCCACCGCAGCTCGGTGAACTCCGCGATGCCGGCGCGGCCGCCGAACCTTCCCATGCCGCTGCCCTTGACGCCGCCGAAAGGCATTTGCGCCTCGTCGTGCACCGTCGGCGCATTCACGTGGCAGATGCCCGAATCGATTTTGCGCGCCACGTTGAACGCCCGCGCGATGTCGCGGCCGAACACCGCGGCGGACAGGCCGTACTCGTTGTCGTTGGCGCAGGCGATCGCCTCTTCCACGCCGCGCACGCGCACGATCGCCTTCACCGGGCCGAAGGTTTCCTCGTGGTAGATGCGCATGGCGGGCGTGACGTGATCGAGCAGCGTCGCCGGCATCAGCGTGCTGTCGGCCTTGCCGCCGCAGGCCAGCTTGGCGCCCTTGGCCAGCGCATCGTCGATCAGCGCATTGCAGTGCTCCACCGTGCTCATGCCGATCACGCTGCCCAGCACCACCGGCTCGGGCTTGCGCGGGTCGCCAACGGGCAGCGACTTGGCCTTGGCCGCGAACTTGCGCACGAACTCGTCGGCGATCTTCTCGTCGACGATGATGCGTTCGGTGCTCATGCAGATCTGCCCGCTGTTGGCGAAGCAGCCGAAGGCGGCGGCGTTCACCGCGTCGTCGATCTCGGCGTCGTCCAGGATCACCAGCGGCGCCTTGCCCCCGAGCTCCAGCACCGCGGGCTTGAGGTACTTGGCGCAGGTCTGCGCAATCAGCCGGCCCACGCGGGTGGAGCCGGTGAAGTTGACGCGGCGCACCGCCGGGTGCGACACGATCGCCTCCACCACCGCGCCCGCATCGGCCGGCGCATTGGTCACGTAGTTCACCACGCCGGCCGGAAAGCCCGCTTCGGCGAACGCTTCGATGATCAGCTGGTGGGTGCGCGGGCAGTTCTCGCTGCCCTTGAGGATGACGGTATTGCCGCAGGCCAGCGGCGTGGCGATGGCGCGCACGCCCAGGATGATGGGCGCGTTCCAGGGCGCGATGCCCAGCACCACGCCGGCCGGTTGCCGCACGCCCATCGACAGCGAGCCCGGCACGTCGGACGGGATCACCTCGCCGGCCACCTGCGTGGTCAGCGACGCGGCCTCGCGGATCATGCCGGCGGCCAGCATCACGTTGAACCCGGCCCACATGCCGGTGGCGCCGGTCTCGGCGGCGACGGCTTCGACGAACTGCGGCAGCTTCGCCTCCAGCTTCTCCGCCGCCTTCAGCAGCAGGTTGCGGCGCTCGCCGGGCCCGGTCTCGCTCCAGGTGCGGAAGGCTTCGGCGGCGGCTTCGGCGGCCATCAGGGCGTCGGCGGCCGACGCGGCCGGCGCGCGCGTGGCCACCGTGCCATCCAGCGGGTTGCGGCGCTCGAAGAAGGCGCCCTTCTCCGCGGTGACCTTCAGGCCGTTGATCAACATGGACAGGTCGGACATGGGGTACTCCTTGGGCAAATCAAACGGATCGCTGCGCGGCGCGCGCGGCGGTGGTGGTGTCGCTGGCCTGCGCACCCAGGTAGGCTTCGCGCACGATGGTGGACCGCGCCAGCAGCTTCGCCGGCCCGCTGGCCACCAGCATGCCGCGCTCCATCACGTAGCCGCGGTCGGAGACGGCCAGCGCCTTCTTCACGTTCTGCTCCACCATCAACACGGTGGTGCCGGTGTCGGCGATGCGCCGCGCGATCGCCAGCAGCTCGTCGACCATCCGCGGCGCCAGCCCGAGCGAAGGCTCGTCCAGCATCAGCAGCCGCGGCGCGCTCATCATCGCGCGCGCCACCGCCACCATCTGCTGCTCGCCGCCGCTCATGGTGCCGGCCAGCTGCGTGGCGCGCTCGCGCAGCTTGGGGAAGTCCTGCAGCACGCGCTCGACGCGCTCCTGGCGCTGCGCCTTGGGCGCCAGCCAGGCCCCGAGCTCCAGGTTTTCCAGCACGGTCATCTGCGGAAAGAGCTGCCGGCCTTCGGCCACCAGGGCGACGCCGTCGCGCACCACCTCGTGCGTCTTCTCGGCCAGCTCCTCGCCGTCCAGCAGCACTTCGCCCCGGCGCGGGATCAGGCCCACCAGCGCGCGCAGCAGCGTGGTCTTGCCGGCGCCGTTGGGGCCCAGGATGACGGTGAGGCCGGGCTTGACCTCGAAGCTCACGTCGCGCAGCACCAGGAAGGCGCCGTAGCCGGCACTCAGCCCGCGCACCTTGAGGTGCGCCCGCCGCGTGGCGCCGGCGATCTCGAAGGGTTGGTCGCGATGCCACATCACGCTGGCTCCCCTTCCACCATCTCGTCGCCGAGGTAGGCTTCGATCACCTCCGGGTTCGCCGTCACTTCGCGCGGCGTGCCGTCGGCGATCTTGCGGCCCTGGTGCAGCACGATCACCCGCTCCACGTGCCGCAGCAGCGTGGTCACGGCGTGCTCGATCCACACCACCGTCAGGTCCAGCTCGTCGCGCAGGCGCCGGATCAGGCGCGCCATCTCCTCGATCTCGGACTCCGTCAGGCCGGCCGCCACCTCGTCCAGCAGCAGCATGCGCGGCCGCGTCGCCAGCGCCATGCCGATCTCCAGCAGCCGCTGCTGCGAGGGCGTGATAGCGCCCGCCGGCAACGCCGCCTGCTGCGACAGGCCGATCAGCTGCAGGATGCGCCCGGCATCGCGCAGCGTCCACGGCACGCTCGCCTCTTCACCCCACAGCCAGTACTTGCGCGGCCGGCGGCCAGCGAACTTCAGGCCGAACTCCACGTTCTGCAGCACCGGCAGGTCGGCGAACACGCGCGGCGTCTGGAAGGTGCGCGCCAGGCCGTGCGCGGCAAAGCGGTGCGGCGCCTTCCCCGTCAGGTCCTGCCCCTCCACCAGCAGCTGGCCCGAAGTCGGCGCCTGCACGCCCGAGATGGCGTTGAAGAAGGTCGTCTTGCCGGCGCCGTTGGGGCCGATGATGCCCACCAGTTCGGCGCGCTGCAGCGTGACACTGACGTCGTCCACGGCCACCAGGCCGCCGAAGCGCACGGTGATGTTGCGCGCTTCCAGCAAGGGGCTAGAAGACATGGCGCTGCCTCCGGACCCGGGCCTTGTCGCGCGCCTTGTCACCGCTCCACTCGTAGCGGCGTTCCTTCCACCAGCCCTTCGTCGCATCCCACCAGGCGCGGAAGGTTTCCCAGCGCAGCGAGGCGAGGCCTCCCGGCAGGTACAGCACGCACAGGATCAGCAGCAGGCCCAGCGTCATCATGTAGACCTGCGGCGCCTGCAGCCGCAGCGTCTCGGCCAGCAGGCTGAACACGATGGCGGCCAGCAGCGGGCCCCACAAGGTCAGCGCACCGCCGATCAGGGCGATCAGCACGGTCTGGAAGCCGATGAAGGGGTTGAAGACGGTGTGCGGGTCGATGTAGGTCCAGCGCACCGACATCGCCGCGCCGATCGCGCCGGCGAAGGCGGCGGTCATGGCGAAGCCGGCCAGCTTGACGAGTCTGGTGTTGACGCCCAGCGTCTGCGCCCGCTGTTCGTCGGCGCCGATGCCGGCCAGCGCCAGCCCGAAGCGGGTGCGCCGCACGACGATGGACACGCCCACCGACAGCAGCGCCAGCGCCAGCACGGTCAGGTAGATCGTGTCGCGATCCGGCACCACGGTGAGCACGCGGCCGACCGTACCGGTCACCGACTTCTCGAAATAGGTGACGGCGTGGCGGATCAACTCGGTCATGCCGAAGGTCAGCACAGCGAAGTAGGTGCCGCGCAGGTGCAGCACCGCCGCGCCCATCACCAGCGCGATCGCCGCCGCGATGCCGGCGCCGAGCAGGATCGCCTGGATCCACGGCATCTTGTCGAGCGACAGCGCGCAGGCATAGGCGCCGATGCCGAAGAACGCGGAAGTGGCCAGCGACAGGTAGCGCGTGAAGCCGCAGAACAGCGCCCAGCTGGACGACAGCGCCACGTACATCAGGCAGGTGAGCGCCAGCGAGACGATGAATTCGCTGCCCCAGTAAGGCAGGGCGAGCGCCCAGCCCGCGAAGGCCAGCAGCACGAGCATGTCGCGCAGGAGGAGTTGTCGTGACGTCATGCTTTGCGCGACTTGCGCGTGAACAGGCCTTCGGGCCGCAGCAGCAGCACGCCGATGAAGACGCAATAGGACAGCAGCGCCTTGAGCGAGGGGTTGGTGTAGTGCATGCCGATCGCTTCCACCACGCCGAGCAGCAGGCCGCCGGCGAGCGCGCCGCCCATGCTGCCGAAGCCGCCGAGCGTGATGACGATCAGCGCCGTCACCGTGTAGGGCTCGCCCATCGAGGGCGAGATCGTGTAGGCCATGGACAGCAGCGCGCCGGCCACGCCGGACAGGCCCAGGCCGATGCCGAACATCAGCGGGTGCAGCACGCGCGTGTTGATGCCGACCAGCTGGGCGCCGGTGGACGACTGCATCAGCGCGCGCACGCCCTTGCCGAGCAGGGTGGCGCGCAGCAGCACGATCATCGCGCCGGCGAAGAGCAGCGCCAGCGCGAACACCAGCAGCTTGTTGCCGGCGAACTGGGCGCCGCCGAACTTCACCGGCTCGGTGAAGTAGTCGTAGCCGCGCAGGTCGCCGCCCCACAGCCACGACGCCAGGTTCTGCACCAGGAACATCAGGCCGAAGGCGACCATCAGGCCGCGCGCCTCGAAGATGTCGAGGTTGGGCGAGGTGGCGGTGAGCCGGCGGAAGCACAGCCAGTGGATGGCCAGGCCGGCGGCCATCAGCACCGCGAAGGAGACCGGCACCATCAGCAGCGGCGAGATGCCCAGCGAGGTCTGCGCCATCCAGGTGAGGTAGGCCCCCACCATCAGGAACTCACCGTGCGCGATGTTCAGGATGCGCATCAGCCCGTACTGCAGGTTCAGCCCGAGCGCGACGAGCGCGTAGATGCCCCCGGTGATGAGACCGGAGGTGAGGAGTTCGATCCAGGCGCCGAAGGACATGGGGGAGACGTACCGGGAAAACGTTTGTCATCCCCGCGGAGGCGGGGAACCAGGGCTTCCATGCACCCGAATTCGGAAGCCCTGGATTCCCGCCTGCGCGGGAATGACGGAGGGACTTACTTCCAGGCCGCCTTCGCCGGATTCAACTTCGCCGTCGCCACCTTCTGCGGCCACACCACCTCGAACTCGCCGTTCTGCCACTGGCCCACCGTGCCGGGCGTCGCGGTGTTCTCGCTGCCGGTGAACTTGACGTCGCCGATGATGGTCTTGTGCGTGGTGTTGGCGACGTAGTCGCGCATCGCCTTGCGGTCCAGGCCCACCTGCTTCGCGGCGTTGGTCATGATCTCCAGGCCCGCCCAGCAATGGCCGCTGGCCCAGCGATCCGGCTCCTTGCCGGCGAAGCGCTTGGTGTGGGCGTCGAAGTAGGCCTTGGCGCCGGGGCTGGTCTTGGCGTTCCACGAGCCCATGCCCAGCACGCCTTCGGCGCCGGCCGGCGTCATCACGTTGCGGTACAACTGGAACGCGGTGCCCACCGAGGCGTAGAAGAACTTCGGGTTGAAGCCGACTTCCTTGGCCTGCTTGCTGGCCAGGATGGTGTCGGGCGGATAGGTGAAGCCGATGAAGGCGTCGGGGTTCTTGTCCTTGATGGAGCGCAGCACCGGCGACAGGTCCTTCACGCCGCCCGGATAGCTGGTCTCCTGCACCAGCTGCATGCCGCTGCCGGCCAGCGCCACCTTCAGCGCCGCGTAGTTCTCCAGGCCGAACAGGTCGTCCACGTACACCACCGCCACGGTCTTGGCGCCATTGGCCTTGAGCATGTCGACCAGCGCGTCGCACATCGGCTTGGGCTGCTGCAGCAGCAGGAAGAAGTACGGCAGCTTCATCTCGGCCAGCCGGCGCGACAGCGCGGTCGGCGCCAGGAAGGGATATCCGAAGCGGTTGGCCAGCGGGGCGACGGCGAAGTTGGCGTTGCTGCCCCAGGGCGGCAGCACCAGGTCCACCTTGTCGCTGCCCATCAGCTTTTCATAGGTGCGCACGCAGGTTTCGACGTCGCTGCGGTCGTCGGAGCTGATCAGCTCGATCTTGCGGCGAGCCCCCTTCACGTCCAGGCCGCCCGCGGCGTTCTGCTGCTCCGCCCACAGCAGGTAGTTGGGCTCCTGGCTCACCTGCGCGCCGCCGGTCCACGGGCCGGTGCGGGCAATGGCGTAGCCCACGCGCACCGGGGCGGCCTGGGCGATCAGTTGCGGGGCGACGGCCATCGCACCGACGGCGGCCGCGGCGCCGCGCACGAACTCGCGGCGGTTCTTGTTCCGAATGGGCATGAAGGTCTCCTTCCGCACTGGATGGCGGTGTGCCGATGGTAGGAAGCCGGCTGGCCGCCGCTTTGCTGGGGGTGCACAAACGCTTGCGCGGGCGTGCACGGCTGCTGCGGGTTTTCCCTCAAATCCCGCTTGGAGACGCCGCGCCGGGCGGCACCCATAATGGCCCGTCCATGACCGCTTCCACCACGATGAGCACCGACGAGGTCGCCGAGCGCGACCGCGCGCCGCAGTGGTGCGAGTGGATCTACCGGCATTTCGGCGGCCTGCAGTCCGACCTGTACGGCGACACCGTCTTCGACGGCCACATTGCCGCTTCGCATGCCGGCGACGTGATCCTCACGCGGCTGGAGGCCAATCGGCACCGGGTGCTGCGCACCGCGTCGCTGGCGCGCCGCAGCGACACCGCCTACCTGAAGATCGTGGCGCCCTGGCAAGGCAGCGCGTCGGTGCAGCAGCAGGGCCGCCAGGCCTGCGCGCGCGACGGCGCCTGGGTGATCTACGACACGACGGCCGGCTACGAGATCGAGAACCCGGAGCGCTGCGACCACCTGATCGTGATGGTGCCCAAGGACGACATCGGCGACCGGCAGCTGCGCTTCGACGGCGTCATGGCGCGCCGGCTGGGCGCCAGCGGCATTTCGCGGGTGGCGCTGGAGACCATGCGCAACACCTACCAGGAGCTGCCGAACATGAGCGAGACGGCCGCCCAGGGTGCCGGCGAGCTGATCAAGCAGTTGGTGCGGCTGTCGCTGCAGGAGCTGTCGGGGGTGGACACTTCGCTGACGCAGCGCGAGGCCTTGCGCGACCGCATCCGCACCCACGTGCAGCAGCACCTGCGCGACCCGGCCTTGTCGGTGGACGCGGTGGCGCGGGCCTTGAACTGCAGCCGGCGCCACCTGTACAACGCCTTCGCCGGCGAGGGCGAGTCGATCGCCGCCTACATCCAGCGCATGCGCCTGCAGGCCTGCATCCGCGACCTGCAGCAGGCCGGCCCGCATGCGCGGCCGATCACTGAGATCGCGCTGTCCTGGGGCTTCGGCAACCTGTCGCACTTCAGCCGCGTGTTCCGCGACCACACGGGGAAGAGCCCGACGGAGTTCCGGGCGAGTTGACGCGCCACGGAACTCCAAACAGCCGGACGCAAAGGACGCAAAAGTTACGCAAAGGGCGCAAAAGAAAACCGGGAGAGGTTTTGGATGTCCTTTTGCGTCCTTTGCCTATCCTTCGCGTCCTTTGCGTCCTGTCTTCGGTTTTCCTGCGCGCCTCGCTACGCCAGAGATTGCAGCTCCGCCACCGACGTGATCTCGATCTTCCCATACCCCAGCGCGATCGCCCCTGTCCGCGCCATCGCCTGCAACTCCTTGCTCAAGGTCTGGCGCGACACGCCCAGCATCATCGCCAGCGCTTCCTGCGACACCGGCACCACCGGCCGCGGCTCGCGCGCCTGCGTCGCGTCACCGCGCGCCAGCAGCAACAGCCGGCGCGCCACGCGGGCCCGCGTCGAACGCAGCGTCGCATCCTCCACCATGCCATACAGCGACCGCACCCGCGCGGCCAGCATGCGGCAGATGGCCAGCGCAAAGGCCGGCCGTTTCATCATCCGCTCGAAGCCGGCATGCGGCAGCACCAGCACCTCGGCGTCGCGCGCGGCGGTGGCGTCGTGCGTGCGCGGCAGGCCGTCCAGCAGCGAGATCTCGCCGAACCAGTTGCCCGGCTCCAGCACCGCGAGGATCGCCTCCTTGCCGTCCTCGCGCAGGCTCGACGCCTTGATGCCGCCGCTGACCACGCCGTAGAACGCGCCGCCGCCCGCCGGCACCGCATCGCCCTGGCGAAACAGCATCTCGCCCGGCGCCAGGCGCTGCCGCTCGCACCCCGCCAGCAGCGCCCGCCGGTCCGCCAGCGGCAAGGCCGCGAACCAGGGGTTGGCGTTCATGGGCCGCAGCAACTCGGCGGTGGTGGCGGGTGACACGGAGGTGACGGTGGGAGAGCGGGACTTCCCTCGATTGTCCAAATCTTGACAGTGGACGGCAAGGGCCGGGCGAAGAATGGCCGCAACCCCCGAAGGACCCGCCATGAACATGAACATCGCATCGCTGCGCGAAGTGGTCAGCGCCGAGGAATGGCAGCTGCGCGTCGACCTCGCCGCCTGCTACCGCCTGGTCGCGCTCTACGGCTGGAGCGACCTGGTCTTCACCCACGTCAGCGCGCGCATCCCGGGCCCGGAACATCACTTCCTGATCAATCCCTACGGCCTGATGTTCGACGAGATCACCGCGTCCTCGCTGGTGAAGGTGGACCAGGCCTGCAACAAGCTGATCGACTCGCCCTTCCCGGTCAACCCGGCCGGCTTCAACATCCACAGCTGCATCCACCAGGCGCGCGACGACGCCGGCTGCGTTCTGCACACGCACAGCCGCGCCGGCGTGGCGGTGAGCGCGCAAAAGGCGGGCGTGCTGCCGATCAGCCAGCAGAGCACCTTCGTGCTGGCCTCCCTCGCGTACCACGACTACGAAGGCGTGGCCCTGCGCGAGGACGAGAAGCCGCGGCTGCAACAGGCGCTGGGCACCAAGAACTTCCTGATGCTGCGCAACCATGGCCTGCTGACCATCGGCCGCACCGTGCAGGACGCCTTCCTCTCGATGTACACGTTCGAGAACACCTGCCGCATCCAGGTCGACGCGCTCGCCGGTGGCGGCGAGCTGGTCTACGTCAACCCGAAGATCATGGAGGGGATGGCGGAGGTGCTGAAGACGGTGACGGCCGGCCAGGGCGCCGGCATTGCGTGGCCGGCGTTGCTGCGCAGGTTGGACAGGATCGATCCGTCGTACAAGGAATGATCCTCCGCGTCACCCCCGCGGAGGCGGGGGCCCAGGGCTTCCATGCACCCGGATTCGGGAGCCCTGGGTTCCCGCCTTCGCGGGAATGACGAACTAGGCGGCTTCCAAACGCGCCAACTGCGGCGCCGGCGTCGGCGCGACGACGTTGCGCGGACGCGGGTCGTGTTCCAGCACCGTCACTTCCTTGCGGACCATGTCCATGGCGCCGAACATCGTCGAGAACGCCACGTCCTTGGCGTCGCGGCCGGTGCCGATGCGCACCAGCCGGTCCACCGGCGCCATGCCGGTCGGGTCGAACAGCACCCACTGGCCGCCCAGCCAGGCCTCGAACACGGCGTGGAAGTCCTGCGGCGGCTCGTCGAACCACACGTAGCCCACCACCAGCCGCGCCGGGATGTTCAGGGCGCGGCAGAAGGTGATGCCCAGGTGCGCGAAGTCGCGGCAGACGCCGGCGCGCTGCTCCAGCACTTCGCCCGCGGTGCTGTTGGAGTCGGTGCTGCCCGGCTTGTACGTGATGTTCTGGTGGATCCAGTCCTGGATCGCCTTGACGCGGCCATAGCCCGGCGCCACCTCGCCGAACATCGA
>JAJTCN010000029.1 GCA_021323335.1 Ramlibacter sp.
GGTGATTCGATCGAGCTTGGTGGTCACGTAATTGCGGAGAGCGGGGGTTACTTCGAGGTGGTGACCGCTGATCGTCAGGTTCATGGAGCCTCCTGGTTGCAGTGCGCCGACATGGCGCGGGAAAGGAACACGGGATCTCGAAAAGCTTCGATCCACTATGCGCCCGGGTCCCGCAAAACGCAATTGATTTCCCTCAAGGTCGAGGCGCGAATTCGTTGCGGCCGCCCTGCGAAAACCGCAATGAAAACGAGAGCACCAAAACGAAGCGGCCCCTCGGGGCCGCAAGCATTCGGGCGGGTCGGTTCGCACCGCCCGCGGGTCACTCGGTGAAGGGCATGCGCTTCAGCGCAGGCGCCAGGCGGCAGCCGCGTCGAGGCGGTTCCAGCCGGCGGCCTTGGGATGCGCCTGCGCGCCCGGGCGCTCCAGGTTGGCGTGTTCCACGCGCTCCGCATGCGGCTTGTCGCGCGGCGTGTCGTTGAAGCGGTTGCTGGACTTCGGTTCCTTGTACATGCTGTGCTCCGGTGCGTGCGGTCAGCTACCGCTATCGCTGTTGTGGGTGGGTTTGCTTTCCCGGGGAGCCGAGGGCTGCTCGCCATGCCGGCTGATGAAAGGCCAGGCGTGGGCGCTGCGGGGCCGCCGCTGAACCAGGTTGTCCTGGCTATCCGCGGCTGCGGGACGCCAGGTCGAGCGGCTGGCGTTCGGGTCGGTCGCTAGCTGGATCATCTCGGCTCCTTGGGGGAAAGACTGCTCCGGACCCAACGGGCCGGGGCGACTGGGTCAATTTAAGGGGGCCTCCTGGGCAATGCTGTCGGACGTTCTGGCCCAGCCGTGTAGGATTTGTCCTGCGGACCGACTCAGCAGTGAGCGCGCGCATACCGATGAGCCTCGAAACCATCATCCATGGCGGCTTGACCAGCCCCGACCGGCCCGTCCACGGCCTGGTGCTGATGGGCGGGGGCGCGCGCACCGCCTACCAGGTCGGCGTGCTGTCCGGCATCGCCTCGATGATCCGCCTGCAGCCCTTCGGCACCACCGGTTTCCCCTTCCAGGTGCTGGTGGGAACTTCGGCCGGCGCGCTCAACGCCGCCTTCCTGGCCTCCCATGCCAGCCGCGGGCTGGCCGCCTTCGACGAACTGCGCCAGTTCTGGGACGTCCTGCACTGCGACCGCGTGTACCGGCTGGAAGCGCCGATGTGGGTGGGCTTCAGCCGCCTGCTGGCCGCCGTCAAGCTATGGGGCCACGCCCGCAGCCGCGGCGCCGTGCTGGACACCATGCCGCTGGTGGACACGCTGCACCAGCGCATCTCCCTGTCCGGCATCGACGAGGCGCTGGAGGGCGGCGCCATCGACGCGCTGGCGATCACCGCGTCCAGCTACACCACCGGTGTCCATTGGACCTTTTGCCACACGGCGCGCGACAGCCGCCACAAGGCGTGGCAACGCCCCGGCCGGCGCGCCGAGTTCCAGCCGCTGACCATCGAGCACCTGATGGCGTCCAGCGCCATCCCCTTCCTGTTCCCGGCCACGCCGCTGTGGGTGGACGGCCGCCGCGAGTACTTCGGCGACGGCTCGATGCGGCAGGTCTCGCCGCTGTCGCCTGCCGTGCACCTGGGGTCGCGCAAGGTGCTGGTGATCGGCGTCGGCCAGCCGGAGCGCGCCGGGCTCGGCAGTGCGGTGGCGGGAGCGCCCGGACTCGGCGGCATCGCGGGCCACGCGATGGCCAGCGTCTTCCACGACACCTTGCAGGCGGACGTCGAGCAGACGCAGCGCCTCGCGCGCACGCTGCGCGAACTGCCGCGCGAGATCGCGGCGGTGCTGCCGTACCACGCCATCGACGTGCTGGCGATCCAGCCCACCGAGTCGCTCGACAGCCTGGCGCGCAGCCACGCGAAGCTGCTGCCGCCGACGGTGCGGCGCGCCCTGGGCGGCTTCGGCGCCATGCGCGACGCCAGTGGCGCGGCGCTGGCCAGCTACCTGCTGTTCGAACCCGAATTCGTGCAGGCGCTGGTGGCGCTGGGCGAGCGCGATGCGTTCGCGCGCAAGGCCGAACTGCTCGCGTTCCTCGGCCTCGGCGCGGCATAATCGGGCCGAGCCATGCTCAACATCTTTTCGCTCGCCAACGGCCGGCTCTTCCAGGAAGAGATCGAATCGCTGGAAGAGCTGTCCAAGTTCCAGCCGATCTGGGTGGACCTCGAGTCGCCCACGCTGGAGGAAAAGCGCTGGGTCAAGCAGTACTACGGCCTGTCCATCCCGGAAGACGCGATGGACGAGGACATCGAGGAGTCCGCGCGCTTCTACGAAGAGGACAACGGCGACCTCCACATCCGCAGCGACTTCCTGATCGCCGACGACGAGCCCCGCACCGTGCGGGTGGCGTTCATCCTGAACCTGGTGAACGAGTCGCTCAAGAGCCACGGCGTGCTGTTCTCCATCCACGACGAGGACGTGCCGGTCTTCCGGCTGCTGCGCCTGCGCGCGCGCCGCGCCCCCGGCCTGATCGAGGACGCCAAGGAGGTGCTGCTCAAGCTGTTCGATGCCGACGCCGAATACTCGGCCGACACGCTGGAGGGCATCTACGACGAGCTGGAGAAATCCAGCAAGCAGGTGCTGTCCGGCGAAGTGACCGACACGCTGGCCGGCGAGGTACTGGCCGCCATCGCCCGGCAGGAAGACCTGAACGGCCGCATCCGCCGCAACATGATGGACACCCGCCGCGCGGTCAGCTTCATGATGCGCAGCCGCATGCTCAACGCCGAGCAGTTCGACGACGCCCGGCAGATCCTGCGCGACATCGAATCGCTGGACAACCACACGGCGTTCCTGTTCGACAAGATCAACTTCCTGATGGACGCCACGGTCGGCTTCATCAACATCAACCAGAACAAGATCATCAAGATCTTCTCGGTGGCCAGCGTCGCGCTGCTGCCGCCCACGCTGATAGCCAGCATCTACGGCATGAACTTCCGCTTCATGCCGGAGATCGACTGGCAGGGCGGCTATCCCTTCGCCCTGGGCCTGATGGTGGCGTCGGCGCTGGGTCCGATGTGGTACTTCCGCAAGCGGGGCTGGCTGCGGTAATGTCCGTGCCCATGAAGGCGCGCCGCGCGGTTCTCGGCTGGGTCCTGTTCGCCATGGTGTGCGCGCAGGCCCTGGGCCTGCTGCACCGCGTCGCGCACCTGCCCGCCGGCCACTCGGCGGCGTGGGCGCATGCGTCGCCGGGCGCGGAGCAGCGACAACCGGCGGCCCAGGCAGCGAACTGGACGCACGCCCTGTTCGCCCACGCCGACGAAGTCGGTTGCCGCCTGCTGGACGGCCTGGGCCATTGCGGCACGCCCGTGCACGCGCCGGACCTCGCACCGCCCCTGGTTCCCGCGGCGCAGCCCCTGCTGTTCGCCGATGCCGGCCCCAGCGAGCGCCGGGCTTCGCCTTTCCTCGCTCGCGGTCCTCCCCTCTCTCGCTGACCCTGGTCCCCGGGCCCGCCGCACGACGCGGCCGGCCCGCCGTTCCCTTTTTCAGCGAGATTCCATGCGAACTTCCATTGCATTGCTTGGCCTGGCCGCCGCCATGGGCGGCCCGGCGGCGGCGCAGCCGGCCTACCCTGGCTGGCAGGCCGGCGCCGTCATCGACATCACCGCCGCGTCCCGCGAACTGGGGCTGGGCCAGCGCCCACGGGGGCTGGCCCTCGGTCACAGCGAGTTGGCCGTGACCGGCCCCGTCGGGGACCTGCTCGAGGCGCAAGGCACCCTCTCGGTCCACAGCGAAGACAAGCGCGTGGAAGCCGAAGTCGAGGAAGCCTGGCTGCAGACCCGCGCCCTGCCCGCCGGCCTGCAGGTCCGCGCGGGCCGGTTCTCCTCGCAGCTCGGCTACCTCAACGAACAGCATTCCCACTCCGACGATTTCGTGGAGCGGCCGCTGCTGTACCGCGCCTTCCTCGGCGGCCATTACTTCGACGACGGCGTGCGCGTGAACTGGACGGCGCCCACCGACCTGTACCTGCGGCTGGGGGCCGAGTGGTTCGCCGGGACGCGGCTGGTGCAGGAGGCGGCGTCGCCGAGTCGCCGCGGTGTCGTCGTGCTGTCGGCCAGGACGGGTGGCGACCTGGGGTCCAGCCAGAGCTGGCAGGCCGGCCTGTCGTACCTCCACAACCCGCGCGAGGCGGCGGTCGAGGAGCACGAGGAGGAAGAGGAAGGCGAGGAGCACGACCACGCGCACGGCGCCGCCTTCTCCGGGCGCCGCATGTGGGTGGGCGAACTGGCGTGGAAGTGGGCCCCGGAGGGCAACAACGCGCGGCAGCAGTTCCGCGTGGCCTACGAGATCGCGCGGGTCAGCGGCCTGAACCGCTTCGCCACGCGGGCGGACCGCCACCTGGCGCAATACCTCAGCGTGGTGTGGCGCTTCGCGCCCACCTGGGAGGCGGGCGTGCGGCACGACCTGCTGCGCACGCGCACCCCGCACGAGGACCAGTTCGAGGACGGCCGGCTGCGCGAGACCGCCTTGATGCTGGCCTGGAAGCCCTCGCACGCGCAGACCCTGCGCGTGCAGTACACCCACCAGCGCAGCCGCGCGGGCTTCGATGAAGCCACCCGGGCCGTGCAACTCCAATACATCCTGAGCTTCGGCGCCCATGCTGCCCATTCCTTCTAGAACCCTGCGCGCCGCGCTCGCGTCCGCGACCCTGGCGCTTTGCGCCGGCGGCACCCAGGCGCTCACCGTGTTCACGTGCGAGCCCGAATGGGCCGCGCTGGCCCGCGAACTCGCCCCCCACGCGCAGGTGCGCTCCGCCACGCACGCGCGCCAGGACCCGCACCACATCGAGGCCCGCCCGAGCCTGATCGCGGCGCTGCGGCAGGCGGACGTCGCGGTCTGCACGGGCGCCTCGATGGAGGCCGGCTGGCTGCCGGTGCTGCAGCAGCGCTCGGGCAACCCGCGCGTCCAGAAAGGCGCACCGGGCATGCTGTTCGCCGCGGAGCACGTCACGCTGATCGACCCGCGCCCCCCGGGCACGCCATTCGAAGGCGACGTGCACAGCGAGGGCAATCCGCACGCCGAGGTGCTGGCCGCACGCCTGCAGGCGGCGGACCCGTCCCGTGCCGGCGAGATCCGCCAGCGCTGGACCGCATGGGATGCCGACTGGCGCGCGCGCATCGCGCAATGGGACCGCAAGGCCGCGCCACTGCGGGGGATGCGGGTGGTGGCGCAGCACACGACCTTCGGCTACCTGTGGCGGTGGCTTGGCATCGAACAGGTCGCGGACCTGGAACCGCGCCCCGGCATGCCGCCCACGCCGGGCCACCTGCAGCGCGTGCTGGAGCTCACCCGCGCCCAGCCCCCGCGCGCCGTGGTCGTGGCCGCCTACCAGGACCCGCGCTCCGCGCAGTGGCTGGCGCAGCAGCTCGGGGCGGGCGCCGCGGTGCTGCAATTGCCTTCCACGGTGACGGAGGAACCGCCCGCCTCCACCCTGGCCGGCTGGTACGACCACCTGCTGGACCGGCTGCTGGCCGCGGCGCGCTGACATGGCCGCCGACCTCGCCTGGATCGCCGCCCCTGCACTGGCGCTGCTGGCAGCGTGCCTGCTGCTGGTGCCCCTCGGTGCGCAGGTGCTCGCCCGTGGCGTGGTGTTCATCGACCTGGCCGTGGCCCAGGTGGCCGCGGCCGGCGCGCTGGCCGTCGGCATCGCCTGGGAGCGGGCGCCGCCGGGCGCGACGGCGGTGCTGTCCGCCGTCGCCGCCCTGCTGGGCGGCGGACTGGTGTGGTGGCTGGCGCGGCGCTGGCCGGCGCAACGCGAGGCGTTGATCGGGTTGGTCTACGTGGCCGGCGCCAGCGCCTCGGTGGTCGGCGCGGCCTTCGATCCGCACGGACGGGAACAGCTGACCGCCCTGCTCGCGGCCGACGTGCTGTGGGTCGGCTGGCCGGCCACGGCGCTGCTGGCCGCCGGCGCGATCGTCGTGCTGGCGCTCGCCGGTCGCGACGGCCGCCGACTGGGGCGCGACGCGCTGTTCTATCCGGTGTTCGCGCTGGCGCTCAGCGTGGCCGTCCCGGCCCTCGGGCTGTACCTGGTGTTCGCCTTGCTGATCGCGCCGGCGCTGTGGACCCGGCGCGGCCGTCCGCTGCGCGACGCCATCGCGCTGGCCGCGGGCGCGAGCCTCGCCGGACTCGGCGTTTCCTGGGCGCTGGACTGGCCGAGCGGCGCCAGCGTCGCACTGCTCCTGTGCGGGCTGGGACTGGCCGCCGTCATTCCATCCGCAGGAACGCCGCCACGATCGCCGCCGAGTGGCGGCTCGCCACCTGGTCGATGAAGCTGAGGAAGTCGCCGTGCGCGGCGTCGTCGGCGCGGTCGGAGATCGTGCGCACCGCGGCGAACGGCACGGCATAGTCGCTGCAGACCTGGGCGAAGGCCGCGCCTTCCATTTCGACGGCCAGCGCAGCGGGCAGCGCCTGCTGCAAGGCCTGGCTTTCCAGCGCGCTGGAGACGAAGCGGTCGCCGCTGGCCACCAGCCCGCGATGCAGCGTCGTGCCGGGCAGCGCCTGGGCCACCGCGGCCAGCAACTTCTGCGTGAGCACCGGGTCCGTGCGGAAGCGGTCGGTGCCGTACAGCGGCACTTCGTAGCGCGGGAAGATCGGCGATGCGTCCAGGTCGTGCTGGAGGAAGGCGTCGGCGACGACGACGTCGCCGCGCTGCACGCCGGGCGCGATGCCGCCAGCCACGCCGGTGAAGAGGATGCGGTCGACGGCGAAGCGCTCGATCAGCGCGGTGGCCGTCGTCGCCGCCGCCACCTTGCCGATGCGCGAGAGCACGGCCACGACTTCCTGGCCGTGCAGGTGGCCGATCCAGAATTCGCGCCCCGCCACCACCTGCTTGTGCTCATCCGGCAGGAGGGCCAGCACGGCGGACAGCTCCTCGTGCATGGCGGAGACGATGGCGGTGCGCATGGCTCATTGTCATTCCCGCGGAGGCGGGAATCCAGGGCTCCCAAAGAAAAAGCGGCCCGCGGGCCGCTTCCTGGATCCCCGCCTGCGCGGGGATGACGATCGTTTCCCGCCGTCGGCGGGGGACGATCGTCACTTCTTGTCCCGCAGTTCCCGCCGCAGGATCTTGCCCACCGGCGTCTTGGGCAGGTCGGTGCGGAACTCGATGACGCGCGGGCGCTTGTAGCCCGTCAGGTTGGCCTGGCAGAACTCGCGCACCTGGTCTTCCGTGAGCGCCGGGTCCTTCTTGACGATCACCAGCTTCACGGCCTCGCCCGTCTTGTCGTCGGCCACGCCGACCACCGCGCACTCCATCACGCCGGGCATCTGCGCCACCACTTCCTCCACCTCGTTCGGGTACACGTTGAAGCCGGAGACCAGCACCATGTCCTTCTTGCGGTCGACGATCTTGAAGTAGCCGCGCTCGTCCATGATGCCGATGTCGCCGCTCTTGAAGTAGCCGTCGGCGGTCATGACCTTGGCGGTCTCGTCCGGGCGCTGCCAGTAGCCGGCCATCACCTGCGGGCCCTTGATGGCGATCTCGCCCGGCTGCCCCACCGCGACTTCACGGCCGTCGTCGTCGATGCACTTCATGAAGGTGGAGGGCAGCGGCACGCCGATGGTGCCGGTGAACTCGGTGCTGGTCACCGGGTTGCAGCTCGCCGAGGGCGAGGTCTCGGACAGGCCGTAGCCTTCGCAGATCGGGCAGCCCGTCTTCTGCAGCCACAGCTTGGCCACCGCGCCGGTGACCGCCATGCCGCCGCCCACCGAGATCTTCAGGTGGGACCAGTCCACCTTGTTGAAGTCCGGGTGGTTGGCCAGGCCGTTGAACAGCGTGTTGACGGCCGGGAAGGTGTGGAACTTCTGCTTGGACAGCTCCTTCAGCACCGCCGGCAGGTCGCGCGGATTCGGGATGAGGATCAGCTTGGCGCCGGTGCGCATCGACAGCATCATGCCGACCGTGAACGCGAAGATGTGATACAGCGGCAGCGCGCAGACGCCGGTGGGCTGCTCGTTGGGGTCCAGCTTGTCGGTGGCCGGCTTGTTCCAGGCCTCCGACTGCAGCACGTTGGCGATCACGTTGCGATGCAGCAGCACCGCGCCCTTGGAGACGCCGGTGGTGCCGCCGGTGTACTGCAGCACGGCGACGTCGTCGTGGCGGATCTCCGGCTTGCGCAGCGTGCCGCGGGTGCCGCGGTCGATCGCATCCTTGAACTTCACGGCGCCGGGCAGGCTGAACGCCGGCACCATCTTCTTGACCTTGCGCACGACGTAGTTGACCAGCGTGCCCTTCAGCCCGCCGAGCATGTCGCCCATGCTGGCCAGCACCACGTGCTTGACCGGCGTGTTGGCGATGCACTGCTGCAGCGTGGCGCCGAAGTTCTCGATGATGACGATGGCCTTCGAGCCAGAATCCTTGAGCTGGTGCTCGAGCTCGCGCGGGGTGTACAGCGGGTTCACGTTCACCACCACGAAGCCGGCGCGCAGGATGGCCGCCACCGCCACCGGGTACTGCGGGCAGTTCGGCATCATGATGGCGACCCGCTCGCCCTTGGCCAGGCCCAGGCCCTGCAGGTAGGCGGCGAAGGCGCGGCTGAGCGAATCGGTCTCGCCGAAGGTGACCTCCTTGCCCATGAACACGTACGCCGTGCGCGCGGCGTACTTCTGGAAGCTCTCCTCCATCAGCTGCACCAGCGAGGCGTACTGGGAGGCGTCGATGTCGGCCGGCACCCCTTGCGGGTAGGCGCCGAGCCAGGGGCGGTTGTCCATGCTCGTTGTCTCCTGTTTCATGACTTCAGCGCGCCGAGAACCTCGTCCAGCATCTTCTTGGCGTCACCGAACAGCATGCGGTTGTTGTCCTTGTAGAAGAGCGGATTGTCCACGCCGGCGTAGCCGGACGCCATGCCGCGTTTCATCACGATGGACGTCTTGGCCTTCCACACTTCCAGCACCGGCATGCCGGCGATCGGGCTGCCCGGGTCGTCCTGCGCGGACGGGTTCACGATGTCGTTGGCGCCGATCACCATGGCCACGTCCGTCTGCGGGAAGTCCTCGTTGATCTCGTCCATCTCCAGAACGATGTCGTAGGGCACCTTGGCCTCGGCCAGCAGCACGTTCATGTGGCCCGGCATGCGGCCGGCGACCGGATGGATGCCGAAGCGCACGGTGACGCCCTTCTCGCGCAGCAGCCGGGTGATCTCGAACACCGTGTGCTGCGCCTGCGCCACCGCCATGCCGTAGCCCGGCACGATGACCACGGTCCTGGCGTCGCGCAGCAGTTCGGCCGTCTCGGCGGCGGTGATCGGGGATACCTCGCCCTCGGGCTGGGCAGAGTCGCCCTGGGTCACGGTGCCGCCCCCGGTGCCGAAGCCGCCGGCGATCACGCTCAGGAAGTTGCGGTTCATCGCGCGGCACATGATGTACGACAGGATGGCGCCCGAGGACCCGACCAGCGCACCCACCACGATCAGCAGGTCGTTGCTCAGCATGAAGCCCGTGGCGGCCGCGGCCCAGCCCGAATAGCTGTTCAGCATCGAGACCACCACCGGCATGTCCGCGCCGCCGATGGCCATCACCATGTGTACGCCGAACAGCAAGGCGATGACGGTCATGATGACCAGCGGCAGCATGCCCGCCGATATCGTCTCGGCCTGCAGGAAGGCCCAGCCGAAATAGATGACGATCAGCAGGCCGGCGAGGTTGAGCAAGTGGCGTCCCGGCAGCAGCAGGGGCTTGCCGCCGATCTTGCCGGACAGCTTGCCGAAGGCGACGATCGATCCCGAGAAGGTGACCGCGCCGATCAGGATGCCGATGTAGATCTCCATCTCGTGGATGGACTTCTCCGCCACGGTCGGGAAGACGGTGGACGTGTCGACGTAGCTGGCGAAGCCGACCAGGCAGGCCGCGAGGCCGACCAGGCTGTGCATCAGCGCGACCAGCTCCGGCATCTGCGTCATCTGCACCTTCTTCGCGGCGACCAGGCCGACGGCGCCGCCGACGACCAGGGCGCCGACGATCCAGGCGTAGCCGGCCGGCGTCACCCGCGGGCTGAGCACGGTGGCCAGGACGGCCAGCGCCATCCCGATCATGCCGAACAGGTTGCCGCGGCGGGCGGTCTCCGGATTCGACAGGCCGCCCAGGCTCAGGATGAAGAGGATGGTGGAAGCGATGTACGAGACGGTGGCGAGGCTTGCGTTCATGTCCGTGCCTTCTTATTTGCGGAACATCGCCAGCATGCGCCGCGTCACCGCGAAGCCGCCGAACATGTTGACGGCCGTGAGCGCCAGCGCGAACACGGCCAGGCCCAGGATCACCTGGTTCGGCCGGTCCGCCCCGCCGCTCCCGGTCAACGGCGGCGCCACCTGCACCAGCGCACCGATCGCGATGATCGACGAGATGGCGTTGGTCACGCTCATCAGCGGCGTGTGCAGCGACGGCGTCACGTTCCAGACCACCATGTAGCCGACGAAGCAGGCCAGCACGAAGACGGTGAAGTGCGACAGGAAGCTGGCGGGCGCGTACAGGCCGACCAGCAGGAACAGCAGCGCGCCGACGCCGAACACGATGGCCAGCGACCTGGCCGACATGGGCTCGCTGGCGCCATGGCCGTGGCCTCCTTTGCTCGCGACGACGGGCGCGGCCGCTGCCTTGGGCTTGGCGGCCGGTATCTTCGGTGGCGGCGGCGGCCAGGTGATGCTGCCTTCCTTGACCACGGTCAGGCCGCGGATCGCATCGTCGTCCATGTTGACGTCGAGGCGGCCGTCCTTGGCCTTGCACAGCTCCTCGGTGACGCGCAGCAGATTGTTGGAATAGAGCGTGGACGCCTGCTTGGCCAGGCGGCTCACCAGGTCCGTGTAGCCGACGATGGTGACGCCGTGCTTCACCACGGCCTGGCCGGGCTCGGTCAGCTCGCAGTTGCCGCCCTGCTCCGCGGCCATGTCGACGATCACGCTGCCGGGCTTCATGCTGCGCACCATCTCGGCGGTGATCAGCTTGGGCGCCGGCTTGCCGGGGATCAGCGCCGTGGTGATGATGATGTCGGCGTCCTTGGCCTCGCGCGCATACATGTCGCGCTGGGCCTGCTGGAAGCCTTCGCTCATGACCTTGGCGTAGCCGCCGCCGCCCGAGCCTTCTTCCTCGTAGTCGACCTTGACGAATTCGCCCCCGAGGGAGACGACCTGGTCGGCCACCTCGGCGCGGGTGTCGTTGGCGCGGACGATGGCGCCCAGGTTGGCCGCGGTGCCGATGGCGGACAGGCCCGCCACGCCCGCGCCCGCGATGAACACGCGCGCCGGCGGGATCTTGCCCGCCGCCGTGACCTGGCCATTGAAGAAGCGGCCGAAGGCATTGGCGGCCTCGATCACGGCGCGGTAGCCGCTGATGCCCGCCATGGAGGTCAGCGCGTCCATCTTCTGCGCGCGCGACAGCTGGCGCGGCAGGGAGTCGATGGCCAGCACGGTGGCGCGGCGCGTCGCCAGCTGCTGCATCAGCTCCGGGTTCTGCGCCGGCCAGATGAAGCCGATGAGCGTCGCGCCTTCGCGCAACATCTGCGCTTCCTGCGGCGTGGGCGGCCGCACCTTGAGGACGACGTCGGCGCGCGACCAGAGCTGCATCGCGTCGGGCACCACTTCGGCCCCCGCGGCTCTATAGGTATCGTCGGCAAAATTCGCGGCGTCGCCCGCCCCGCTTTCCACCGCGACGGCGAAGCCGAGCTTGACCAGCTTGGCGACGACCTCCGGCACCGTGGCGACGCGCTTTTCGCCAGGAGCCGTTTCCCGCGGGACACCGATCAACAGGGGCGGCACGGCAGGTGCAACGGTTTGCATTTTTGTTTCTTCTCCTCGGTGGGACCTGTTGTGCGAGCTGAACGCAAGCTTACATGAAACCCTGTCGAGCTCCGCCCCCGAAAACAAGGGGTTCTCCCTTGCGCGCGCGCCCCGCGGCCCCATCTGATGACCTTGCCTCCCGTCGCCCTCGTCTCCGTCGCGCTGCATCTCTATATCGGCGCCCGCCTGGTCCCGGCATTGCCGTCCCTGCCCGCTGGCGTGGCGGTGTCCGCGCTGCTCGTCGCCTCCGCGGTCCTGGTGCCCGCCGGACTGATGGCCCGGCGCTACCTGCAGCCGCCGGCGGCGGACCGGCTCACCTGGGTCGGCATGCTGTTCATGGGACTGTTCTCGTCCCTGTTCGTCCTGACCTTCCTGCGCGACCTGCTGCTGCTTGGCTTCGCCATCGCCGGCGACGCGCCAGCGGACCTGCGCGCCGATTCGGCCATCGTGGTGCTGCTGCTGGCCCTGGGGCTCACCGCCCTCGGCTACTTCAATGCCCGGCGGACGGCCGCCGTGCGCCGCGTGCAGGTGCCGCTGCCCTCGCTGGACCCGGCGCTGGCCGGCTTCCGCATCGTCCAGATCAGCGACATCCACGTCGGACCCACCATCAAGCAGGACTACCTGCAGGCCATCGTGGAGCGGGTGAATGCGCTGGACCCCGACGTCATCGCCATCACCGGGGACCTGGTCGACGGGTCGGTGCCGGAGCTTGCGCGGCACGTCGCGCCGCTGGCCGGGCTGCGCGCGCGGCATGGCGTGTACTTCGTCACCGGCAACCACGAGTACTACTCCGGTGTGCATGGCTGGGTGGCGGAGCTGCAGCGCCTGGGCATCCGGGTGCTGCACAACGAACACGTCGTGCTGTCGCATGACGGCGCCTCGCTGGTGCTGGCGGGCGTGACCGACTACACCGCGCACCTCTTCGATCCCGCGCACCGCAGCGACCCCGCGGCGGCCCTGGCGGGCGCCCCCGAAGGCGTGACGCGCGTGCTGCTGGCGCACCAGCCCCGCACCGCGCCGGCTGCGGCGCTCGCCGGCTTCGACCTGCAGATCTCCGGCCACACGCACGGCGGCCAGTTCCTGCCCTGGAGCCTGTTCGTCCCGCTCCAGCAGCCCTACGTGGCCGGCTTGCACCAGCTCGGCCGTATGCGGATCTACGTCAGCCGTGGGACCGGTTATTGGGGTCCGCCGAAGCGCGTCGCTGCACCATCTGAAATTTCAGAGCTGCTTCTGGCGGCGTCCGGCTGAGTCCTACAGCCCGGCGGCGTCCCGTCCGACATGGCTGAGCTAGGCCGGGGGCGAACACTGACCGCATGGCACGTACGGCTTTCCTCCCCTTCCCCCTTGCAGGCGCTGGTGCAACCAACGTCATCTACCTGGGCGCGGCACATTGCCGGCGCAAATTCGAACTGTTCTATCCCGATGGTTTCGAGGACGAAACCTACCTGGTGGCCGAGCGCTCGCACAAGGAGCGCGCCCACCTCGAATGGGAAACCGAGCTGGCCGCCGCCGACTTCCGCAAGCTGCTCGCCCGCGGCGAGTTCCGCGTCATCGCCGACATCGCGGTGCGCATCGAAGCGCGCGCCAGCCTGCTCTCCACCTTCGAACGCATGGCCTTGCGCGACGCGGTCAAGTCGACGGCGGGCGCCCGGCTGTTCGCCACCGAGCTGTATGGTTTCCTGCACGGCCCCGGGTCGGCGCAGCGCCGCTTCAACGACTGGCTGGAGGCGCTGGCCGACCTGCCGCAGCGCCAGAGCCGCGTGCTCACCTGGCCCGTGGCCACGGTGTTCGGCTTCATCGCCCGCCCGGACCGGCACCTGCTGTTCAAGCCGCGCGCCACGCGCCGCGCCGCGCATCTCTACGGTTACGCCCTCGGCTACGACGCCAAGCCATCGTGGCCGATGTACCAGGACCTGATGACCTTCGCGGGCGTGGTGCGGCGCGACCTCGATCGCAAGCCCGGCTTCAAGGCCCGCGACATGATCGACCTGCAGTCCTTCATGTGGGTGCAGGGCGCGCCGGAGTACGAGGCCTAAACCGCGCCACGCGCCCGGAGGCAGCGGATCGTCTCCTCGACCATCGGCAGCACGTTGAACACCAGCACGGCCAGGCCGGCCGCCGCCAGGTAGGCCGGCGGCCACGGCTGCGCCTTCTCCTGCAGCCCGAAGTCCGGCGTGCCGGCGTCGAACAGCGCCAGCACCTGGTCCCACTGCATGACCGCGAGCAGCGCCAGGATGGCCAGCGGCAGCAGCTCCTGGAAGCTGTGCACCATCTGCTCCACCGGGCGGATCTCGCGCTTGGCCACCGTGTAGCGCAGCTCCAGGTAGGTGGTGAGTTCGTGGCCCAGGAAACCGGCGAAGGCGAGCAGCAGCACCGCCGCATCCACTTCGAACAGGGCGACGGCCAGCAGCACCAGCCCGCCCTGGGCCATCAGCAGCCAGTGCAGCAGGTTTTCGGGCAGGCCGCTGGTGCGGGCGATGGCGGTGCCGCGGTGGCAGGCCCAATCCGCGAGGCCGGCCGCTATCCACAGCGGAATCACCCCGTACATCAGGATGGCCTGGGCGGCTTCGACGCTGTTCATCGCGCGAACTGCTCCGATCCCACCAGGCCGATCTTGGCGAGCCCCAGCCGTTGCGCGCTCGTCAGGGCCGCCGCCACCGGCGCGTACTTCGCGCGCGGGTGGGCGCGCACATGGATTTCCGGCTGGTCGGGCTGCTGCGCCGCCTCACGCAGCTTCGCCTCCAGCGCTTGCCGGTCGGCCAGCGGCTCGCCGTTCCAGACGAAGCGGCCGGCCGCATCCACCTCCAGCTGCACGATCGCCGGCGGCACCGTCGGCTGGGGCGCATTGCGCCCCGGCATCTCCAGGGCCACGGCATGCAGCTGGATCGGGATGGTGATGATCAGCATGACCAGCAGCACCAGCAGCACGTCCACCAGCGGCGTGGTGTTGATGTCCACGATCGGCTCGGGATCGGGCTCGGTGCCGGTGCGGATCATCATCGCGCGGGAGGCTCCGTCAGGAAGCCGATGCGGGCGATGCCGGCCTGCTGCGCGGCCAGCACGACGCGGCCCACCGGGTCGTAGTCCGCCCGCACGTCGGCGCGGATGTGCAGCTCGGGCTGCGGCTGCATCGCCGCCACCTTGCCGAGCAGTTCGGCCAGGCCGCTGGCATCCGGCAGCGGCGTGTCGAACCACCACGTGCGCCCCTGCGCGTCGACGGTCACGATCACGTTCTCCTGCTGGTCGTCGCGCCGCTGGTTCTGCTCCAGCGGCAGCGTCACCGCGATCGAACTGTTCACGACCGGGATGGTGATGAGGAAGATGATCAGCAGCACCAGCATCACGTCGACCAGCGGCGTGGTGTTGATCTCGGCGATGAGCGCGTCGTCGCCGGCCTGCTGGTCGCGATAGCGGATCGCCAAGCTCAGGCCCCCTTGCCGCCGGTGGCGAGCAGCACCGTGTGCAGGTCGGAGCCGAAGGCCCGCACCGTGTCCATCGCCACCTTGTTGCGCCGCACCAGCCAGTTGTAGCCCAGCACGGCCGGCACGGCGACGGCCAGGCCCAGCGCCGTCATGATGAGCGCCTCGCCCACCGGGCCCGCGACCTTGTCGATGGACGCCTGGCCGGAGGCGCCGATGCGCACCAGCGCGTTGTAGATGCCCCAGACCGTGCCGAACAAGCCCACGAAGGGCGCGGTCGAGCCGACGGTGGCCAGCACCGCCAGGCCCTCCTGGGTGCGGCTGTGCACGGTGCCGACGGCGCGCTCGATGCTTTGCGCCATCCAGGTGTTGAGGTCCACCTTGCCGATGAGGCCGTCGTGCTTCTGCGTCGCCTCCAGCGCCGACTCGGCGATGAAGCGGTAGGGACTGCCAGGCTGCAGCGCGTCCGCGCCCTGCCGCACCGTGTCCGCCTTCCAGAAACTGGCATTGGCCTGGCGGGCCTGCCCGCCCATGCGGGACTGGGCCAGCAGCTTGGTGACCAGCACGTACCAGCTGGCCAGCGACATGACGACCAGGACCGCCAGGGTGGCGCGCGAGACGATGTCGCCCTGCGCCCAGAGCGCCCCCAGCCCGTACGGGTTGGCGGATGCGGGCGGCGCCTGGATGGCGGGAAGGTTGGACTGGCCAGCGGCGGCAGTCGCGGCGAGGAGAAGGAGGAACGCGGCGGCTCGATGCATGGAGGTGGGCGGGCTGGGGGCCCTCATTCTGCTGAAGAACAACATAATGCGCCATGGACACACGCTGGAGACCGAGCGTCACCGTGGCCGCCGTCATCGAGCGTGACGGCCGCTTCCTGATGATCGAGGAGGAGACCTCCGAAGGACTGCGCATCAACAACCCGGCCGGGCACCTGGATCCGGGCGAGACGCCGGCAGAGGGCTGCGCCCGGGAAGCGCTGGAGGAGACCACCTGGTCCTTCACGCCGACCGCGCTGCTGGGTGTCTATATCTCGCGCTTCCAGCGCTCCACCACCGGCGAGGACATCACCTACCTGCGCTTCGCCTTCACCGGCGATCTGGGCGAGCAGGTGCCGGGCCGCACGCTGGACCACGGCATCGTGCGCACGATGTGGATGTCGGTCGACGAGCTGCGCGCCACCGCCGACCGGCACCGCAGCCCGCTGGTGCTGCGCTGCCTGGAGGACTATCTCGCCGGCGTGCGGTATCCGCTGGCGGCGGTGTATTGCGACCCGAGCATCCGAGGGCCGGGCGAGCAGCGGGACGAACCCAGCGGGGACGGCGAGGGGAAGTAGGCCCCGGCGACCACGCGTCGTCCCCCGTAGGGCGGGTTCGCGAAGCGACCCCGCCATTCGCCCCTACCTCGCGCACCCTCCCGACAACGCCCTCCCGATCACCGACGGCGCGGCGAGCAGCCCGCCCGCCTGGCTTGGCCGCTCCGGCGCATGCAGGCAATCGTCGCGCCCCGCCCCTTCCATGCCTTCGGCCAGCGGATCCTTCGGCTTGCCGCGCCGCAGCTGCTCGTTGGCCATGTCGGCCAGGCTGCGCCGCTGCGTGTTCCACGGGCCGGGCACGACCTGCCGGGGGGCCGGCGGCAGGATCACGGGCGCGGGCGGCAGCGCCGGCGGGCGCGCCAGCACCGGCGGCGCCACGCCGGGCGCGCCCCAGCCCGGCGCCGGGGCGATCGGAGCCGGCGTCGCGATGCCCGGTCGCGCCGGGCCGGAAGCGGCCGGTGCAGGGGCAGGCACGGCGGCGGCAGGTGCCGGCGGCGCAGGCGGCGCAGGTGGCGCGGGTGGCGCGGGCGTCGGCGCCGGTGCGGCCACGGTTGGCGCCGGCGTCGGTGCGGGCGCCGGCGATGGCACGGGATCGGCAGCCGGCGCAGGTGCAGGTGCAGGTGCAGGTGCAGGTGCAGGTGCAGGTGCAGGTGCAGGTGTCGGTGGTGGCGCAGGCGCAGGGCTCGGGGCCGGCGCCGGTGTGGGAACGGGCGCTGGTGCAGGAACCGGCGCAGGCGCGGGTTCCGGGACCGGAGCGGGTGCCGGTGAAGGAACTGGCTCGGGGACGGGTACAGGCGCTGGCGCAGGAACGGGTGCAGGGACGGGTGCCGGTACCGGCGCAGGGACCGGGACCGGGACCGGGACCGGGACCGGTACCGGCTCCGGCGGAGGTGCCGGCACAGGCACGGGCACGGGAACCGGCAGCGCCACCGGCGGCGGCAATGGCGCCGGGACAGGCTCCTCCGGTGCGGGCGCGGGTGCCGGCTCGATCGCAGGAATCGGTTCCGCCCTCGGCAAGGCCTGCTCGGTTTCCGTCCGCTGGCGCGGCGCGGTCGCGGCGTCCGGCAGCGGGGTCTCGCGCCGCTGCCGCCGCGGCCGCGGCTTGGGCGGCGGCGACAGTTGCGGCAGCGTATCGGTCACTTGCAGCGGCAGGCTGGACTCCGGCCGGGCGCTGAAGACGGACAAGGGATCGCCGGGCTGCCCCGGGGCGGCGGGCGGCGTGATCGCGCGGCTGGCGTTGCGGCTGGCCGGGGCGGCGGCCGGCGCGGGCGGCGCGGCGGGGCGCGTGACTTGCACCACCACATAGCGCACGGCCTGCTGCACCGGCGCGTACTGCAACAGCAGCCACACCAGCGCGACGTGCAGGGCGCCGCTGGCCAGCATGGCCGGGGGCGACAAGCGCTGGCGCGGCAGCGCCACGGGGGTGGGCCGTTGCAGCATAGGGACAAGAGGTCACGGGGATAATCGCACACATGGGTCGCAAGCCACGGGTCGTCGTCGGGTTGAGCGGGGGCGTGGACTCCGCGGTCACCGCTTACCTGCTCAAGCAGCAGGGCTACGACGTCGTCGGCATCTTCATGAAGAACTGGGAAGACGACGACGACAGCGAGTACTGCTCGTCGAACGAGGACTTCGTGGACGCCGCCAGCGTGGCGGACGTCATCGGCATCGAGATCGAGCACGTCAACTTCGCGGCCGAGTACAAGGATCGCGTCTTCGCCGAATTCCTGCGCGAATACCAGGCCGGCCGCACGCCCAACCCCGACGTGCTGTGCAACGCCGAGATCAAGTTCAAGTCCTTCCTCGACCACGCCATGCGCGTCGGCGCGGAGAAGATAGCCACTGGCCATTACGCTCGGGTGCGCGAACGCGCGGGCCGCTTCGAGCTGCTCAAGGGCCTGGACGAGAGCAAGGACCAGAGCTACTTCCTGCACCGGCTGGACCAGTCGCAGCTGTCGAAGACGCTGTTCCCCGTCGGCGAGCTGCGCAAGACCGAGGTGCGGCGCATCGCCGAGGAGATCGGCCTGCCCAACGCGAAGAAGAAGGATTCGACCGGCATCTGCTTCATCGGCGAGCGGCCCTTCCGCGACTTCCTCAATCGCTACATCAGCAAGGAGCCGGGCCCGATCAAGGACGCGCGCGGCCGCGTGATCGGCCAGCACCAGGGCCTGTCCTTCTACACGCTGGGGCAGCGCCAGGGCCTGGGCATCGGCGGCGTCAGGGAGAAGGGCGCGCAGCGCGGCGGCGGCGAACACCAGCCGTGGTTCGTGGCGCGCAAGGACATCGCGAAGAACACGCTGTGGGTGGTGCAGGGTCACGACCATCCGTGGCTGCTGTCGTCGGAACTCGCTGCCGACGACGTGAGCTGGGTCGCCGGCGAAGCGCCCGCGCCGGGCAGCTACGGCGCGAAGACGCGTTACCGGCAGGCGGATGCGGCGTGCACGCTGTCGAGCGAAGCCGGCGGGTTCCGCCTGGCCTTCGACGAGCCGCAGTGGGCCGTCACACCCGGCCAGTCGGCCGTGCTGTACGACGGCGAGGTCTGCCTGGGCGGCGGCGTCATCGCTTCCGCGCTCGAGGCCATCCCGGCGTACCCTTCCCCGTAGGCTGGGGTGACGCAGGAACCCCAGCTCGTCCGCACGCTGTGACGAGGAGCGATTGCATCGCCGCCGCAAGAGGCACAAACTCTTGGCCCCTTCATCGCAGGAGAACCTGCCATGCACGCCCCCATCCAGACCCACAACGAGCGGCCCGCGGCCGTGTGGAGCTCCGGTGGCCGTGCCTACGAGCGCATCAGCCGGGGCATCGCCGACGCACTGGAACATTGCATGCTGCGCCTCGATCCGCAGCCGGGGGAACGCGTGCTCGACCTGGCCACGGGCACCGGCTGGTCCTCGCGGCTGGCGGCGGCGCGCGGCGCGCGGGTCACCGGCGTCGACATCGCGGCGGCGCTGCTGGCGGCGGCGCGCCAGCGGGCCGAGGAAGAAGACCTCGACATCGACTACCAGGTCGGCGATGCCGAGTCGCTGCCCTTCGAGCACGACACGTTCGACGCGGTCGTCTCCACCTTCGGCATCATGTTCGCCAGCCGGCCGGAAGCCGCCGCGTCGGAACTCGCCCGCGTCACGCGCCCGGGCGGCCGCATCGGCCTGGCCGTCTGGCAGAGCGACAGCAACCTGTTCCGCATGTTCCAGGTCATGCGGCCCTACATGCCGCCCCCGGCCTCACCAGCGCCGGCCTCCCCCTTCGCATGGGGCAACCAGGAGCGGCTGCGCGAGCTGCTCGGCCCAAGCTTCGCGCTGCGCTTCGAGAAGGGCACCTCGTACTACCGCGAGCCCAGCGCCGAAGCGGCCTGGGAGACCTTCTCCACCGGCTACGGACCGACGAAGATGCTGGCCGCCACCTTGCAGGCCGAGCGCGTGGCGGACCTGCGGCGCGACTTCGTCGCCTTCCACCAGGAATTCGCCACCGAGCTGGGCATCTGCGTTCCGCGTGACTACTGGGTGGTGATCGGCGTGCGCAACCGCAGCCCCGCGCAAGCGTCTCCCGCCCTCGCCTCCTAGCGCGGCGAGCCGTTTTCGTTCGGATCCGCTTCGAGCTGCTTGCGTCCTTCGCGCGCCAGCCGCGCGGTCTCGTCGAGCACCTTGTCCTCCGAGGCCTCGGGCAGGGCCTCGTCCTCGCGCATGGGCTTGTCCTGTTGCGTCGTCTCGCCTGGGGTCGCGTCCAGCATGGCTGGCCTCCTTGGGTTGGATGGCCCATTGTTGAGGGGCGGAAACGCCGGGAAGTCGGCGGGTTGCATCGCCCGGCGTCGGCCACGGACTACGACGCAGCACGCGCTTCAGGACGGCAGGGTGGCCCCCTGCCACTGCCCGCTGCGCACCAGCGCGGCGGCCACGTCGCGCAGCGCGCTCGCGACGGCGACGGCCGCGCGCGGCGCATCCTCCTGGCGCGCCGCAGAGAGGTAGTTGCGCCGGCTGATGCGGACATCGGCGATGCGCACCGCGCGCCAGCCCGGCGCCGTGCGGCCCGCTTGCGACACCGCCGACATCGGCTGGAGGGTCGCGCCGAGGCCGTCGCGCACGCAATCCATCAGCAGCGTGAACGAATCGAATTCGGCCACCACGTTGGGGACCAGGCCGCGGCGGTCGAACTCGGCCCCCACCCGCCGCCGCAGCCCGTGGCTGCCGGTGGGCAGGATCAAGGGCAACCGCGCCACCTCCTCCAGGGTGAGGCTCTCCCGCGCAGGGTCCACCAGGTCGCTGGCCTGCGGCAGCAGCAGGAACAGCTCCTCGTCCAGCAGTGCCACCGCGCGACCCTGCGGGAAAGCGTCCAGGTCGAACTGCACCGCCAGGTCGAGCTCGCCCTGGCGCAACATCTGCGCCAGGCTGCCGGCGGCGCCCTCCACCACGTTCAGCAGCACGCCGGGGTGCAGGCTGCGGACCTGCCGCACCAGGGGCAGGCCCATGGCGTGCAGCGTGGTGGCGGGCAGGCCGAGCGACACCATGCCACGCAGTTCACCGGCATCCTGCCGCGCGATGGTCAGCGCCTGTTCCTGCTGGCGCAGCATGAAGCGGGCATGGTGGTACAGCGCCAGCCCGTTGCCGGTGGGCGCCACGCCCCTGGCCGACCGGTGCAGCAGCATGCGCCCCACCTCCGCCTCCAGCTTCGACAGTTGCTGGCTGAGGGCCGGCTGCGCGATGCAGAGCAGCCGCGAGGCCTTGGTGAGGCTGCCGCTGTCGACGATGCCGACGAAGTAGCGCAGTTGCCGCAGGTCCATGGCCTCGGGCCGCCGGGTTCAGGCCCCCGGGGTCCAGGGCTTGCCGAACGCGGGTTCCTTGAACGGGATGGGCGGCAACTGCCAGGTGCCGGTGGAAGGCGGGCGCACCTCGGAGTCGATGTGCACGTCGATCACGCACGGGCGGCGGTTGCGCACCGCCAGCTCCACGGCGCCGCGCAGGTCTTCGCTGCGCGTCACCGTCATGCCGTCGGCGCCGCAGGCGCGGGCCCAGGCCGCGAAGTCCGGGTTGTAGCGTTCGCCGCCCGGCCCCTGCTTGCCCTTGTAGAACGCGGTGCCGAGTTCACGCCCCTCGAACAGGCCGTACTGCAGGTCGCGGATGGCGCCCCAGGCGAAGTTGTTCCAGACGATCCAGACGCACGGCAGCTCGTACTCCACCGCGGTGGCCACCACGTACGGCGCCATCATGAAGCCGCCGTCACCGACGACCGCGACGCAGGGCCGATCCGGCGCCGCCATCTGCGCGCCGAGAACGCCGCAGACGCCGAAGCCCATCGACGAATAGCCCCAGCTGTTCAACATGCTCTGCGCGCGCTTCGGCTGCCAGAACTGCATGAACCAGTTGTGGTGCACGCCGGAGTCCAGCGCCAGGATCACGTCGTCCGGCAGCACGTCCTGCAGCGCGCCGACCACGTACTCGGGCCGGATCGGCGTGGTGATGGCGCCGAAGTTCGGCCGCACGAAAGCCTCCCACTCCGCGCGCCAGCCGGCGACCTGCTCGCGCCAGGCGGCGAACTGCCCGCGCCGCGTTTTGCCATCGCGCGTGGCGGCCGCCAGCAACTGGCCGGTGAACACCTTCGCATCGGCGATGACGCCCAGCGTGGGCGGGTAGTTGCGGCCCAGCTCCTGCGGATCGATGTCGACGTGCACCAGCTTCGTCGCCGGGAAGTTCCAGGAGTAGCCGGGATGCCAGGTGGAGGAGGAGCGGTCGTCGAAGCGGGTGCCGATGCAGATCACCAGGTCGGCATGGCGACCGGCCTGGTTGGCCGGGTAGGCGCCATTGCGGCCGATGAAACCCAGCGTCAGCGGGTCGGCCGCGGGCACGCACCCCATGCCGTTGGGCGAGGTGATGACCGGGATGCCCAGTTGCTGCTGCAGCGCGGTGAGCTCCTCGCCGGCGCCGGCCAGCGTGGCGCCATGGCCGATGAAGAGCACGGGCCGCTGCGCCGCCGCCAGCAAGGCGACGGCCTGCGCCAGGTCCTGCTCGCTGGCGCCAGGGCGGTGCTCACCATGGCAATGCGCCACCGGAGGGAGCTCCACGTCGGCTTCTTCCTGGAACACGTTGTAGGGGATGTCCAGGTTCACCGGGCCGGGACGGCCGGTGACCATGGTGTCGAAGGACTGGCGCAGCGCCAGCGGCAGCATGTCCACGCGCGAGGGCTGGAAGCTGCGCTTGACCACCGGCCGCAGCACCTGCGCGAAGTCCGCCTGGTTGTGCGCGTACAGCTCCTGGAACGGCGCGCGGTTGGCCTGCGAGGTCGGCACGTTGGCCGTGATGGCGAGGAAGGCCGAGGAGTCCGCCAGCGCCGTGGCGAGCGACATCACCATGTTGGCGCTGCCCGGACCGGTCGACGTGAGCGTCGCTACCGGCTGGTGCTTCACGCGGAAGTACGCGTCGGCCATGTGGCCCGCGCACTGCTCGTGGCGCGGCGACACCAGCTTCACCTTGTCCTTGACCTGGTGCAGCGCATCCAGGATGCCGACGTTGCCGTGGCCGCAGATGCCGAACACGTAAGGCACCTTCTGCTGGACGAGGTACTCGGCGATGAGCTCGCCACCCTTCATGCGGGTCATGGGAAATCCGTTCTCTGGTTCAGGGGGCGAGCAGCGTCACCATGCGCTCTTCGCTCATCTCGCGCACCGCGTGGTGTGGGCCTTCGCGGCCGAAGCCGCTGTCCTTGGAGCCGCCGTAGGGCATCAGGTCGACGCGCGAGCTGGAAGTTTCGTTGATGTGGACGCCGCCCACTTCGAGCCGGCGCGCGGCCGCCAGGGCGTCGCCCAGCCGGTTGGTGAAGACGCCGGTCGCCAGCCCGTAGGGCGTGGAGTTGACGCGCTCGATGGCTTGGTCCATGGTGTCGAAGGGCACCAGGCACATCACCGGCCCGAACACTTCCTGGCAGCCCAGCGGCGTGTCCGCCGCGACGTCGGCCAGCAAGGTGGGCGGCACCACGGAGCCCTGGCGTGCGCCACCGGCCAGCCGCCGCGCGCCCCGCGCCATCGCCTGCGCGATCCAGCCTTCGATGCGTTCCGCCGCAGCCTGGGTGATGACGGGGCCCACGACCGTGCCCGGTGCACGCGGGTCGCCGAAAGAAAGCGCCGCGACCATCTGCGCGAGCCGCTGCTCGGCCTCCGGCATCCTGGAGCGGTGCACCAGCAGCACCTGCACCGAGGTGCAGACCTGGCCGGCTTTGCGGTACGCGGCGTTGACGATCTTTGGCAGTGCTTGGTCCAGGTCGGCGTCGTCGCAGACGATGCAGTGCGCGATGGAGCCCAGTTCCATCTGCGTGCGGCGCAAGCCCGCGCGCTGCTGGATCGCGCGGCCCACCTCGGTGCTGCCGGTGAACGCATAGAAGCGCACCAGCGGCTCGTCCAGCAGCCATTGCGCGACCTGCGCGCCGCCATGCAGCACCGACAGCAGGCCCGCGGGCAGCCCCGCCTCGAGCAAGGCCTCGGCCAGGATGCAGGCCGTCATCGGCGTGTGCAGCGAGGGCTTGAGCACCACGGCATTGCCGGCGGCCAGCGCGGGGCCAACCTTGTGGACGACCGTGTTCAGCGGCGCGTTGAAGGGCGTGATCGCGCACACCACGCCCAGCGGCACCCGCAGCGTGAAGCCGATGCGGCCGGCCTGGCCGGGTGCGCCTTCCATGGGCACGAAGTCGCCGCCGCAGCGCCGCGCCTCCTCGGCCGAGAGGCGCAGCGTGATCACGCCGCGCCGCGCTTCGTTGGCGGCGTCGTGCTGCGTGAAGCCGGCCTCCGCCTGCATCGTGGCGACCAGTTCGTCGCGGCGCCGCTCCAGGATGGCGGCGGCGCGATCCAGGATGGCACCGCGCTCGTGAGCGTCGAGCCGGCTGGCGCGGAAGGCGGTTTCGGCCGCCGCCACGCTGGCCGCGACCTGGTCGCGCGAAGGAACCTGCGCCAGCGCCCAGGGCTGCTGGCTGTACTTGTCGAGGACGGCGCTGGTGTCGCACCCATCCTGCCATTGCCCGCCCAGCAGCAGCCGGCAGGGTCGCAGCGCGGGCGCCGTCACAGCGGCACCTCGTCGTCGCTCACCGGCGTGGTGACCACCAGGAACACCAGCGACTCGGTGCCGGTGTTGGTGAAGCCGTGGCGCACGCCCGGCGGCACGAAGACGTAATCGTGGCGGCGCAGCACGTGGCGCTTGCCGTCCAGCGTCAGCAAGCCTTCGCCTTCGAGCACGTGGTAGACCTGCTCCTGCACCTGGTGCACGTGCTCCTCCACGTACGCCATCGGCGCGTAGCAGGAGATGCGATGGTCGATGCGGCCGGAGCGGCAAGTCTCCGGCGCCACCAGCGGCTTGGAGAGCGCGCCGCCGAAGTGCCCTGGGTACTGCTTCCAGTCGATCTCGGCGATGTTGGCCAGGAATGCTGCGCGCTCTGCCATGCTCACTCCGCCTTGATGCCCGAAGACTCGGCGACCTTCTGGAAGCGCTCGACCTCCTCGCGCTGGTACTTGGCGAACTCGGCCGGGCCGAGCGGCAGCAGCTTGGTGCCGGCCTTCTGCGCGTATTCCTTCGCGGCGTCGGACTGCAGGATCTTCATCGTCGCGTCGGTCAACTTGCGCGAGACGTCATCCGGCGTGTCGGCGCGCACGTGGAACGAGGTCCAGGTGTTGTAGACGTAGTCGGGGTAGCCGCTTTCCTTGACCGTCGGCACGGCCGGGAAGAAGGGATGGCGCGCGTCGTCCGTCACGGCCAGCGCGCGGATGCGGTTGCCCTGCAGCAGCGGCGTGGCGCCGGCCAGGTCGACGATCGCCCAGTCGAGGTTGCCGCCGGCGACGTCGGTCAGCGTCTGGCCCAGGCCCTTGTACGGCACGTGCGTGTACTGGAAGCCGGCGAGGTTGGCGAACCAGTCGGCGGCGAGGTGGAAGCCGGCCGAAGCGGTGCCCGCGTTCAGCTTGGCCTTCTTCGACGCGGCGACCAGCGCGGCCAGGTTCTGGTGCGGCGAGTTGGCCGGCACCACGATGGCCGTCATGTTCTTGGTCAGGCCGGCGATCGGCTTGAAGTCCTTGACCGCGTCGTACGGCAGTTCCTTGACCATCACGACGTTCGTCACCAGCGGCGCGGTGCTGCCCAGCAGCAGGGTGTAGCCGTCGGCCGGCGCCGCCTTCACCAGCGACGTTCCGATGGTGCCGCTGTTGCCGCCGGGACGGTTCTCCACCAGCACCGGCTGGCCGAGCGCGGTCGAGAGCTTTTCGCCGAAGAAGCGCGCCGCGGCATCGGAGCCGCCGCCCGGGGTGAAGGGCACGATCACGCGGATCGGCTTGTTGGGAAAGCTGGCGGCGCCCTGCGCGAAAGCGGCGCCGCAGGCGGCCAGGGCGAGGCCCGTCGCCAGGAAGATGCGGCGGGCGCCGCGGGTGGTCTTGTTCTGCATGTCTTGTCTCCTTCGTGGGTGAATGGGATGCGGATCAGGACGCCGTGGCGCCGCTGTCCACCAGTTCGATGCGCCCGGTCACGCGGCGCGATTCGTCGGAGGCGAGGAACAGCGCCATGTTGGTCAGGTCCTCGATCTCGATGAGTCCCAGCAGGTGGGACGGGACTTCCGGCCTGCGGTGCCGGTTCTTCTTGTCGAAGATGCGGTGGTTGGGGAAGTCCTGCTGGAACTTCGTCATGCGCGGGCTGATCACCACGCCCGGCGCCAGGCAGTTCACGCGGATCCTGTCCGGCGCATATTCCACGGCCATGGAGCGGGTCAGCGCGATCACGGCGCCCTTGGCGGCGGTATAGCAGTCGCGGCCCGCGGTGCCGATAGTGGCGTTGTACGAGGCGGTGTTGATGACCGAGCCGCCGCGGCCGGCCTTCTGCATCGCGCGGATGCCGAAGCGGCTGGACAGGAAGGTCCCGAGCAGCTCCAGCTTGATGCAGCGCCAGAACTCCTCCAGGTCCACCACCGTGACCATGTCGTCGTGCGGGGTCGAACCGCCGGCGTTGTTGTAGAGGATGTCGAGGTGGCCGTCGAAGGCGGCGATGCCTTCGGCCACGGCCTGCTCGGTGGACTTCTCGTCGGTGACGTCGCAGTGCACGAACTTGGCCCGGCCGCCGTTGGCGCGGATGGTTTCCGCGACGTCCTCGCCGCGGGCCTTGTCGATCTCGGCCACGATCACGGCCGCGCCTTCGCGGGCGAAGCGCACGGCGGCGGCGGCGCCGATGCCGGCGCCGGCGCCGGTGATGAAGGCGACCTTGTCTTTCAATCGCATGGAATGGAACTCCTGGAAACGAGGGGGAAAACGGCGCTCAGGCGGCGAGCGGCTGGGCGGCGGCGGCGACGACCTGGTCCCAGTCGGGACACGGTCGCTGCTCGTAGGGGATGTCCCAGGCCGCCGCGTTGCCGGCATCGATGATGTCGGGCGCCAGGTCGATGCGGCGCGGCACCGGCTGCCCGCGCAAATGGCGCACCGTCATCTCGACGGCGAGGCAGCCGAAGCGGTGGGTGTTGAAGGACGCGGTGGCCACGAGACGACCGGCGCGCACCTGCGCGATCGCGTCCGGCGTGCCGTTGATGCTGGCCATGGGCATGCTGCGCCCGGTGATCGTGAAGGCCTCCAGCGCGCCCAAGGCCATCAGGTCGTTGGCGCAGAGGATGGCGTCCAGGCGTTCGTGCCGGGCCAGCAGCGCGAGGGCGGCCTCGCGGCCGGGGTCGTGCTGGTACATGCCCGACACGGCTTCGACCAGCCGCATGCCGGGATACTGCGCCAGCGCCTCCTCGAAACCACGCCGCCGCTGCGGGGTGGTGATGGAGCCGGGATGGCCGTCGATGAAGGCCACCTGCGCATCCGGGCGCAGCTTGCGCAGCACGGCATGGGCCAGCGCCGCGGCCATGCGGGTGTCGTCGGAACCGATGAACCCGACCCAGTGGCCGGCCGTGGGCTCGCTGACGAACAGCACCAGCGGGATGCCGGCGGCGTTGACCTGCGCGATCGCATCGTTGACCAGCGTCGCATGCGCGGGCAGCAGCACGATCGCGTCCGGCCGTGCGGCCACCGCCTCGCGCACCAGCGCCGATTGTTCCTCGGGGCTGTCCGGCGTCTGCGGCGCGCGGTGGTCGAGCGTGCAGCCCATGCGGGCCGCGACGGTCCGTGCCCCCACGAGGGCGCCGCCGTAGGCGGGGTTGGTGTGGTTCTTGGTGATGATGCGCAGGTGTTCCACGGCGGTTCTCAAAGCGGGTTGCGGGCTGCGAAGCACAGGCGGTAGACGGCGAACTGGGCCGCCTGCCGGCAGGCTGTGTGTTCCTGCGCGGCCTGTAGGGCGTCTTCGGCGAAGGCCGGGCCTTCCGTATCGACCAGCAGCGCCCAGCGCACCTGCGCATCGGGGCCGCCCCGCAGCGCATGCTCGGCGCTGGTGGCCTCGCGCGCCTGCTGCTCGGCCTCGAGCACCGTGACACGCAGCACGCCGGGCAACCCGGCCAGGGCGGCGCAGGCCGCGGCGGGATCGATGCGCTCGTCGCCGGCCGAAGCCAGTGCCGCCACGTGGCCGCCCTGCGCCCGGCCTTCCTGCGCGGCGATGTGGCAGACCGTGCGCGACATGCGCCGGAAGTGCTGCATCGCGTCGCGCGTCCAGGGCGTCGGCGCGTCCACGCGGGCGCGATAGGCCTCGCTGCGCAGCACGTCGGGCGACTCGACACGGTAGGTGCCGAGGAGCTCCGCCCCGGTTCCGGACACGCGCTCGAAGCGCCGTGCTTCCAGGAAACCGGGGATGGCGAGGCGCTCGAAATGGTGCTCGCGGGCATACCACTCGCGGACGGCGGCACCCTGGCCGGGCGCGACGTCGTGCCAGATCGCCAGCATGCCGCCGAGCTTGCCGATGGGGTGCCTACCGCTTGCTTTCATGGGGCCGGATGGTCCCGCGGCGACGTTTAACTGTCCATTCGCTAATATTCAGCAACGTTTCACCTGGGCTTCTGGAATGGACCTGAACCTGCGCGACCTGCGCTACTTCGAAATCGCCGCCGAGGCGGAGAGCCTGGGCCGCGCGGCCGAGACGATCGCGCGCAGCCAGCCGGCGTTGACCAAGGCGATCCGCCGGCTGGAGGCGACCGTCGGCGGGCCGCTGTTCGAGAAGGCGGGTCGCGGCGTCAAGCTCACCCCGGTCGGCCTGGTGCTGCTCGACGAAGCGCGGCAGTTGCGCGTGTCGGCCGACGAGGCGCTGCGCCACGTGGCCGACTTCTCCCAGGGCCTGGCAGGCCGGGTGCGCATCGGCAGCGGCACCGTCAGCGTGGGCGCGCTGCTGCCCAGGCTCTGCCGGCTGCTGCTGCAACAGGCGCCGCAGGCGCAGGTGAACATCGAGGTCGGCGCCAGCTTCCAGCTGCTGGAGCAGTTGCGTGGCAAACAGCTGGACCTGGTGGTCGGGCTGCTGCCGCCCGAGAAGGATCCCGACTTCGTGCGCCACACCATCGCCATCGACGACGTCGTCGTCGCCGCGCGCAGCAGCCACCCCGTCTTCAAGTCGCGTCGCATCAGCCTGGAAACGCTGCTGGAATATCCGTGGGTGCTGCCGACGCCGGAGGCGGCCAGCCGCCAATGGCTGGATGCGGCGTTCACCTCGCGCGGGCTGCCGCCGCCGAACGTGCAGGTGGAGGCGAACTCCATTCCATTGCTGCCGCAGCTGATCGCCGGCACCAACCTCCTGAGCTTCGTCTCGCGCCACACCATCGCCACCGAGCGCTCGGCGCGGCTGCGCGAAGTGAAGCCCTCGCTGCTGATGCTGCGGCGCGAGCTGGGCGTCAGCGCGCGCAGCGGCGGCTACCTGTCGCCGGTGGCGCGCCGGCTGCTGGCGCTGCTGCAGCAGGAGGTGCCGGGGCTGATGACGGGGGCGCTGGACTGAAGGCCCGACCCTGATCCTCGGCGGGGGGCATTCGGTCGAAACCAAACTTCTGGTGATCGATCAGGCAACCAGAAGCAAATGGACGCGGGTGGAGGACCCACCCAAGATCGCGACCGCTTCCACCCCCACGAGGAGACAACGTTTGAACCATCCCATCCGCCGGCGCGCCTTCGTCGCAGGCCTCGCCGCCGCACCCCTCACGTTTTCGTTCGCCCAGGACGCGAGCCGCCCGATCCGCATCATCGTTCCCTTCGGCCCCGGCGGCGGCTCGGACCCGCCGGCGCGCTTCTTCGGCGCCCGCCTGGGCGAAGCGCTGCGCCAGACCGTCGTGGTCGAGAACAAGCCCGGCGGCATCAGCGGCTCCATCGGCACGTTGGCCGTCAAGGCGGCGCCCGCCGACGGCCTGTCGATCCTGGTGGCCAGCATGTCTCCCCTGGTGGTGAACCCGATCATCGTGAAGGACCTGGCGTACGACCCGCTGAAGGACTTCAAGCCCATCACCGGCCTGACCAAGACCACCAACGCCATCGTCGTGCCCGCCAACTCGCCGCACAACGACCTGGCCAGCCTGGTGAAGGCCTCGCGCGCCAACCCCAACCTGAACGCCGGCGGCTCGTCCGCCCTGTTCCAGCTCGGCGCCACCTGGTTCGCCAGCCTGGCCGGCTTCAAGTTCACCTACGCGCCGTACAAGAGCGTCGGCCAGGTCCTCACCGACGTCGGCGGCGGCAACCTCGACTGGGCGTTCGTCGATCTCGGCGGCGCCCTGCCGCTGGCCAAGGCCGGCCGCGTGAAGGTGCTCGGCACCACCAGCGACCAGCGCCACCGCTCGCTGCCCGACGTGCCGACGGTGCTGGAAAGCGGCTGGAAGGACTTCGTGTTCCACAGCTGGATCACCTTCCACGTGCGGGCCGAGACGCCGGATGACATCACGAAGCGCCTGGTCGACGCGATGCGGCCGATCGTCAACAGCGACGCCGCCCGCGACTTCGCACGCAGTGTCGACGCGGACCTCTTTCCGCTCGGTCCGGATGCACTGATGCGCCATCACCGCGAGGAGTTGGTGCGCTTCCAGCAGGTTGCGCAGGCTGCGGGCATCAAGCCGCAATGACCGCCATTTCACGACAGTACGAAAGACAGACATGCGTTTGAAGGACAAGGTTGCGCTGATCACGGGCGCCGGACAAGGCATCGGCGCGGCCGGTGCGCGGGTGTTCGCCCGCGAGGGCGCGCGCGTGGTGGTCGCCGACCTGAACGCCGAGATCGGCGAACGCTGCGTGGCGGACATCCGCGCGGCCGGCGGCGAGGCGCTGTTCGCGCAGTGCGACTTCACCGACGAAGCCGCGGTGGAGCGCACCGTGGCCCGGACCGTCGAAGCCTACGGCGGACTGGACATCCTGTACAACAACGTCGGTGGCTCCACCCCCCAGGACAACGCGGTGACCGACCTGCCGATGGAGGAGTTCTGGAGCGCGATCAAGCGCGACCTGCTCACCACCTTCCTGGCTTGCCGGTTCGGCATCCGCGCGATGCAGAAGGCGGGGCGCGGCGGCTCGGTGATCAACACCAGCTCCTTCGTCGCCGTCATCGGCACGCTGGGTTGCGATGCCTACACCGCGGCCAAGGGCGGCGTGAATGCCATCACGCGCTCGATGGCGCTGGAATACGCGCCGGACAAGATCCGCGTGAACGCCATCGCACCCGGCGCGGTGCAGACCGACCGCATGGCGCGCTTCCTCGCCAGCAACCCCAACCACCTGAAGTTCTCCGAGCGCAACCGCCACCGCCGGCCCGAAGTGCGATCGCACCTCGTGGGGCTGGTGGAGGTGGAAGACATCGCCGCGATGGCGCTGTTCCTCGCCTCGGACGATTCGCGCCGCGTCACCGGCACGATCCAGGTGATCGACAGCGGCGCTTCGGCGACCTGAGCGGAGCGGCCACACCATGAAGCGCCACCGCATCGTCACCATCAGCAAGAACGGCAGCAACCCGGCCTACCAGGGCGCCCGCATCGGCATGGACCGGCTGGCGAAACTGCGCGGCGTCGACGTCCAGCACCTCGTGCCCGTCGTCGACGACAGCATCCCCGAGCAGGCCGAGATGCTCGAACGGCTGCTGCGCGAGCCGCCGGACGCGCTGCTGATCTCGTGCTCGCACGAAAGCCAGCTCGACGCCGGGCTGGAGAAGCTGCGGGACGCCGGCGTCGTGATCGTCATGTTCGTCGGCCGCACCACCCGGAAGGAGCTGGCCCGCTGCTACGTCGGTTCGCGCGACCGCGCCATGACCCGCGCCGTGGCCGAGGCCGTGGCGCGGCACCTGGGCGGGCGCGGCACGATGCTGGTGCTGGACGGCAACCCGCTGGGCATCCTGTACGAGCCGCGCAAGAACGGCTTCCGCGATGGCCTGGCGGCCTGGCCGGGGGTACGGGTGCTCGGCGCCGCCGACGGCCATTTCCTGCGCGAGCCGGCGCGGGCTGCCATGCAGTCCCTGCTGGCGCAACACGGCGTGCCCGATGCCGTGCTGGTCGCCAACGACTTCATGGGCCTGGGCGCCCTGGACGCATTGCGCGAGCACGGCGCGCGACCCGCCATGGGCAGCGTCAACGCCACGCCGGACGGCGTCGCCCGTGTCGGAACGGGCGAGATGCTGGTGACCGCCGCCTTCAACGCCATGGGCATGGGCTGCCTGGCAATGGAAGCGGCGCTGCGCATCCTGCGCGGAGAAACCGTTCCGGCGGAGGTCCTGCTGCCGGCGGAACTGGTCACGCGCGAGAACATGGCGGCGTGGAGCCTGCCGTACGAGGAGCGCCCGCTGCTGGATTGGGACCTGACGCTGGCGAACTCCTAGCGCACGAAACTCCGGATCGCGTCCGTCAACGCCGTATCCGGCGTGTTGATCGCATACACCTCGGACATGTGGCTGTGGCCGCGCAACTGCAGGAAAGTCGGGCAGCGCCCGGCCTCGCACAGCGCCGCGCGCGCCTGCTCGGACTGGCGATGGAAGTCGGAGGGGTCGAGCTCGGCGTACGCCACCAGCATCGGCAGCCGCGCCGCCGCCATGCCCGGCAACGCCGAGCGCGCCGCGTAGACCGAAGGATCGCGGCCGAAGTAGGCCTGCAACGGCGGATTGGGGTCGGCCGAGACCGGATCGAACAGGCCGGACACCAGGATCGCGCCGGCGATGCCGCCGCCTGGTGCGACGTGGAACTGCCGATGGGCGACGTATTGCGCAACGTGCGCGGCGCCGGCCGAATGGCCCATCACGTAGATGCGCGCCGGATCGCCGCCGCGCGCGGCGATGTTCTGCCGCACCCACGACAGCGCCGCGGCCAGGTCCTGCTGCGCGGCCGGCCAGGGGTTCTGCGGCGCGAGCCGGTACGTGATGTTGATGCCGACCATGCCGTTCTTCACGGCCCACAGCGCGATGTTGTCGTAGAAGGGGCTGGTGCCGGTGCGCTTGTCGCCGGCGACAAAGGCGCCGCCGTGCACGAACACCAGCACGGGGCGCGCTGCGCCCGTTGCGGTCGGCGTGAAGACATCCAGGCGGTGCCGCGCATCGGCGCCGTAGCGCTCGTCGCGCGCCACGCGCACATCGGCATACGGCTCGCGCTGCTGCATCGGTGCGTACAGCGCCGCGGTGGGCGGCGGTGCGACGACGCGTCCCATCTGCACCAGCTGCGCGGAGATGTGCGGCGGCACCTGCGAGGCCACGGGACCGGACGCGATCGGCGCGGGCGCGGGGGCGGTGGCGCAGCCGGCGAGCAGCAAGGCGGCGGCGAGGAAGGCGGCGTGCATGGAGGGTCTCCTGTTGTAGGTGCGGAAGATTATGCGCAAGCGCATCGGAACAGTCCCGCGTGACCTGGAAGCGACATCCGTCGCGCGGCCCGCACCAACCGTGCTGTAGTGCACGGCGCCGGCGAGGGAGCGCCCCTAAACTGGGCGGCATGCATGCGCAGCTCCTGGATCACCCGGACGAACTCCAACGTGCCTATGCCGTCGCCACGCCGGCAGCCCGGCTGCGCGCGATCAAGCAGCGCCTGGCGAGCGTCCACGCCGAGATGGCGTCCACGCGGCTCGTCACCATGGTGGCGGCGGTGGAGGCGCTGGCCCGCTCATTGGTCGTGCATTCCTTCGGCCGCCCCTCCAGCACGGCGGAGATGCGGCATCGCCAATTCCGCGAAAGCAGCCCCCAGGCGCTGGTCGAGGAGGTGTTGCGCCTGCGCGGTGCTGCCAGCCCGGCCGCTCACTTCGAGGGCGATACCTGGGAGACGTTCGACAACGCCGTGCGTTATCGCGACCTGATCGTCCACGAGTGCACCTATGTCGGACAGGACCGGCTGGATATCTTGATCTCGGCGGCGGACGAGGTGTTGCGCGGGCTGATCGAACTGGCGGGACTGGAAGCCGGACCTCGCACGGTCGGCTGACCTCCACGCCGGGGTGCGGCTGCG
>JAJTCN010000116.1 GCA_021323335.1 Ramlibacter sp.
CGAGGCGCTGGCCGCCAACGGCAAGGTCATCGTCACGGGCTGCCTGGGCGCGCGCTCCGGCGAGGGCGGCGGCAACATGGTGCGCGGCGTCCATCCGTCGGTGCTGGCCGTCACCGGCCCGCACGCCACGCAGGAAGTGATGGACGCGGTGCACCTGCACTTGCCGAAACCGCACGACCCCTTCGTGGACCTGGTGCCGGCGGCCGGCATCAAGCTGACGCCGAAGCATTACGCGTACCTGAAGATCAGCGAAGGCTGCAACCACCGCTGCACCTTCTGCATCATCCCGTCGATGCGCGGCGACCTGGTGAGCCGCCCGGTCGGCGACGTGCTGAAGGAAGCCAAGGCCTTGTTCGAAAGCGGCGTGAAGGAGCTGCTGGTGGTCAGCCAGGACACCTCGGCCTACGGGGTGGACGTGAAGTACCGCACCGGCTTCTACGACGGCCGCCCGGTGCGCACGCGCATGTTCGACCTGGTGGCGGCGCTGGGCGAGATCGCGGAGCCCTTCGGCGCCTGGGTCCGGCTGCACTACGTGTACCCGTACCCGCACGTCGACGAGATCATCCCGTTGATGGCGCAAGGCAAGGTGCTGCCTTACCTCGACGTGCCGTTCCAGCATTCGCACCCGGAGGTGCTGCGGCGGATGAAGCGCCCGGCCAGCGGCGAGAAGAACCTGGAGCGCATCGCGCGCTGGCGCGAGATGTGCCCGGAGATCGTGGTGCGCAGCACCTTCATCGCCGGCTTCCCGGGCGAGACGGAAGAGGAGTTCCAGCACCTGCTGGAGTTCGTGCGCGAGGCGCAGATCGACCGCGCCGGCTGCTTCGCCTACAGCCCCGTCACGGGCGCCGCGGCCAACGAGCTGCCGGGCATGCTGCCGCAGGAAGTGCGCGAGGAGCGCCGCGCCCGCTTCATGGCGGTGGCCGAGGAGGTTTCGGCCGTGCGCCTGCAGCGGCGGGTGGGCGCGACGATGCAGGTGCTGGTGGATTCGGCGCCGGCGCTGGGCCGCAAGGGCGGCCTCGGCCGCTCGTACGCGGACGCGCCGGAGATCGACGGCACCGTGCGCCTGCTGCCGCCGCAGAAGCTGAGCAAGCGGCTGGCGGTCGGCGAGTTCACGCGGGCACGGATCGTGGCCACCGACGGCCACGACCTGGTGGCGGAGCCCATCTGAGCGCCCCAAAAGCAAAAGGCCAACGATGATGTCGGCCTTTTTATCGTTCCACAAACAACAAAGCCGGCGAAGCCGGCCTTATCATTCCTCACGTTGCGTGAGTTGGTGCCCAGGAGAGGACTCGAACCTCCACGATGTTACTCGCTAGTACCTGAAACTAGTGCGTCTACCAATTCCGCCACCTGGGCATTTCAGGAACATCTACCTGCCGCCCAACGAGATGCGCGCCGTGCTGCATCGCGACCGGGTGCGCGCGCGCATCGTGCGGCACGACCGCAAGGGCCGGCCCGAAGGCCGCGTGGTGGAGATCGTGGAGCGGCCGCCGCATCCCATCATCGGCCGCCTGCTGCACGAAAGCGGCGTGTGGCTGGTGGCGCCGGAAGACAAGCGCTACGGCCAGGACGTGCTGGTGCCCAAGGGCGCCACCGGCCTCGCCAAGTCGGGCCAGGTGGTGGTGGTCGAACTGACCGAGCCGCCCAGCCTGTACGGGCAGCCCGTGGGCCGCGTCAAGGAAGTGCTGGGCGAGGTGGACGACCCCGGCATGGAGATCGAGATCGCGGTGCGCAAGTACAGCGTGCCGCACGAATTCTCCGAGGCCTGCATCGCGCAGGCCCGCTCGTTGCCGGACAAGGTGCGGCCCCAGGACAAGAAGGGCCGCGTGGACCTCACCGACGTCCCGCTGGTCACGATCGACGGCGAGGACGCCCGCGACTTCGACGACGCCGTCTACTGCGAGCCGGCCAAGGTGGGCCGCGGCAAGGGCTGGCGCCTGCTGGTCGCCATCGCCGACGTCAGCCACTACGTGCAGACCGGCAGCGCCATCGACGTCGATGCGTACGAGCGCGCCACCAGCGTCTATTTCCCGCGGCGGGTCATCCCGATGCTGCCGGAGAAGCTATCGAACGGCCTGTGCTCGCTGAACCCGGAAGTCGAGCGCCTGTGCATGGTTTGCGACATGCTGGTCACGGCGGCCGGCGACGTCCACGCCTACCAGTTCTATCCGGCCGTCATGTGGAGCCACGCCCGCATGACCTACACCGAGGTCGCGGCCATCCTGGCCAACACGCGCGGCCCGGAAGCCACGCGCCGCAAGGAGCTTGTTCCGCACTTCCTGAACCTGCACGATGTGTACCGCGCGCTGCTGAAGTCCCGTAACGCCCGCGGCGCGGTCGACTTCGAGACCACGGAAACGCAGATCATCTGCGACGAGAACGGCCGCATCGAGCAGATCGTGCCGCGCGTGCGCAACGACGCCCACAAGCTGATCGAGGAGGCGATGCTCGCCGCCAACGTCTGCTCGGCCGACTACATCCAGCAGGCCGAGCACCCCGGGCTGTTCCGGGTGCACGAGGGCCCGACGCCGGAGAAGCAGGAGATCCTCAAGCAGTACCTGAAGGCCATGGCCGTCGGCATGACGATCAGCGCCGACCCGACGCCGATGGAGTTCCAGCAGATCGCGCTGGCCACCAAGGAGCGGCCCGACGCGCAGCAGATCAGCACGATGCTGCTGCGGTCCATGCAGCAGGCCATCTACTCGCCGCACAACAGCGGCCACTTCGGCCTGGCCTACGAGGCCTACACGCACTTCACCAGCCCGATCCGGCGCTACCCGGACCTGCTGGTGCACCGCGTGATCAAGGCCATCCTGGCCAAGGAGCGCTACCAGCTGCCGGCGCTGCCGACGCCGGGCGAGGCGCACGCCAAGCTGGCGCGCCGGCTGGCCGCGCGGGCGGCGGCGCCGACGCAGAAACCGAAGAAGAAGCAGGTCGCCCCGACCCGCGAGCTGATGGCATGGGAGGCGGCGGGCCTGCACTGCAGCGCCAACGAGCGCCGCGCCGACGAGGCCAGCCGCGACGTCGAGGCGTGGCTCAAGTGCAAGTACATGCGCGACCACCTCGGGGAGGAATACTCCGGCGTGGTCACCGCGGCCACCAGCTTCGGCATCTTCGTCACGCTGGACGCGATGTACGTCGAGGGCCTGGTGCACATCACCGAGCTGGGCGGCGAATACTTCAAGTTCGACGAGGCCCGGCAGGAGCTGCGCGGCGAGCGCACCGGCATCCGCTACGCCATCGGCTCCCGCCTGCGCGTGCAGGTCAGCCGGGTGGACCTGGACGGCCGCAAGATCGACTTCCGCCTGGTGCGCGAAGGCGAGGAATTCATGGCCCGGGCCATGAAGGACAAGGGGGTGGCGCCGCCGGAAGGCGTGCCCGCCAAGACCTCCGTCAAGCGCGCGGCCAAGAAGGCGGCGGCCAAGGCCAAGCGCCCGCCGGCGGACACCGGCAAGGCCGCGCCGCGCAAGGCGGCGGCCAAGAGCAAGGCGCGCAAGCCGCGCCGCTGAAACACGACGAAAGAGGAGACACCATGGCAACGAATCAGGCAGCGGCCGGCAAGGTCGCGATCGTCACGGGCGGCGGCAGCGGCATCGGCAAGGCGGCGGCGCTGGCGCTGCTGGGCGCCGGCTGGCGCGTGGCGGTGGCGGGGCGCCGCGCCGACGTGCTGCACCAGGTGGCGGAGCAGGCGCCCGGCCAGGCGCTGGCGGTGCCCACCGACATCACCGATCCGGCCTCCGTGGAGGCATTGTTCGCCGCCACCGTCAAGGCCTTCGGCCGGGTCGACCTGCTGTTCAACAACGCCGGCATCGGCCTGCCGGCGGCGCCGCTGGAAGACATGGCCGTGGCCGACTGGAAGCGGGTGGTGGACACCAACCTGAACGGCATGTTCTACGGCATCCAGAACGCCTTCCGCACGATGAAGGCGCAGCAGCCCATGGGCGGGCGCATCATCAACAACGGCTCGATCTCCGCGTACGCGCCGCGGCCGCATTCGATCGCCTACACGGCGACCAAGCATGCGGTCAGCGGCCTGACCAAGAGCGCTTCGCTGGACGGCCGCCGCTACAACATCGCCGTCGGCCAGATCGACATCGGCAATGCCATGACGGACCTGGCGGCGCGCATGGCCAAGGGCGTGCCGCAGGCCAACGGCGAGATCGCCGTGGAGCCGCTGATGGACGCGAAGATCGTCGGCGACTCGATCCTGTACATGGCCAACCTGCCGCTGGAAGTCAACGTGCTGTTCCACACCGTCATGGCCACCAAGATGCCGTTCGTGGGACGGGGTTGATCGGAGGCATGCCGGGGTGCGCGTTCGCGCAACCCGGCCTACGGTGACCGCCTCCTGGTAGGTCGGGTTGCGCGAACGCGCACCCCGACGTCACCCGGTCGCCAGCGCGCTCGCGGTCAACGGCTGCCCCGCCGGCCAATGATCGGCCGCGAGGCCATGGAGATACACCGCCGCACTCGCGGCGGTGAGCGCATCCTCCCCACCCGCCAGCCGCGCCGCGATCATCCCCGCCAGCACGTCCCCCGTCCCCGCGATCGCCAGCCGGGGATTGCCGGTCGGATTGACCCGCACGCGCCCGTCCGGCGCGGCGATCACGCTGCCGGATCCCTTGAGCACCACCACCGCGCCGAAACGCCGCGCCAGTTCGCGCGCGGCGCCGAGCCGGTCCGCCTGCACCTGCGCCGTGTCCCGCTGCAGCAGCCGCGCGGCCTCCAGCGGATGCGGCGTCAGCACCGTCGGCGCCTGCCGCCGCCAGCGCGCCTGCAATTGCGACTGCAGTTGCGTATCGGCCGCGATCGCATTCAGCGCATCGGCATCCAGCACGAGCGCGCCGGCGCGCAGCGCCCGCGGCAACGCGGTGCGCACCGCTTCCCCGCCGCCGCAGCCGCAGGCCACGCCCATCGCGGCAAGATCCAGGCTGTCCCAGGCCCGCACCATCAGGTCCGGCTGGTTCGCGTCGAGGGCCGGCGCGGACGGATCGAGGAAGCCGACGAAGACGCGGCCTGCCCCGTGGTGCAGGGCGGCGCGGGCAGCGAGCAGCGCCGCGCCCGCCATGCCCGGCGCGCCGCCGATGATGGCCACGTCACCATAGCTTCCCTTGTGCGAGGCGTGCCGGCGTGAGGCCCGCGCGGGCGGCGCCGACAAGGCCGCGCAAGGCGCTTCGTCGCCGGTCGCCACGCCCAGGTCGTCGAACCACACCTGGCCGCTCGCATCGCGCCCCTGTGCCGTGAACAGGCCCGGCTTCAACGCCAGCAGGCCGAGCGTGTGGGAGGCACGCACGCAGTCCCCGGCGTGGCCCGTGTCCGCATCCAGCCCCGAGGGCAGGTCCACCGACAGACCGGAGCGCTCCCCGCATTGAGCCGCGTGACTTGGTCCAGCAACTGGCCCTCCGGCGCGCGCGCGCTGCCGATCCCCAGCAAGGCGTCGATCGCAAGGTCCCATTGGCGCGGCGGCTCGGCCGCGAAGCGCACGCCGGCCGCGCGGGCGCGCTGCAGCGAGGCCCGCGCATCGTCCGGCAAGCGTGCCTCGTCCCCGATCCAGGTCGCCACCGGCTCCTTGCCCCAGTGCGCCAGGTGCACGGCCGCCTCGAAGCCGTCGCCGCCGTTGTTGCCGGGGCCGCAGGCCATCCACACCGAGCGGGCATGCGGGGCGATGGCCAGGGCCAGGCGCGCGACCGCCAGGCCGGCACGCTGCATCAGCCGGTGCGGGGGCAGGGCGGCCGCCGCGCCTTGCTCGAGGCGGCGGATGGCCGCGACGTCGAACAGGGGCCAGGGGCGGTCGGGGGTGACGCGCTGCATGGCCCGATTGTGCGGTCAGCCGGCCAGCCGCTCCACCCCGAGGCCCTCGATGTCCACCTGCGGCGCCTGGGCCGACATCAGGTCGGCGACCACGCGCGCGCTGCCGCAGGCCAGCGCCCAGCCGCTGGAGCCGTGGCCGATGTTGATCCACACGCCGGGGACGCCGGTGGCGCCCAGCACCGGCGGGCCGTCCGGCAGCATCGGGCGCGCGCCCTTCCATTCCTGCACGGCGGAGCCGGTGTTGGCGTGCTGCGCGGCGCCGGGAAACCAGTCGTGCAGCACCTTGTACAGGGTCTGGATGGCGGCCGGCCGCTTGTACGCGGGGTCGCCGCCGATCTCGGCGCTGCCCGCCACCCGCACGCGGTTGCCCAGGCGCGAGATCGCCACCTTGTAGCGGTCGTCCATCACGCCGCTGCGCGGCGCATTGAGCGGCTCGCGGATCGGCGCGCTGATGGAGTAGCCATGCACCGCCGCCAGCGGCACCTTCAGGCCCACCGGCCGCAGCAACGCGGCCGACGCCACCCCGCTGCAGACGACCACGCTGTCGAAGCGCGCGGTGACGGGCGCCGCGTCCTCGTCGCGCGTGATGCGCAGCAGGGTCGGCTGGGCCGCATCGAGCGGCGCCACCGCGCAGTTGAACTCGAAGCGGGCGCCGAGCGACTGCGCATGGTTCTTCAGCAGCAGCGCGAACTGCCGGCAGTTGCCCACCTCGTCGTCCGGCAGGTGGATCGCGCCCATGAACTCGGTGTCGGGGTTCAGCGCCGGCTCCACCAGGCGCGCCTGCGCGGCGTCGATCTCGCGGAACTTCACGCCGGCGTCCCGCAGCACGTCCAGCCCGGGAAGCACCATCTTGCGGTCCTTCTCGGAGCGCAGCAGCACCATGTAGCCCTGGCTGCGGTCGTACTCGATCTGCAGGTCCTCGGTGAGCTGCTGCAGCCGCTGCCGGCTGTAGAACGCCAGGCGCTGCATGCGGCCGCGGTTGGCCAGGTAGGTCGGCAGGTCGCAGGCGCTGCGCCAGCGCAGCATCCAGCGCACCTCGTGCGCCGCGAGCGGCCAGCACACGCGCACCGGCGCATGGCGGCTGAACAGGTAGCGCGCGACCTTGGAGGTCATGCCGGGCGCGGCCCAGGGCGTGACGTAGCCGGGGGCGACGACGCCCGCGTTGGCAAAGCTGGTTTCGAGCGCAGCGGCGCCGTGTCGCTCGAACACGGTCACTTCATGGCCATCGGCGGCCAGCTCGTACGCTGTGGTCACGCCGATGATGCCGGCGCCCACGATGGCGATTTTCATCAGGAGGGGGAGGAGAGCACGCGCTCGATCTGCAGGGACAAGGACAGGATCGTATCGTCCCTGAGCGCACCGTGCCACGCCATGAGGCCGACCGGCAGTTCGCCGGGCGCCTGGCACGGCAGGGACAGGGCGCAGCCATCCAGCATGTTCACCACGCTGGTGTTGCGCAGCAGGAGCGCGTTGGTGCGGAAGAAGGCCTCGTCGCGCTCGGCGCCGGGCGCCACCTCGGCGATCGGGGGCGCCACCATCGGCACGGTGGGCGACAGCACGGCGTCGTAGCCGGCCAGGGCCTCCTCGACGTCGGCGATCCAGGCGGCGCGCGCGCGCTGCAGGTCCAGGTATTCCCAGGCCTTCATGTTGGCGCCGCGCTCGATGCGCAGGCGCACCCGCGGGTCGTAGCGCTCGCCGTGGGCGGCCAGGATCTGGCGATGCCAGGAATAGCTCTCCGCCGCCGTGAAGCCGCCGGTGGACTGCAGGCTGCCCAGGTCGTGGATCGGCGCCAGCGCGATCTCGTCGATGCGGGCGCCGGCGTCGCGCAGCTGCCGCAGCGTGCGCTCGAAGGCGCGGGCGACGGTGGGGTCGAGGCCGTCCTGCATCTGCGTGGTGGCCACGGCCAGGCGGTACCCGGACAAGGGCTTGTCGTCCCGCGTGACGGTGCGGGCGGCCAGGATCTCGTGGGCCAGCACGGCATCCCGCACGCTGCGGGTCATGGCGCACACGGTGTCGAGCGTCCAGGACAGCGGGTAGGCGCCCTGCAGCGGCGTGAGCCGCGCGGTGTTCTTGAAGCCGACGATGCCGCACAGCGCCGCCGGGATGCGGATCGACCCGCCGGTGTCGGAGCCCAGGCCGATGAAGGCCGTGCCGGTGGCCACGGACACCGCGCCGCCCGACGAGGAGCCGCCGGGGATGCGCGGCACCTGCGGGTCGCAGGGGTTGGCGGGCGTTCCGTGGTGCGGGTTGATGCCGACCCCGGAGAAGGCGAACTCGCTCATGTTGGTGCGACCGACCACGGCGCCGCCGGCCGCGCGCAGGCGCGCCACGGAGACGGCGTCGGCGGTCGCGGGCCTGGCGTCCGCCAGCGCGATGGAGCCGGCGTGGGTGGCCTCTCCCGCGACGTCGAACAGGTCCTTGACCGACACCGGCAGGCCGGCCAGCGGCGCGTCGGCGGCCACGCGGCCAGCCTCGGCCGCGGCTGCGTCGAAACGGGTCCTCAGGAAGGCGTGCGCGCAAGCCGGCGATGCGGCGGCGTCGCGCGCGAGGGCAAGCTCATCGGCGACGCTGGACTGGCCTTGGCGCAGGCGCTCGCGGGTGCTATGGAGGTCGGGACGGAGCATGGGGCGAGTGGGGTCCGGTCAGGGCGGTGACAGAGGGGGCTGTGTTAGAATCTCGCGGCTTTGCTGGACGGCTCGAGCGACGTGCCCGGTCCGTCGTCAGCAAGGCAAATCGCGGATCCCGCCCCTCGAGGTGTCGCAACTTCCAAACCGTTGCGATTCTGGCCGGGATTCTAGACCCAACCTTCGGAGCTCCCCATGTCTGTATCCATGCGCGAAATGCTGGAAGCCGGTGTCCATTTCGGTCACCAAACCCGCTTCTGGAACCCCAAGATGGCCCCCTTCATCTTCGGGCACCGCAACAAGATCCACATCATCAACCTGGAAAAGACGCTGCCCATGTTC
>JAJTCN010000117.1 GCA_021323335.1 Ramlibacter sp.
GGCCGTGGCCGTCGGCGCCGCCATCCAGGGCCAGGTGCTCTCGGGTGACCGCAAGGACGTGCTGCTGCTCGACGTCACCCCGCTGTCCCTGGGCATCGAGACGCTCGGCGGCGTGATGACGAAGATGATCAAGAAGAACACCACGATCCCGACGAAGTTCGCGCAGACCTTCTCGACGGCCGACGACAACCAGCCGGCCGTGACGATCAAGGTGTACCAGGGCGAGCGCGACATCGCCACCGGCAACAAGCTGCTGGGCGAGTTCAACCTGGAAGGCATCCCGCCGTCGCCGCGCGGCCTGCCGCAGATCGAGGTGAGCTTCGACATCGACGCCAACGGCATCCTGCACGTGGGCGCCAAGGACAAGGGCACCGGCAAGGAAAACAAGATCACCATCAAGGCGAACTCGGGCCTGTCGGAGGCCGAGATCGAGAAGATGGTGAAGGACGCCGAGATGAACGCGGCCGAGGACAAGAAGAAGCTCGAGCTGGTGCAGGCCCGCAACCAGGGCGAGGCGATGGGGCACAGCGTGCGCAAGAGCCTGTCCGAGTACGGCGACAAGCTCGATGCCGGCGAGAAGGAAAAGATCGAAGCGGCCGTGAAGGAGCTGGAAGAAACGCTCAAGTCGGAAGACAAGGACGCGATCGAGGCCAAGACCAACGCGCTGATGACCGCCAGCCAGAAGCTGGGCGAGAAGATGTACGAGGCGCAGCAGGCCGCGGGCGGCGCGGGCGCGCCCGGCGCGGAAGCTGCCGCCGAAGCGTCGTCCTCCCGTCCGGCGAACGACGACAACGTCGTCGACGCGGAAGTGAAGGAAGTCAAGAAAGGTTAAACCGGACGCCGGCGGCGCCGGTTTAACTCGCCGCGTTCGACGCTGACGCTTGCGCGCAGGTCAACGCGGCGTTCTTTCTGAAGCAACCACAAAAAATGGCGACCAAACGCGATTACTACGAAGTCCTCGGCGTCCCCAAGAACGCCACGGAGGAAGAGGTCAAGAAGGCTTATCGCAAGCTGGCGATGAAGTACCACCCTGACCGCAACCAGGGGGACAACGGCAAGGACGCCGAGGCCCGCTTCAAGGAAGCCAAGGAAGCGTACGAGATGCTCTCGGACGCCGAGAAGCGTGCCGCGTACGACCAGTTCGGCCACGCCGGCGTGGACCCGAACATGCGCGGCGCGGGCGGCCCGGGCGCGGAAGGCTTCGGCGGCTTCGCGGAGGCCTTCGGCGACATCTTCGGCGACATCTTCGGGCAAGCCCAGCGCGGCGGGGCCGCCGGCGGGCGCGGCGGACGCCAGGTCTACCGGGGCGGCGACCTGTCGTACGCGATGGAGATCTCGCTGGAGGAGGCCGCCAAGGGCAAGGATGCCCAGATCCGCATCCCCTCCTGGGACGAGTGCGAGACCTGCCACGGCAGCGGGGCCAAGGTCGGCACGCAAGCCAAGACCTGCAGCACCTGCCACGGCCAGGGCGTCGTGCAGATGCGCCAGGGCTTCTTCAGCGTGCAGCAGACGTGCCCGCATTGCCGCGGCACCGGCAAGATCATTCCCGAGCCCTGCCAGACCTGCCACGGCCAGGGCAAGGTGAAGCGCCAGAAGACGCTGGAAGTGCGCATCCCCGCCGGCATCGACGACGGCATGCGCATCCGCAGTGCCGGCAACGGCGAACCGGGCACCAACGGCGGACCGCCGGGCGACCTGTTCATCGAGATCCGCCTGAAGAAGCACTCGCTGTTCGAGCGCGACGGCGACGACCTGCACGTGGTGGTGCCGGTGGGCATCGCCCGCGCCGCCCTGGGCGGCGAGATCGAGGTGCCCACGCTGGACGGCAAGGCGGCGATCGACATCCCCGAAGGCACCCAGGCCGGCAAGCAGTTCCGCCTGCGCGGCAAGGGCATCAAGGGCGTGCGTTCCAGCGTGCCTGGCGACCTGTACTGCCACATCGCGGTGGAGACGCCGGTGAAGCTGACCGAGCACCAGCGCAAGCTGCTCAAGGAACTCGACGAGTCGCTCAAGAAGGGCGGGAACAAGCATTCCCCCAGCGACGAGACCTGGGCAGAGAAGCTGAAAGGCTTCTTCAACACCGGCTTCTAGGCCAGGCGCGCCGGGCGTGGTGTGGTGGCGGGATGACACCCGCCACCCCCCGACGCACCCCCCATGGCGGCAAGGCAGAGCTGCCGGGTGACAATGCGCCATGGCTCTGAGGCTGTTCCGCACCACCGGCTATTCCACCCTGATGATGCCGGGCGAAGCCCGCGTGGCACCGCACCCCGCGCGGATCGCCCTGTGGGCCAGCCTGTGGATCGGCCTGGCCTGCAACGTCGCCGTCTGGCGCCTGTTCACCGGCGACGTCGCCGGCCTGCGCACCGCCCTCACCTCCTTCGCCATCCTGGCCGGCGGCAGTGGCCTCTTGTTCAGCATCCTTGGCTGGCGGCGCACGCTCAAGCCCACCGTCACGCTCGCGCTGATGGTGGCCAGCCTGCTGGCCTGCGGCCTGTGGAGCCAGCAACTGCCCATCGACACCCTCTGGCAGGCGCCTTCGCGGGCCGTGCTGCCCAACTGGGCGAGTTTCCTGCGCTGGCAGCTGCTGGCGCTGATCATGGTGCTCGGCGTGGTGCCCATCGTCACCGTGTGGAACATGTCGATGCGGCGCTCGCAGATGCGGGCCAACATGGCGGGCGCGTTCCTCGCCGGCCTCGTGCTCGCCGCCGGTATCGCCTTCTCCTGACGTTCCGCCGCGGCGCCTGCTTCAGAACAGCGCAGCCTGGCCCGCCAGCCCGGGCGGCCGGAACCGGTCGGTGGCGAAGACGGTCTTCTTGGTATTGAAGCCGAGCCGGCCCGCGGTCTTGCGAAAGCGCTGGCCGACCAGGTCGGCCCAGGTGCCCGAACCCTTCATGCGCGTGGCGAAGTCGCTGTCGTAGCCATTGGCGGAACAGCGGCGCCACCTCCCAGGGCAGCCGGATCACGTGATAGAAGGCCTCGCGCGCGCCGGCCTCCCACGCCGCCTCGAGGACCTGCTCCATGTCGTCGTTCAGGAAGGGGATCTGCGGGGCCAGGCTCACGCCGCACGGGATGCCGGCGTCCGCCAGCGTCTTGAGGATGCGCAGCCGCCGATGCGGGGCCGCCGCGCGCGGCTCCAGCTTGCGCGAGAGGTCGGCGTCGAGCGTGGTGATCGTCACGTAGACCGCGGCCAGGTTCTGCGCCGCCATCGGCGCCAGCAGGTCGATGTCGCGCTCCACCCCGCTCGACTTGGTGACCAGCGCCAGCGGATGGCGGGCCTCGTGCAGCACTTCGATGACGGCGCGCGTCAGGCGCAACTCGCGCTCCACCGGCTGGTAGCAATCGGTCGCGGTGCCGATGGCGATCAACTCCGGACGGTAGCCCTTGCGGCCGATCTCGTGCCGCAGCAGGTCCGCCGCATTGCGCTTGGCAATGATCTTGGTCTCGAAGTCCAGGCCGGGCGAGAGGTTCAGGTAGCTGTGCGTGGGCCGCGCGTAGCAATAGATGCAGCCGTGCTCGCAGCCGCGATACGGGTTGATCGAGCGGCCGAAGTGGATGTCCGGCGAGTCGTTGGCCGCGATGATGCTGCGCGCCGTCTCCCAGGTCACCTCGGTGCGCGGCGAGGGCTCGCCGCCCTCGTCGGCCGCGTCCCAGCCATCGTCGAAGCCTTCGCGCAGGTCGCGCTCGAAACGGTGCGGAAACCGTGTCGAGGTGCCGCGCCCCTTGATCGCTTCCAGCGGCACGCGCACTTCCGGGGTTTCGTTCGACGTACTGCGGTCGATACTGTTCATGCATACAGTATGCCGCAAACTGCCCCGCGCAAAGACGCCGCGCGACCGTCTTGAATTTTCAGGAATTACTGAAAACTCAAAAGAAAGCGAAGACACTCTGATCCATGTCATTGCAAGACCGCCTGCCGCCCCTCAGCCGCCAGTTCGTGGCCCACTTCGGCGAGATGGGCAGCCGATGGGGCATCAACCGCACCGTCGGCCAGATGTACGCCCTGATCTTCATCTCGCAGCGGCCGCTCAACGCCGACGAGATCGCCGAGGCCCTGGAATTCTCCCGCTCCAACGTGAGCATGGGCCTGAAGGAGCTGCAGTCCTGGCGGCTGGTGCGCCTGAAGCACCAGCCGGGCGACCGCCGCGAATACTTCGAGGCGCCGAGCGACGTCTGGGAAATCTTCCGCGTGCTGGCCGAAGAGCGCCGCCGGCGCGAAATCGAGCCCACACTCTCCATGTTGCGCATGGCCTTGCTGGAGCAGCCGGGCGGGGAGGCCGACGCGCATGCGCAGCAGCGCATGCGCGAGATGTACGAGCTGATCGACCGGCTGATGACGTGGTTCGACGACGTGCAGAAGCTGGCGCCCGAAACCGCGATGCAGCTGATGGGCATGGGCACGGCGGTCACGCGCGTGCTGGAACTGAAAGACCGCATGACGGGCCGCCGGCCCACGAAGGAGTGACGCCATGGACACGCTCATGCTCTCGCGCATCCAGTTCGCCGCCAACATCTCCTTCCATATCCTGTTCCCCACCATCACCATCGCGCTGTGCTGGTTCCTGGTGTACTTCCGCCTGCGGCACCGCGCCGCTGACACGGTGGCAGAGAAGAAGCACTGGGAAGAGGCCTACTACCTGTGGACCAAGGTGTTCGCCCTGAGCTTCGCAATGGGCGTGGTGTCCGGCATCACCATGAGCTTCCAGTTCGGCACCAACTGGCCCGGCTACATGGAGCACGTGGGCAACATCGCCGGGCCCTTGCTCGGCTACGAAGTGCTGACGGCCTTCTTCCTGGAGGCCACCTTCCTCGGCATCATGCTGTTCGGGCGCAGCCGCGTCTCGGACCGCGTGCACCTGGTGGCCACGCTGATGGTCGCGGCGGGCACCACGCTGTCGGCCTTCTGGATCCTGAGCCTGAATTCGTGGATGCAGACGCCCACCGGCTTCACCATCATCGACGGCCGCTACCACGCGAAGGACTGGCTGGAGATCATCTTCAACCCGTCCTTCCCGTACCGCCTCACGCACAAGCTGCTGGCGTCCACGCTCACCGCCGCCTTCCTGATCACCGGCCTGTCGGCCTGGCAGCTGCTGCGCGGCACCCAGAACGGCGGCACCCATCGCGCCCTGCGCACCGGCGTGATCGCGGCGGCCATCGCCATCCCCTTGCAGATCGTCGCCGGCGACATGCACGGCCTGAACACGCTGGAGCACCAGCCGGCCAAGATCGCCGCCATCGAGGGCATCTGGCACACCGAGAAGGGCGCGCCGCTCACGCTGTTCGGCTGGCCCAACGAGAAGGAAGGCCGCACCGACTACGCGATCCAGGTGCCCAAGCTGGCCAGCCTGATCCTGGCGCACGACCTGGACGCCGAGCTGAAAGGCCTGAACGAATTCCCGGATGCGCACCCGCCGGTGGCGCCGGTGTTCTGGGGATTCCGGGTGATGGTGGGCATGGGCATGCTGATGCTGGCCGTGTCGTGGTGGGCCGCGTGGACACTCTGGCGCCGCCGCCGCGACGCAAGAACCGACGCCACGCCCTTCTCGCGCTGGCAATTGCGCCTGCTCGCCGGGATGACCTTCTCCGGCTGGGTGGCCACGCTGGCCGGATGGATCGTCACCGAGGTGGGCCGCCAGCCCTTCCTGGTCTATGGCCAGTTGCGCACGGCCGACCTGGTGGCGGACCATCCACCCGGCATGGTGCTGACCACGCTGGTGGCCTACCTGCTGGTCTATGTCTTCCTGCTGACCGCCTACGTGCTGGTGCTGATGTACATGGCGCAGCATCCCGCGATGCCGACACCGGACGCGCCGCAAAGCCCGAAGGCCGCGATGCCCATCGGTGGCCCTGCCTGACAAGGAGATCGACATGACGCTCGACTGGGTCACCCTCCTCCCGCTGATCTTCATGGCCGTGATGGGCCTGGCGCTGCTGGCCTACGTGGTGCTCGATGGCTACGACCTCGGCGTCGGGCTGCTGCTGCCCTTCGCCACGGACGCCGAAAAGGACGTGATGATCTCCAGCATCGGCCCCTTCTGGGACGCCAACGAAACCTGGCTGGTGCTCGGCATCGGCGTGCTGCTGGTCGCCTTTCCCCTGGCCCACGGCCTCGTGCTGTCGGCGCTGTACCTGCCGGTGGCCGTGATGCTGATCGGGTTGATCCTGCGCGGCGTGTCCTTCGACTTCCGCGTCAAGGCGCGGGCCGCGCGCAAGGAGATGTGGAACCGCTTCTTCGCGCTGGGCTCGCTGATGGCGGCGGCGGCGCAGGGCTGGATGCTGGGTCGCTACCTCACCGCGTTCGACAAGGGGCTGTGGCCGACGCTGTTCTCGCTGCTGATCGCCCTGACGCTGCCGACGGCCTACGCGATGCTGGGCGCGGGATGGCTGATCATGAAGACGGAGGACGCCTTGCAGCTGAAGGCCGTGCGCTGGGCCCGGCTGGTGCTGTGGCCGATGGGCGCGGCGCTGCTGGGCATCTCGCTGGCGACGCCGCTGGTGAGCCCGCCGGTGTTCGACAAGTGGTTCGCGATGCCGCAGTTCCTGGGCCTGCTGCCGATCCCGGTGGCGTGCGCCGCGGCCTTCTTCGCGGCCTTCCACGTGACGGGGCGGGAGAACGTGGTGAAGGCCGGCTACGGCTGGGTGGTGTTCGCCAGCACGGTGCTGATCTTCGTGCTGTCGTTCCTGGGGCTGGCGTACAGCATCTATCCCTACATCGTGATCGACAAGCTCACCGTGTGGCAGGCGGCGAGCGCCCACGAGTCGCTGGTGTTCATCTTCGTCGGCGTCGCGATCACGCTGCCGGCGATCATCGTCTATACGATCTTCATGTACCGGGTGTTCTGGGGGAAGGCGCGGGACCTGACGTACGGTTTGTGATTTGTTGTCGCGGTTCGGCTTCGCGCTCACCGCGACCTACGAGGATCACGCCCCCTTCTCGTAGGTCGCGGTGAGCGCGCAGCCGAACCGCGACACTCCTCAAAGCTTCAACCGCGCCCGCGCCTCCGCGTACTCGCGCTTCAACCGCGCGACGTACTCGGCGACCGAGGTCACCTCGGTGATCGCGCCGATCCCCTGCCCCGAGCCCCAGATGTCCTTCCAGGCCTTCTTGCTGCCCTCGCCGCCGCCGAAGCTCATCTTGCTGGGGTCGCTCTCAGGCAGGTTGTCGGGGTCGAGCCCCGACGCGCGGATGCTGGCCTTCAGGTAGTTGCCGTGCACGCCGGTGAACAGGCTGGAGTAGACGATGTCGTCCGACGTGCCCTCGACGATGGCCTGCTTGTAGGCGTCGCTCGCGCGTGCTTCGTGCGTGGCGATGAAGGCCGAGCCGATGTAGCCGAAGTCCGCGCCCATGGCCTGCGCGGCCAGCACGGCGCCGCCGGTGGCGATGGCGCCGGACAGCGCGATCGGGCCGTCGAACCACTGGCGGATCTCCTGCACCAGCGCGAACGGGCTCTTCACGCCCGCGTGGCCGCCGGCGCCGGCCGCCACCGCGATCAGGCCGTCGGCGCCCTTCTCGATGGCCTTGCGCGCGAAGAAGTTGTTGATGATGTCGTGCAGCACCACCCCGCCGTAGGAATGGATCGCCTCGTTCACGTCGGTCCGCGCGCCCAGCGAGGTGATGATGATCGGCACCTTGCGGCGGACCACCGCCTCCATGTCGTGCTCGAGCCGGTCGTTGCTCTTGTGCACGATCTGGTTGATGGCATAGGGCGCGGCGGGCTGCTGCGGGTTGGCGCGGTTGTACGCCGCCAGCGTTTCCTCGATCTCGTGCAGCCACTCGTCCAGTTGCGAAGCGGGCCGGGCGTTCAGGGCCGGCATGGAGCCGACGATGCCGGCCTTGCATTGCTCGATCACGAGCTTCGGCGTGCTCACGATGAACATCGGCGAGGCGATGACGGGCAGGGGGAGGTTCTGCAGGACGGGCGGCAGTTTGGACATCAGGGCTCCTGGGTTGTCGGGGTGCGCTGCGCGCAACCCGACCTACGGTGAATAGCGCCACCCGACCCGCGGGCGGTCACGGGGTAGGTCGGGTTCGCGAAGCGACCCCGACGCGGGTCCTCAAAAAGCTTCCAGCGCCAGCGCCGTGACGCTGTCGGCGCCTTCCACGATGCTGTCCCGCAGGCCCGGCGCCTTGGCCAGGATGTGGTCGGCGTAGAAGCGCGCGGTGGCGATCTTCGCCCGCATGAAGTCCGCGTCCTGTCCCTTTGGCAACAGGTCCTCGGCCACCAGCAGCGAGCGGGCCAGCTGCCAGCCCGCCATCAGGTTGCCGGCCAGCATCAGGTACGGCACCGAACCGGCGAACACCGCGTTGGGCGAACCCTTGGATTGCTGGGCGACGAACGTCACCACGTCCAGGAAGGCCTTGCGCGCGGCCGCCAGCCGCTTCGCCACCGCACGCGCGTCGGCGCTGTCGCGCTTGGCCAGCTCGCCTTCGGTCTGCTCGATCTGCGCCGCGATGGCCTGGGCCGTCTGGCCGCCATCGCGCGCCGTCTTGCGGCCCACGAGGTCGTTGGCCTGGATGGCCGTCGTGCCTTCGTAGATGGTCAGGATCTTGGCGTCGCGGTAGTACTGCGCGGCGCCGGTCTCCTCGATGAAGCCCATGCCGCCGTGCACCTGCACGCCGAGAGACGTCACCTCCAGGCTCATCTCGGTGCTGTAGCCCTTGACGAGCGGCACCAGGAATTCGTAGAAGGCCTGGTTCTGCTTGCGCGTCGCCGCATCGGGATGGTGGTGCGCGGCGTCGTAGGCGGCAGCGGCGACGCTCGCCATCGCGCGGCAGCCCTCGGTGTAAGCGCGCATCGTCATCAGCATGCGGCGCACGTCCGGGTGATGGATGATGGCGGCGGGGCCGGCCACCGAGCCGTCCACCGGCCGCGACTGCACGCGGTCGCGCGCATAGGCCACCGCCTTCTGGTAGGCGCGCTCGGCCACCGCGATGCCCTGCACGCCCACCGCGTAGCGGGCCGCGTTCATCATGATGAACATGTACTCGAGGCCGCGGTTCTCCTCGCCGACGATGAAACCGGTGGCCCCACCCTGGTCGCCGTACTGCAGGACGGCCGTGGGCGACGCCTTGATGCCCAGCTTGTGCTCGATGCTCACGCAGTGCACGTCGTTGCGCGCGCCCAGCGAGCCGTCGGGGTTGACGAGGAACTTGGGCACCACGAACAGGCTGATGCCCTTGACGCCTTCGGGCGCACCCGGGATGCGGGCCAGCACCAGGTGGACGATGTTGTCCGCCATGTCGTGCTCGCCGTAGGTGATGAATATCTTGGTGCCGAACACCTTGTAGGTGCCATCGGGCTGCGGCTCGGCGCGGCTGCGCACCTGCGCCAGGTCGCTGCCGGCCTGCGGCTCGGTCAGGTTCATGGTGCCGGTCCAGGCGCCGGTCACCAGCTTTTCCAGGTACACCGACTTGAGCTGGTCGGAGCCCGCCGTCAGCAGCGCCTCGATCGCGCCATCGGTGAGCAGCGGGCACAGCGCGAAACTCAGGTTGGCCGAGTTCAGCATCTCGCCGCAGGCCGCGCCGATGGCCTTGGGCAGGCCCTGCCCGCCGAAGTCCAGCGGATGCTGAAGGCCCTGCCAGCCGCCCTCGGCATATTGCTTGTACGCCTGCTTGAAGCCCGGCGTGGTGCGGACCTCGCCGTCCTTCCAGCTCGACGGGTTGCGGTCCCCGTCGACATTGAGCGGCGCCACCACGCCCTCGTTGAAGCGGGCGCATTCCTCGAGCACGGCCTGCGCCGTCTCCAGGCCCGCCTCCTCGAAGCCGGGCATCTGCGCGATCTGTTCGAGGCGAGCGAGGTGCTCGATGTCGAACAGCATGTCCTTCACGGGCGCGGTGTAGCTCATGGTCGTTCCTGTCTTGCTCCCTCCCCCTCTGGGGGAGGGCGGGGGTGGGGGCGCTACAGGGCCTTGACGAGCTCCGGCACCGCCGTGAACAGGTCCGCTTCCAGGCCGTAGTCGGCCACGCTGAAGATCGGCGCTTCCGGGTCCTTGTTGATCGCCACGATCACCTTGGAGTCCTTCATGCCGGCCAGGTGCTGGATGGCGCCGCTGATGCCCAGGGCGATGTACAGCTGCGGCGCGACGATCTTGCCGGTCTGGCCGACCTGGAAGTCGTTGGGCGCGTAGCCCGCGTCCACCGCGGCGCGCGACGCGCCGATGGCGGCGCCGAGCTTGTCGGCCAGCGGCTCGAGCACTTCGTGGAACTTCTCGCTGGAGCCGAGCGCGCGGCCGCCG
>JAJTCN010000164.1 GCA_021323335.1 Ramlibacter sp.
CTCCCACGCCAACAACAAGACCAAGCGCCGGTTCCTGCCGAACCTGCAATATCGCCGTTTCTGGGTCGAGAGCGAGAACCGCTGGGTGCGCCTGCGCGTTTCCAACGCTGCCGTGCGCCTGATCGACAAGAAGGGCATCGAAACTGTGCTGGCGGACATGCGTGCCCGCGGCCAAGCCTAAGGAGCACTGAACATGGCTAGCAAAGGCGGACGCGAAAAGATCAAGCTGGAGTCCACTGCGGGCACCGGTCACTTCTACACGACCAGCAAGAACAAGAAGACGATGCCTGAAAAGATGTCGATCATGAAGTTCGACCCGAAGGCTCGCAAGCATGTCGAGTACAAGGAGACGAAGCTCAAGTAATTGAGCGCGTCACCCACGAAAAGCCCCGCACCGCGGGGCTTTTTCATTGGTGCTCCGGCTTGCAGGCCAAAAAGCCGAACGGCATGGGCCGCCGTCCGACAAGCCCGGCCACGGTGCTGCTCGCAAGATGGGGAGAGGCAATCCAGCCCCGTCCAAAAGGAAAATACCAATGAGCATCCTCGGCAAGATTTTCGGCAAGATCTTCCCCAAGGCGAACGCCGCGCAACCCCCGGCCGCCACGACCACGACCACCACCGCGCAGCAGCCCGCGGGCCAGCAACCCAATCGCCCGGCCACGCAGCCCCAGGCCGCCCCCGTCGGCCAGGCCGCACCCGCTGCCACGATGGAGCGCGTGGACATCGAGCAAGTGCTGGACGGCATGCCCGGCTCGCAGAAGCTGAACTGGCGCACCTCCATCGTCGACCTGATGAAGCTGGTGGGCATGGAAAGCTCCCTGCAGGAGCGCAAGGAGCTGGCGGACGAGCTCGGCTACACGGGCGACAAGAACGACAGCGCCAAGATGAACATGTGGCTGCACAAGGAAGTGATGAAGCGCATGGAGCAGAACGGCGGCAAGGTGCCGGCGAACCTCAAGGATTGATCTCCTCGTCGTCGTGACCGCCGTTATACTGCGACCGAAATCACTCGCAGTATAACTTGTCAATGCGGGTTATACTGCGACGATCCACTGTTGCAGTATAACTACCGTGCGCGCCGCAGCCCATCTCTTCACCGACCTGTCGCCATCGGCGCAAACCAACTTCGCGGAGCTTTTCGAGCAGGTCCAGGCCGCCGCATTCGAACGATCAGTCCGTGACCTGCCAGGCTCCTTCAACAAGAAGGTCATCAAGGGCCGGGAGTACTGGTACTGGCAGGTTCGCGACCTGCAAGGTGTCAACCGGCAGGTCTACCTGGGTCCCGATGACGAGCGCCTGCAAAAACTCGTGCGGATGCATCGCGACGGAACGCCGCCGCAGACTGCCGACATGGCATCGCTTGCGGGCGCCTGTGCAGCCCTCGGTTGCGCAACGGTGCTGCCCCAACACTTCGAGGTGATCAACCGGATGGCCGAGCACGGGTTCTTCCGGGCCGGCGGGGTCCTGATCGGCACGCATGCCTTCATCGCCAGCGGCAACATGCTGGGAGTGCGCTGGCGCAGCGGCTTGCGCACCAACGACGTGGATGTCGCTCATGCGGGCAAGAACGTATCGCTGGCACTGGCGGAAAACGCCAAGGCCGACATGCACGACGCCATCACTTCCCTCGAGATGGGGCTGTTGCCGCAGCAGTCGCTGGCTACCGGGGCGGGCGCCACGTACATCACGGCCAGGAAGGACATCCGCCTCGACCTCCTCACGGCGCCAGGCCGGAAGAATGACGCCTACCTGTACAAGCCGCTCAACGTGCGGCTGCAGCCACTGAAGTTCATGGAGTTCTCGCTGGAGCACACCACCCAGACAGCGCTGCTCTCGGGCGAACAGGTGGCGCTGGTGAACGTGCCGTCGCCCATGCGCTATGCCCTGCACAAGCTCGTGATCATGGGTGAGCGGGAAGAAGCCTTTCGCACCAAGATCCAGAAGGACGCCGGACAGGTCGCGGCCATGGTCGAATACGGTCTGCTGCGCTCATCCAGCGCCCTCAAGGCGGCCGCGGACGACCTGATGTCGCGGGGGCCGGGCTGGCGAAAGCGCGCGATGGAGGGGTTGAAGTACGTGGCGGAGTACGACCCACAGATAGCGAAGCAACTTGAAGCGGTTCTTCATTGACCCGTCATCCCCGCGGAGGCGGGGATCCAGGGCTCCCCAAAACAAAAGCGGCCCGTGGGCCGCTTCCTTGAAAGCCCTGGGCCCCCGCCTTCGCGGGGGTGACAGAGGTTATGCGTGTGCCGCCCGCAGCTTGAACGAGAACTGCCGCAGCGCCTCGATGCCGCTCTCCTCGGCCCGGCGGCACCAAGCCTGCAGGTCCGCGGCCAGCTGCTCGCGCGACTGGTTGGTGTTCATCCACATCTGGCGCAGCTCTTCGCGCATGGTCACCATCTTGTCCAGCACCGGGTGCGCGGCACGGGCCTGCTCCAACTGCGGGCGGGCAGCGGCGGGCACCTTGTCGTCGTCGCGGTGCAGCCAGCGGTTGGCGGCCTTCAGCAGCGACAGATCGTGGCCCTTGGCCTGCAGCGTGGCGATTTCGGCCTTGCAGGCACGGCGCATCTCGCGGGCGTACCCGGCCATCACCTCGTAGCGATTGGCGATGACCGCCTCCAGCGTCTTCTCGTCGGCCACCGGCTTGATGGCGCCCAGGCGCAGCTTCGGCGGGACCTTCTTGACGGTGGCCCAGCCCACCTTCTGCATCAGGCTGATGTAGACCCAGCCGATGTCGAACTCGTACTTCTTGACCGAGAACTTGGCCGCCGTCGGGTAGGTGTGGTGGTTGTTGTGCAGCTCTTCGCCACCGATGATCAGGCCCCAGGGCGAGATGTTGGTGCTGGCGTCCGGCGCCTCGAAGTTG
>JAJTCN010000118.1 GCA_021323335.1 Ramlibacter sp.
GCGCGGCTCGATCGTGCTGCCCGTGCAGGCCAGCAGCGAGCTGGGACTGGGCCAGGCCTTCATCGCCATGCACTGGGGCTCGGAATACCTGGGCGGGGCGTCCAGCACGGGGGAAGCCCTCGCGGGAGTCAACGCGATCACCACCTCGGCCTACTGTCCTACCTCGAAGCAGCCGGAACTCAAGCATGCGGCGGTGAAGATCCTGAAGTCGGAGCTGCCGTGGACGCTGCTGGCCGTGGGCTGGTTCGACGCCGGCGATGCCCTCCAAGCGCGCGAGAGGCTCAAGCCCTGGATGACGGTGTTCCCTTTCACGTCATGCGTTCCTTTCTCCAACAACGCACCGCTGGAGCAGGCGGCGAGCCACGAACGCACCGGCGTGCTGTTTCGCGCCTCGGCCTACGAAGCGCCGCCGGAGGCGCTGCTGCAGCAGCTGGAAGCGATCTTCGGGCTGGCCGGCGCCGACACGCTGCGCTATGCCGACCGCCGCAAGGGCCAGCGCCGCGCCATCCGGGTGCAGCGCGACGGCGCCGACGTGCGGCTGCAGGCCATGCTGCTGGCGGGCGACACGAGCGCGCAGGCGTGGCTGAAGACGCTGCTGCTGCAGGAGCTGCCGGCGCAGGCCTATGGACGCCTGCTGCTGTCGCCGGGCGCCAAGGCGCCGGTGGCGCTGCAGGCCAAGGGCAAGCAGGTGTGCAGTTGCTTTGCTGTGGAGGCATCGGCGATCGAGGAACATCTCGCGCAGAGCAGCGGCACGGCGGAGGACCGGCTGGCGTCGCTGCAGGGCGTCTTGCGTTGCGGTACGAATTGCGGGTCGTGCGTCCCGGAGTTGAAGCGGATGGTGCGGGGGTTGGTCACGTCATGACGGATGCCGGGGTCCGGCGGAGCCGGAACCCGGCCTACGAACGTCACGCGTCGCACCCCGTAGGCCGGGTTTCGCGCAGCGAACCCCGGCGTCCCGCGCAATTCGTCATATACCCAAAAGTCATCAACCCTCTGGGACAATCCGTACCGTGGGAATCAGCCAGTACCTCAAGGAGATCGGCCGCGGCAAGCAGGGCGCGCGTTCGCTCGACCGCGCCCAGGCGCAGGACCTGTTCGGGCAGATCCTCGACGCCGGCGTGAGCGACCTCGAGATCGGTGCCTTCTGCATCGCGATGCGGGTGAAGGGCGAGACGCCCGAGGAAATGTGCGGCTTCCTCGACGCCACCCACGCCCGCCTGCAGCGCGTGGGCTCCGCCAGCGGCAAGCCGGTGGTCGTGCTGCCCAGCTACAACGGTGCGCGTCGCCTGCCGGTGCTGACGCCGTTGCTGGCCGGCCTCGTCGCGCGCCGCGGCCTGCCGGTGCTGATCCACGGGACCGAAACCGAATCGGCACGCGTGTTCGTGCGCGAGGTGCTGCACGCGATGGACATCCAGGCCGCATCCACCTCGCCGCGGATCGCCGACGGCCAGGTGGCGTTCGTGCCGACCGAAGTGCTGTCCCCCGGCCTGAAGCGTTTGCTCGACGCCCGCAAGCTCATCGGCCTGCGCAACAGCGCGCACAGCGTCGTCAAGTTGATGAATCCGTGCGATGGCCCGGCGGTCATCGTCAGCAGCTACACCCACCCCGAATACGCCGTCTCGATGGCGGCCGTGTTCGAACTGCAAGGCGCCACGGCGCTGCTGCTGCGCGGCACCGAAGGGGAAGCGGTCGCCGATGCGCGCCGGCTTCCGCAGATGGACGGCTTCGTGCGCGGCCAACGGGTCGCCCTGGAGGAGGGCCGCAAGGGCACCTTGACCGACCTGCCGCACCTGCCCAAGGAAGTGGACGCTGCCACCACGGCCGCGTACATCGCCGACGTGCTGGCCGGGCGCAAGCCCGTCCCCGACTCGGTGGCGCTGCAGGTGGAACACATCTTGCGACTGGCCACCACATGAACCCGAACACAGGCAAGGTCACCCTCGTCGGCGCCGGCCCCGGCGACCCGGAACTGCTGACCCTGAAGGCGCTGAAAGCCATCCAGGGCGCCACGCTGCTGCTGGTGGACGACCTCGTCAGCCGGGAAGTGGTGGCGCACGCACCCAAGACCGCTCGCGTCGTGTACGTGGGCAAGCGCGGCGGCTGCAAGAGCACGCCGCAGGCCTTCATCGAAAAGCTGATGCTGATGGCCGCGCGCGAAGGCGAGAGCGTGGTGCGGCTGAAGGGCGGCGACCCGTTCATCTTCGGCCGCGGCGGCGAGGAGGTGGAACACCTGCGGGCCGCCGGCGTGCACGTGGAAATCATCAACGGCATCACCTCGGGGCTGGCGGCTGCCACGTCGCTGGGCGTGCCGCTGACGCACCGCAAGCATGCGCAGGGCGTCATCTTCCTGACCGGCCACGCGCAGAAGGATGCCGACGCGCCGGACTGGAAGTCGCTGGCCGCGACCGCCCGCGATGCCCGCCTGACGCTGGTGATCTACATGGGCGTGAGCACCGCCGCGCGCATCCAGCAAGACCTGCTGACCGGGCTGCCGGCCGCCACGCCGGTGGCGGTGGTGCAGCGGGCGTCGCTGCCGGACCAGCGCCACGCGGTCACCACGCTGGGCGAACTGGCCGCCACCATCGAGCGCGAAGGCCTGGCCAGTCCTTCGGTCATCGTCGTCGGCGACGTGGTGCAGGGAGTGGCAGCGGCCGGCATGGCGGTGGGCCAGGCCCGCGCGGCTTGATAATCCGCGTCCATGCCCGACGCGCCCTCCCCATCCTACGACGCCATCGTCATCGGCGCCGGCGCCGCCGGCCTGTTCTGCGCCGGTGTCGCCGGCCAGCTGGGCGTCAAGGTGCTGCTGGTCGACCACGCGGAGAAGGTGGCGGAGAAGATCCGCATCTCCGGCGGCGGCCGCTGCAACTTCACCAACCGCGAGCTCGACCCGAAGGCGCCGCAGAAGTACTTCCTCGGCGCCAATCCGCACTTCTGCCGCTCGGCGCTGGCGCGCTACACGCCGCAGGACTTCATCGCGCTGGTGCAGAAACACGGCATCCCCTTCCACGAGAAGCACAAGGGGCAGCTGTTCGGCGATCGCTCCTCGGAGGACTTCATCCGCATGCTGCTGGCCGAATGCGCAGCCGGCGGGGTGACGCACTGGCAGCCGTGCAGCGTGCAGGCGATCACGCGGTCGGACGCCGGCTACGAGGTGCAGACCTCGCGCGGCACCGTGCGCGCGCCCGCGGTCGTCATCGCCACCGGCGGCCTGTCGATCCCGAAGATCGGCGCCACCGACTTCGGCCATCGCATCGCGCGCCAGTTCGACCTGCGGCTGGTGCAGCCGCGCCCGGCGCTGGTGCCCCTCACCTTCGACGGCGACGCCTGGGCGCCCTTCGCGCAGCTGGCCGGCCTGGCCCTGCCGGTGCGCATCGAGACCGGCGAGAAGAAGGAGCGCATGGCCTTCGACGAGGACCTGCTGTTCACCCACCGCGGCCTGAGCGGCCCGGCCGTGCTGCAGATCTCCAGCTACTGGCACGAAGGCGCGCCGCTGCGCATCGACCTGGCGCCGGGGCAGGACCTCGCGCAGGAACTCCAGCAGGCCAAGGCGCGCTCGCGCAAGCTGATCGCCAACGAGCTGGCCCAATGGGTGCCGTCGCGGCTGGCCGATGCCTGGGTGCAGCAGGACCCTGCGTGGCAGCGCCCCGTCAACGAAGCGGGCGACAAGGCGCTGGCGCAGCTGGCGCAACGCTTCTCGCGCTGGGAGCTGGTGCCCACCGGCAGCGAGGGGTACCGCAAGGCCGAAGTGACCGCCGGCGGCGTCGACACGCGCGGCCTCTCCTCCCAGACGATGGAATCCAGCCAGAAGGGCCTGTATTTCATCGGCGAAGTGGTCGACGTGACCGGCTGGCTGGGCGGCTACAACTTCCAGTGGGCCTGGGCCAGCGGCTTGGCCTGCGCCCACGGCCTCGCCGCCGCGAAGGGCTAGCCGAGCATCTTTTCGAGCAGGCCGATCAGCTCGTCCACGCTGACCGGCTTGACCAGGTGGGCATCGAAGTGCGCCCCGAGCGTCTTCGAGCGATTGGCGTCGGCGCCGTAGCCCGACAGCGCCACCAGCTTGGCCTGGGCCATGCGGGGGTCGTCGCGCATCCGCCGGGCCACGGCATAGCCGTCTTCGCCCGGCAGGCCGATGTCCAGCAGGGCCAGCTGGGGCACGAAGCTGTCCAGCGACGCCATGGCGCTGGCGCCGTCGGCGGCGCAGCGCACGTCGTAGCCCAGCACGCGCAGCAGGTCGGCCAGGGTATCGGCGGCGTCGGCGTTGTCATCCACCACCAGCAGCCGGGTGGCGCCCGCGGCCGGCGCGGATTCGTTCGAGGTCCCATTCATGCCCCGATGATGCGCCAGCTTTGGCCCGGGGCAACAGGGCTTTGCATGGCCCGAACAGGGCTGCCCCTTGCCGGGTTTCCCGGCAAGGCTATAATCTCGGGCTTTGCTGGCAAACCCCCACCGGCCTGATCGACTTTTCAGGTGGGGACCCCCCGGTGGACGTCCTCGATCTACGTTCGCCACAAGTTGAATTCAGGAAGTCATGACGACCATTCGTGTCAAGGAAAACGAGCCGTTTGACGTGGCGCTGCGCCGCTTCAAGCGCACCATCGAGAAGCTGGGCCTGGTGCGCAGCATGCAGCTGCCGAAAAAGCTCTACTGAGCCCCGGCTGACGCCAAGGAAAGCCCGCCCGGGACGCCCGCGCGGGCTTTTTGCATTCAGGACAGAACCCAGGAGAACCGCATGACGCTCAAGGAACGCATCACCGAGGACATGAAGGCCGCCATGCGCGCCAAGGACACCGAGCGCCTGGGCGCCATCCGCATGCTCACCGCCGCCATCAAGCAGAAGGAGGTGGACGAGCGCGTCGAACTGGACGACGCCATGGTCGTCGGCATCGTCGACAAGCTGCTCAAGCAGCGCAAGGACAGCATCGACGCCTTCCAGAAGGCGGGCCGCCAGGACCTGGCGGACAAGGAGCAGGCGGAAGTGGCGGTGCTGCAGGTCTACCTGCCGGCGCGCCTGTCGGCCGACGAGGTGGCCGCCGAAGTGAAGGCCATCGTGGCCGAAGTGGGAGCCAAGGGGCCCGGGGACATGGGCAAGGTCATGGGGGCGGCCAAGGCGCGCCTGGCCGGAAAGGCCGACATGGGGCAAGTGTCGGCGGCGGTGAAGGCGGCGCTGGCGGGCTAGCCGTCATTCCCGCGCAGGCGGGAATCCAGGGCTTTCGCATTGAAAAAGCGGCCAGTGGCCGCTTTCTTTGGATCCCCGCCTGCGCGGGGATGGCCGCCTCCGCCGCATTGCGGCTAGGAGCCGGCCACCTTCATCCTGTTCACCAAAATCGACCCCACCGTCTTCGCCCCGTAGTTGTAGGTGTCCGCGCCGACGGCCTCGATGCCCATCAGCATGTCCTTCAGGTTGCCGGCGATGGTGATCTCCTGTACGGGATAGGCGATCTCGCCGTTCTCCACCCAGAAGCCGCTGGCGCCGCGCGAATAGTCGCCGGTGACGTAGTTGACGCCCTGCCCCATCAGCTCGATCACGAACAGGCCGGTGCCCAGCTTCTTCAGCATCTCCACCAGCGTGTCGTCCGGGCTGGTCAGGCGCGAGCTCAGGGTCAGGTTGTGGGAGCCGCCGGCATTGCCGGTGGTCTTCATGCCCAGCTTGCGGGCCGAATAGCTGCTCAGGAAGTAGCCGCCCACGCGGCCCGCGTCCACCACCTTGCGGGCGCTGGTGCGCACGCCCTCCTCGTCGAAGGCGGCACTGCCCTTGCCGCGCCGGACGAACGGGTCCTCCAGCACGTCGATGTGCTCCGGGAAGACCTGCTTGCCCAGCGAATCCAGCAGGAAGCTGCTCTTGCGATAGAGCGACCCGCCGCTGGTGGCCTGCACATAGCCACCGAGCAGCCCCGCGGCCAGCGGCGACTCGAACAGCACCGGGCATTCGCGCGTGGCGATCTTGCGCGACTTCAACCGCGCCAGCGCGCGCTCGGCGGCATAGCGGCCCACCGACTCGGGGGAGGCCAGTTCCTGGGCCGAGCGCATGGAGCTGTACCAGGCGTCGCGCTGCATCTCGTCGCCGCGGCCGGCGATCGGCGCGACCGAGATCGAATGGCGCGAGCTGGCGTAGCCGCCGCGAAACCCGTGCGTGTGGGCGCTGAAGAAGTGGCTCTGCTGCGCCGACACCCCGGCGCCTTCGCTGTTGGTGATGCGCTTGTCGGTGTCGAAGGCCGCGCGCTCGCAGCGCAGGGCCAGTTCGGCCGCCTGCTCGCTGGTGAGCTCCCAGGGATGGAACAGGTCCAGGTCCCGGTGCGACTCGGTCGGCGCCACGTCCTCCGGTTCGGGCAGGCCGGCCACCGGGTCCTGCGCGGTGAAGCGGGCGATGTCGTAGGCGGCCTGCACGGTGCGCTCGATGGCGCCGCGCGAGAAGTCGGAAGTGCTGGCATTGCCGCGCTGGCTGTTCATGTAGACGGTGATGCCCAGCGACTTGTCGCGGTTGCGCTCCACCGTTTCCAGCTCGCCCTTGCGGACCGACACGCTCAGGCCGCAGCCCTCGGACGCCTCGGCTCCCGCGTCGGTGGCGCCCAGCTTGCGGGCATGAGCCAGGGCGTAGTCCACCAGTTCTTCGAAATCGGCCCGGCTGTAGCTGAATCCGGTAGCGGCTTGCGCGGGTTGTTTGTTCATGGCGGGCTATGATACTTGTGCAAGGTCGCGCACCACGGTCGCGCAGCCCATCCAGCCACCCCCTCCCCGCATGCCACGCAAACCCAAAAAAGGCTATTTCGTCAAAGGCCACTTCGTCGCCGAAGGCAGCGAACTCGACCTGGAGCTCCGCGCGGAGCAGACCGGGGGCGAGCCCAGCCGCACCGAGCTGAAGAAGGAGAGCCAGGAGCTGCAGAAGCTGGGCGAAGAACTGCTCACGCTGGGCGGCGACCTGCTGGCGCGGCTGGACCTGCCGGAAAAGCTGGTCACCACGCTGGAAGACCTGAAGAAGATCACCAACTTCGAGGGCCGCCGCCGGCAGGTGCAGTTCGTCGGCAAGCTGATGCGGCAACTCGAGCCGGAAACCCTGCAGGCCGTGCGCGACGCGATCGCCGAGCAGCACGGCGGCTCGGCGCAGCAGACGCTGTCGCTGCACGCCGCCGAGAAGTGGCGCGACGACCTGATCGCCAGCGACGAGGCGGTGCACGACTGGCTGCAGGCGCACCCGGAGACCGACTCGCAGCAATTGCGCGCGCTGGTGCGCCAGGCCCGCAAGGACAGCACCCCGACGCCGGACGAAGTGTCGCGCGGCGAGGCCCCGCGCCGCGGCCGCGCCTACCGCGAGATCTTCCAGATGGTTCGGCAGCAACTGGAGCAGGAAGAACATGAGTGAGCCCGACGCCGTCACCATCGGCATCGTGTCCGTCAGCGACCGTGCCTCCACGGGCGTCTACGAGGACAAGGGCCTGCCGGCGCTGAAGGACTGGCTGGGCCGGGCGCTGAAGAATCCGCTCACCTTCCAGGAGCGCCTGATCCCCGACGAGAAGGACCGCATCTCGGCCACGCTGATCGAGCTGGTGGATGCGGGCTGCTCGCTGGTGCTCACCACCGGCGGCACCGGGCCGGCGCAGCGCGACGTGACCCCGGAAGCGACGCTGGCCGTGGGGCACAAGGAGATGCCGGGTTTCGGCGAGCAGATGCGGCAGGTGAGCCTGCGCTTCGTGCCTACGGCCATCCTGTCGCGGCAGGTGGCGGTGATCCGCGGCCAGAGCCTGATCATCAACCTGCCGGGGCAGCCGAAGTCGATCCAGGAGACGCTGGAGGGGCTGAAGGAGGACGGCAAGCAGGTGGTGCCGGGCATCTTCGCCGCGGTGCCGTACTGCATCGACTTGATCGGCGGGCCGTACCTCGAGACGAACGACGAGGTTTGCAAGGCGTTTCGGCCGAAGAGCGCGATCAGGAAGTAGTTCGTCATTCCCGCGAAGGCGGGAATCCAGGGCTCCCAAAATGCAAAGCGGCCATTGGCCGCTTTCAATGCCCTGGATCCCCGCCTACGCGGGGATGACGGCGCTCCGCGCCGTCACTTCCCCACCAACTGCGTCAGCTTGTCCGCCTCGAAGTTTTCCTTCACCTGCGCATCCAGCGGCACGCAGTCCTCGCCGCGGCGCTGCGCGGACAGCTTCTCGATGGCTTGCCAGAGCAGCGCGATCTGGTGTTCGTGGCCCGAGGCGTTGTCGATCAGGCCGCGCATGGCCTGCGACAGCGGGTCGTCGTTGGCCGTGATGCCGTAGGCGGAGAAACCCATCTTCGCGGCCGCTTCCTCGCGCCGCGCGGTGTCCTCCGCCTGGATGATCCGCGCCGGGATGCCCACCGCCGTGGCGCCGGCCGGCACCGGCTTGATCACCACGGCGTTGCTGCCGATCTTGGCGTCGTCGCCCACGGTGAAGCCGCCCAGCACCTTGGCGCCGGCGCTCACCACCACGTTGCGGCCCAGCGTCGGATGGCGCTTGGCGCCCTTGTACAGCGAGGTGCCGCCCAGCGTCACGCCCTGGTAGATGGTGCAGCCGTCGCCCACTTCGGCGGTCTCGCCGATGACGACCCCCATGCCGTGGTCGATGAACACGCCCTGCCCCATGACGGCGCCGGGGTGGATCTCGATGCCCGTCATCCAGCGCGCGAACTGCGACAGGAAGCGCGCCAGCCAGCGCAGCTCGCGCTGCCACAGCCAGTGCGACGCGCGGTGCAGCACCACGGCATGCAGCCCCGGATAGCACGTGAGCACCTCCCACTTGCTGCGCGCGGCAGGGTCGCGGTCGAGGATGCACTGGATGTCGGAACGCAGGCGCGTGAACATGGTCTTTGGGTTCGGTTCGTCGCCAGTCTAAGGCTTTGCCTTTTTCGCTGCATCGGCCATGGCCTTGGCAACACCGCGCAGGATGTGGATTTCCTCCGGGGTCGGTTGCGCGCGATTGAATAGCTGGTTCAGCCGGGGCATCAGCTTCTTGGGCGCGGCGGGGTCGAGGAAGCCGACGTCGACCAGGGCCTGTTCCCAATGCCGCAGCATGCCGGCCACCGCCGCCGCGTCCGCCGCCTGCGTTCCGGCGGGCGCCGGCGCGTCGAAGCCGCCCAGCGCCATGCGCCATTCGTAGGCGATCACCTGGATGGCGGCCGCGAGGTTCAACGAGCCGTAGTCCGGCGACACCGGGATGCGCAGGGCCGCATGGCAGCGATAGACGTCCTCGTTGCGCATGCCGTAGCGCTCCGAACCGAACAGGAAGCAGACGTGCTGCCCCTGCGGCGCGATGGCGCCCAGGTGCTTGCGCGGCGTGAACGTGGGCGGGCCGAAGTCGCGTGGCGTCATCACCGTGGCCAGCACATGGGTCATGCCTTCGAGCGCCTCGTCGAGCGTCGCCACGGCGCGCGCCTTCTGCAGCACGTCGATGGCGCCGCTGGCACGCTCGACGGTTTCCTTGCGCTCCAGCACATCGTCCCAGCGCGGGTCCACCAGCACCAGGTCGTCGAAACCCATGACCTTCAGGGCGCGTGCGGCGGCGCCCACGTTGCCGGCGTGGCTGGGCTGGATCAGGACGAATCGGGTGGCCATGCACCGATTGTCGGATACGCAGTTGGACGTAGGACACCGTTGAAGCCCCTCTCGACGCCGGCCGACACCCCGCCCGCTAAAATGGGGCTAACGTGGCCTTCCGCATCGGCGGACGGCCTTCCGCTCTCCCGAGCGAGCTCTTCGCACAACTCATGTCGTCCAACCAGCACCCCATGCTCAATATGGCCGTCAAGGCCGCCCGCGCCGCCGGCGCGATCATCAACCGGGCCGCGCTCGACGTCGAGTCCGTCCGCATCTCGCAGAAGCAGGTCAACGATTTCGTCACCGAGGTCGACCACGCCAGCGAACAGGCCATCATCGAGACGCTGCTCACCGCGTATCCCGACCACGGCATCTGGGCCGAAGAGTCCGGCCGCGAGCACGGCAGGGCCGGCGCCGATCACGTGTGGGTGATCGACCCCCTGGACGGCACCACCAACTTCATCCACGGCTTCCCGGTCTACTGCGTCAGCATCGCCCTGCTGGTGCGCGGGCGCGTCGAGCAGGCCGTGATCTACGACCCCACCCGCAACGACCTCTTCACCGCCACGCGCGGCCGCGGCGCGTACATGAACGACCGCCGCCTGCGCGTGAGCAAGCGCATCCAGCTCAAGGAGTCGCTGGTCTCCACCGGCTTCCCCTTCCGTCCGGGCGATAACTTCAACATCTACCTGCGCATGATGGCCGACGTCATGAAGCGCACCGCCGGCCTGCGCCGACCCGGCGCGGCCGCGCTCGACCTCGCCTACGTGGCCGCGGGCTTCACCGAAGGCTTCTTCGAAACCGGCCTGTCGCCGTGGGACGTGGCCGCGGGATCGCTGCTGGTGACCGAAGCGGGCGGCCTGGTGGGCAACTTCACCGGCGAAGCGGACTTCCTGGAGCAGCGCGAATGCGTGGCCGGCAACCCGAAGATCTACGGCCAGCTGGTCAAGATCCTCGGCAAGTACAGCAAGTTCGCCAGCGCCGGCGAGAAGGCCGACCTGCGCCAGAACACCCCCAACCTCGTGGAACCCACGCTGCAGCCCGGCACGCAGATCGACGACGGGCCGGTCTCCGACGACTGACGGGGGTGCGCATGCCGTTCGATATCCAGGTGCACCCCTGGGTGACCGCCCTGCTGGCCGCGCTGGTCGCGGCGCTCATCGCCCTGGCCATCCACCATTCCCTCCGCGCCATCCTGCGCCGCGTGGTGCACCGCGAGCGCGCCCACGTGCTCAGCGCGATGCTGGAGCGCACCCAGCGCGCCGCCGGCTTCGCCGCGCCGCTGTTCGCGATGCAGCTGGTGTGGTCCGGCGCCCCGGACACGCTGGACTCCATCAACGCAGTGCGCCACGTCAACGGCGTGCTGCTGCTCGTGGCCGTCACCGCCTTCGTCATGGGCCTCATCGGCGGCATCGCCGACGGCCTGATCGCGCGCAATCCCTCCAACGTGGACGACAACCTGCATGCCCGCAGGGTGGAGACGCAGACCCGGGTGCTGTCCCGCAGCGCGCAGACCCTGGTGCTGATCGGCGGCGCGGCCATGGTGCTCATGACCTTCCCCGGGATGCGGCAACTGGGCGCCAGCCTGCTCGCCTCGGCCGGCGTGCTGGGCATCATCGGCGGCCTGGCCGCGCGCCCCGTGTTCAGCAACCTGATTTCTGGCCTGCAGCTCGCCCTGGCGCAGCCGCTGCGCATCGACGACGTGCTGATCGTCAAGGGCGAATGGGGCCGCGTGGAGGAGATCACCGGCACCTACGTGGTGCTGAAGATCTGGGACGAGCGCCGGCTGATCATTCCGCTGCAGTGGTTCATCGAGAACCCGTTCGAGAACTGGACGCGCACCGGCTCGCAGATCATGGGTACCGTCTTCCTGTGGCTGGACTACACCACGCCGATCGACCCGATCCGGGTGGAGGCGAAGAGGCTGGTGGAAAGCATGCCCGAGTGGGACAGGCGCGTGTTCGCGGTGCAGGTGACCGATGCCACCGACCGGGCGATCCAGGTCCGGGTGCTGGTCTCGTCGCTGAGCGCGGGCGCGAACTTCGACCTGCGCTGCAAGCTGCGCGAGGCGCTGGTGGCCTTCCTCGCCAGGGAGTATCCGGAGTCGCTGCCGGTGGTGCGTTCGGCCGTGCCCGCCGGGGCTACCGAAGTCGCCGAGGCCCTCTAGGGCTTCAATTCGGCAGCAACCGGACCTGCGACCGTTCCAGTCCCAGGCTGACCGTCGTGCCCACGGGAAACCGGGACAGGCCGGCGTGGTGCGGGTGGTCCACCGCCAGCGAATGGTCCCCGACCCGGATGCGGTAGCGGGTGCATTCACCGAGGAATTCGCTG
>JAJTCN010000119.1 GCA_021323335.1 Ramlibacter sp.
GCGCGACCTGATCCTGTACGAGTCGAACATCATCAACGAGTACATCGACGAGCGCTTCCCGCATCCGCAGCTGATGCCCGGCGACCCGGTCGACCGCGCGCGCGTGCGCCTGTTCCTGCTCAACTTCGAGAAGGAACTGTTCGTGCACGTGTCCACGCTGGAGTCGCGCGCCGCCAAGTCCAACGAGAAGGCGCTCGAGAAGGCGCGCTCGCACATCCGCGACCGCCTGACGCAACTGGCGCCGGTGTTCCTGAAGAACAAGTACATGCTGGGCGAGAACTTCTCGATGCTCGACGTCGCCATCGCGCCGCTGCTCTGGCGCCTGGACTACTACGGCATCGAGCTGTCCAAGAACGCCGCGCCCCTGCTCAAGTACGCCGAGCGCATCTTCTCGCGCCCGGCCTACATCGAGGCGCTCACGCCGTCCGAAAAGGTCATGCGCAAGTAAGCGCAGGCGCTTGCAGCAGTACCCGCCGATGAACGCCATCGAGTCGACGTCCACCCGCCCGTACCTGATCCGGGCGCTGTACGAATGGTGCACCGACAACGGCTTCACGCCGTACGTGGCGGTGCTGGTGGACGAGTCCGTGCAGGTGCCGCGCGAGTACGTGAAGAATGGCGAGATCGTGCTGAACATCAGCTACGACGCCACCAGCTCGCTGAAGCTGGGCAACGACTTCATCGAGTTCAAGGCCCGCTTCGCCGGCTCCGCGCGAGAGATCATGGTGCCGGTCAGCCGCGTGATCGCCATCTACGCGCGCGAGAACGGGCAGGGCATGGCCTTCCCCGTCCCGGTGACGGGAACACCCGCGGAGGAGCCGGCGAAGCCTTCGCCACTCTCGAGTGTTCCTGCGGCCCCGGCCGAGCCCGAAGGCAAGGTGGTGCAACTGGTGACGCCCGAAGGCGACGGCCCGGGCAAGCCGGACCACGAGCCGCCCAAGCCGCCGAGCGGCCCGCGCCCCGCGCTCAAGCGCGTGAAGTGACCGGGCGGCGATAGCCCCCGGTCATCCCCGCGCAGGCGGGGATCCATAATCCGATTCGTGCCGGTTTAGCTCAGTTGGTAGAGCACCCGCCTTGTAAGCGGAAGGTCGTCCGTTCGATTCGGACAACCGGCACCATTTCCCGCCCCGGTTACCGTTCGAGACGCATGCGAATCATCATTCTGGGAGCTGGGCGGGTCGGCGAAAGCGTCGCCGAGAACCTCGCCTCCGAGCGCAACGACATCACGGTCATCGACCCGGACCCGCAACGCCTGCGTTCCCTCGAGGACCGGCTGGACTTGCGCGGGGTCCCGGGCAACGGGCTCCACGCGGACGTGATGCGGCGCGCGGGCGCCGAAGACGCGGACATGCTCATCGCCTGCGCTTCCCTGGACGAAACCAACTTGGTCGCGTGCAAGATCGCGCACGACGTGTTCCGAATTCCCTCCACCATCGCTCGCCTGCGGGGATCCGAGTTCAAGGAGGGTGACCCGTTGCTGGGCAAGGACGGGTTCGCCGTCGACCACGTGATCTGCCCCGAGGAATCCGTCGTCCGCTACGTGCAGAAGCTGATCGACTATCCACAGGCGCTGCAGGTCCTGGAGTTCACCGACGGCCGCGTCCTGCTGGTCGCGCTGCGGGCGGAGGACGGCAGCCCGTTGGTGAACCACACCATCGCGGAAGTGCGCGAACGCTTTCCGGACGCCCCCATGCGGATGGTCGCGCTGTACCGGCAGGAGAGGCTGCTCAAGTGCGAGGGAGGCACCCGCATTTCGCCAGGCGACGAAATTTTCCTGCTGGCCGACGCCAAGGACATCCGGGCGGTGATGCGCGCGATCCATGACTCCGACCAGGCCGTGCGCCGGGTGATGATCGCGGGCGGCGGCAAGGTCGGGTTGCGGCTGGCGCGTCGCCTCGCCGGCCACCACCAGGTGAAGGTGATCGAGCGGGACGTCAATCGCTGCGAGTACCTGGCGGGGCAGCTTCCCGCCGAGATGCTGGTCTTGCAGGGCGACGGAACCGACGAGGAACTGCTGGCCGATGAAAACGTCGACGACATGGACATCTTCCTGGCGTTGACCAGTGACGACGAGGACAACATCCTGTCGGCGATGCTGGCCAAGCGCCTGGGCGCGCGGCGCGTGCTCGCGCTGATCAACCGGCGCGCGTATGCCGACCTGATCCAGGGCAGCACCATCGACATCGCGGTGTCGCCTGCCACGACCGTCATCGGCGAACTGCTGGCGCACGTGCGGCGGGGGGACGTCGTGGCGGTGCACAGCCTGCGGCGCGGCGCCGCCGAAGCGCTGGAAGGCGTGGTGCGCGGCGACGGCAAGACATCGCGGCTGGCCGGCCGCCGCGTCGAACAGGTGGCGCTGCCTGCGGGAGTGAGCATCGGCGCCATCGTCCGCGGCGCAGGGGAGGCGCAGCAAGTGCTCATGCCCCACCACGACACCCTGATCCAGGCCAACGACCACCTGATCATGTTCATCCCGCACAAGCGCCAGGTGCGCGACGTCGAGCGCCTGTTCCAGGTCAGCGCCACCTTCCTCTAGATGGACAGCCTGCAACCCGTCCTGGCGGTGCTCGCCCGTGTGCTCATGGGCTTCTCCTTCGCCTACCTCGTCCCGCTGGCGTGGTCGCTGGGCGCCGGCGATGCCGCCAATGCGCGGGTCTGGGGCACCGGGTTCATCCTGTCACTGCTCGCGGGGTGGGTGCTGGGACGGAGCGTGCGCCACCAGGGCCGCGAGCTCCAGCCGCGCGATGGCTTCCTGCTGGTGACGCTGGTGTGGATCGTCCTGCCCGCCTGCGCGGCGGCGCCCCTGATGTACACCGTTCCCGACCTCGAGTGGGCCGACGCGTACTTCGAGGCCATGAGCGGGCTCACCGCCACCGGGGCGACGGCGCTGACCGGCCTCGACCGGCTGCCACTGTCGGTGAACATCTGGCGCTGCTTCCTGCAATACATCGGCGGGCTGGGGATCATCCTGCTGGTCGTGGCTGTGCTGCCCCTGCTCGGCCTGGGGGGCATGCAGCTGTATCGCGCAGAGACCCCGGGCCCGCTGAAGGACGACAAGCTCACGCCCCGCATCGCCGAGACCGCCCGCGGCCTGTGGACGGTGTATTTCACGCTCTCCGCCGCCTGCCTGCTGGCCTACCGCCTCGCCGGCATGGACTGGCCCGACGCCTTCATGCACATGTGCACGACCATGGGACTGGGCGGTTTCTCTTCGCACGACGCCAGCTTCGCCCATTTCGATTCCGCCCTGGTCGAAGCCGTCGCCATCGTCTTCATGACGCTGGCCGGCGTCAGCTTCCTGCGCTATTTCGCCGTCTGGAGGGCCCGTTCGGCCGGCGTGCTGCGCAGCGATGCCGAGGTCCGTGCCTACCTGCTGGTGCTGCTCGGCGGCACGCTGACGGTCAGCTTCGTGCTGCTGGCGCACGACACGTACGACACCTTCCCCGCGGCCCTGCGGGCGGCTGCCTTCCACGTGGTGTCGCTCGCAACCACCACCGGCTACGCCTCGGCGGACTATGCGCGGTGGCCGGCCTTCGCCCCGGTGTTGATGATCTTCCTGGGCTGCTTCGCCTCCTGCGCCGGCTCCACGGGCGGGGGCATCAAGATGGTCCGCATGCTGCTGCTGGTGAAGCAGGCCAGGCGCGAGCTGGTGCGGATCATCCACCCCCGCGTCGTCAACCCGGTGACGCTGGGCGGCGCCACCGTTCCCGCGACCGTGCTGGCCGCGGTGCTGGCGTACATGCTGATCTACGGAGCCAGCATCATCGGCCTGACCCTGGTCATGCTGCTCAGCGGCTTGGACCTGGTCACCGCTTTCTCCGCCGTGATCGTGTGCGTCAACAACATCGGGCCCGGGCTGGGAGAAGTCGGGCCGATCGGGTACTTCGGCGTGCTGAACGACTTCCAGCTTTGGGTCTTGAGTTTCGCGATGCTGCTCGGGCGCCTGGAACTGATGTCTGTCCTGGTGTTGCTCACGCCGCAGTTCTGGCGCAAGTAAGCGGCTTCTTCCGGACAACCGGCGCGCATGCGGGGACGAGCGGAGACAACGCGACGGCCGGTGTCAACCGGTGGGACAGGCGGGCGCGGCCGTTACCTCTTGAGGCTTCCAACCTTCAGCCTGATCGCGGTAACCTCGTGTCCGCGACTGCTGAGCTTTGCAGTGAAGACAGGCAACAACTGGCGAAGCTTCGCGGCAGCGGCGTTGCCTTCCACCAGCAGGCACCAGGTGGTCCCCTCGATGGGCCCCGGGCGGATGGAAGCACGCAAGGGAGCAGGGATGAGCGATTCGATCGCCTTCAGCCGTTCCGTCGATTCGCGCGCGAGTTGGGCCAGGCGCGCGAACGTCGGCGATTCCTCGGCAGCCTCGTGGAGGGGTACCGGGTGGTTGCGGCGGATCATGCGTAGCGTTGCGGGACGAGAGGGGAACAAGAAGTGCAATTCATTATCACGGATGCGTGGCTGGCGAAGAGCCGGGCCGTCCACCTGAGCGGCGCCAGGCTGGTCCTGGCGGGGGCTACGCTGTCGCTGGTGCTCATGCTCACGGCCGCGGCGCTGTACCACTGGGTGTTCCTCAAGGGCGCACGCGAAGGCTGGCCCGTCGTCGGCACGCTGGTGCGGCTGGTGGTGCAGGACGAATTCGAGCAGCGCGACCGCTTCATGCGCGAGAACCTGGACGCCATGGCGCGCAAGCTGGGCGACATGCAGGCCAAGATGCTGCAGCTCGAGTCGCTCGGCGACCGCGTCTCCGGCCTGGCCGGCGTGAACCCGAACGAAGTGCGATCCAGCCCGGCGCGCGGCGGCATCCTGGTGGAAGGCCGTTCCCTGTCGATGCAGGAGCTGCAGTCCACCCTGAGCGACCTCGACCGGCTGGCGGCCGAACGCGCCGACCTGCTGACGGTGATGGAGTCGCGCCTGATCGACCAGCGCCTGAAGAAGATGATGCTGCCCACGCAGAAGCCGGTGCAGGACGGCAACGTGGGCTCGGCCTACGGCTGGCGCATCGACCCCTTCACGGGCCGCTCCGCGCTGCACACCGGGCTGGACTTCCAGGCCGACGCCGGCACCCCGATCCTGGCCGCCGCCGGCGGCGTGGTGGTCGCCTCCGAGATGCACTCCCAGTTCGGCAACATGGTCGAAGTGGACCACGGCAACGACCTGGTCACCCGCTACGCCCACGCTTCGAAGCTGCTCGTGAAGAAGGGCGACCTGGTCAAGCGCGGCCAGAAGTTGGCCGAGGTGGGCAGCACCGGCCGCTCCACCGGCCCGCACCTGCATTTCGAGGTGCTGGTGCAGGGCGTGCAGCAGGACCCGCACAAGTTCCTGTCCGGCCCGAAGAACACCGCGGCCCTCGCCCAGCTGGCCGTCGCGACCCCGCAGCCCGCCCCGCTGCCGGGACGCCTGGGCCGCTGACAGCCCCCTCTCCCCCCGGATCCGCCCCGCACAGTAAAATGCGGGGCTTTGGCCGCTGAGCCTTCGCTCTTGCGAAGGTGGGCAGCGGCTCCATCTGATCCTCTGCTGAACCACAAAAGGACTGCGCCGCCGGACCGCCCCCCAGGGGCCGCCCGGCACGATCCGCGCCCATGGCCAACAACTTCCTGACCAAAATCTTCGGCTCCCGCAACGACCGCCTGCTCAAGCAGTACCGGCGCACCGTCGAGCAGATCAACGCCTTCGAGCCGAAGCTGGAGCAGCTTTCCGACGATCAGCTGCGCGCCAAGACGCAGGAGTTCCGCGAGCGCCTGGGCAAAGGCGAAGCCCTCGACGACCTGCTGCCGGAAGCCTTCGCCGTGGTGCGCGAGGCCTCCAAGCGCGTCATGCGCATGCGGCACTTCGACGTCCAGATGATGGGCGGCATCGCGCTGCACCAGGGCAAGATCGCCGAGATGCGCACCGGCGAGGGCAAGACCCTGACCGCCACCCTGGCGGTGTACCTGAACGCGCTGGCCGGCAAGGGCGTGCACGTGGTGACGGTCAACGACTACCTGGCCAATCGCGACGCCAGGTGGATGGGCAAGCTGTACAACTTCCTCGGCCTGTCCGTCGGCGTCAACCTGCCGCAGATGCCGCGCGAGGAAAAGCAGGCCGCGTACAACTCCGACATCACGTACGGCACGAACAACGAGTACGGCTTCGACTACCTGCGCGACAACATGGTGTACGAGGTCGGCGACCGCGTGCAGCGCGGGCTGAACTACGCCATCGTCGACGAGGTCGACTCGATCCTGATCGACGAGGCCCGCACGCCGCTGATCATCAGCGGCCAGGCCGAGGACCACACCGACCTGTACATCGCGATCAACAAGGTGATCCCGATGCTGGTCAAGCAGGAGGGCGAGGCCGACCCGCGCACCGGCGAGGGCGTCACCAAGCCGGGCGACTTCACCATCGACGAGAAGACGCACCAGGCCTTCCTCACCGAGCAGGGCCACGAGAACGCCGAGCGCATCCTGGCCGGCATGGGCCTCATCCCCGAAGGCGCCACGCTGTACGACCCGGCGAACATCTCGCTGATGCACCACCTCAACGCGGCGCTGCGGGCCAACCACCTGTACCACCGCGACCAGCAGTACGTGGTGCAGGAAGGCGAGATCGTCATCGTCGACGAATTCACCGGCCGCCTGATGAGCGGCCGGCGCTGGAGCGACGGCCTGCACCAGGCCGTGGAGGCCAAGGAAGGCGTGGCCATCCAGCCGGAGAACCAGACGCTCGCCTCGATCACGTTCCAGAACTACTTCCGCCTGTACGGCAAGCTGTCCGGCATGACGGGCACGGCCGACACCGAGGCCTACGAGTTCCAGGAGATCTACGGCCTCGAGACGGTGGTGCTGCCGCCGAACAAGCCGAGCCGGCGCGACGACCAGCTCGATCGCGTCTACAAGACGGCGCGCGAGAAGTACGAGGCGGCCATCCAGGACATCCGCGAATGCTACGAGCGCGGGCAGCCGGTGCTGGTGGGCACCAGCTCGATCGAGAACTCCGAGATCATCTCCCAGCTGCTGGACAAGGCGAAGCTGCCGCACCAGGTGCTCAACGCCAAGCAGCACGCCCGCGAGGCGGACATCGTGGCGCAGGCCGGCCGGCCGAAGATGATCACCATCGCCACCAACATGGCAGGCCGCGGTACGGACATCGTGCTGGGCGGCAACGTGGAAAAGGCCATCGAGGCGGTCGAGGCGGACGAGTCGATCGATCCCGCGGCCAAGCCGGCACGCATCGCCGAATTGCGCGCGCAATGGGACAAGGACCACGAGTTCGTCAAGCAGCAGGGCGGCCTGCGCATCATCGCCACCGAGCGGCATGAAAGCCGCCGCATCGACAACCAGCTGCGCGGCCGCTCCGGCCGCCAGGGCGACCCGGGCTCCTCGCGCTTCTACCTGAGCCTGGACGATCCGCTGATGCGCATCTTCGCGCGCCAGGGCGACCCGGGGTCCTCGCGCTTCTACCTGAGCCTGGACGATCCGCTGATGCGCATCTTCGCGGGCGACCGCGTGCGCGCGATCATGGACCGGCTGAAGATGCCGGACGGCGAGGCGATCGAGGCCGGCATCGTCACCCGCAGCATCGAAAGCGCGCAGCGCAAGGTCGAGGGCCGCAACTTCGACATCCGCAAGCAGCTGCTCGAATACGACGACGTGTCGAACGACCAGCGCAAGGTGATCTACCAGCAGCGCAACGACATCCTCGACGCCGAGGCCCTCGGCTCGCAGATCGAGGCCCTGCGCGAAGGCTGCTTCGAGGACCTGGTGCACCAGTACGTGCCGCCGGAAACGGTGGAGGAGCAGTGGGACCTGGCCGGCCTGGAGAAGGCGCTGGCCGACGACTGGGGCATCGTGCTGCCGCTCAAGCAGGAGGTGGAGTCGTCCACCGCGATCTCGGCCGAGGACATCGTCGAGAAGGTCGTGGCCGCCGCGCACTCTGCGTTCAATGCCAAGGTGGAACAGGTCGGCGAAGCGAACTTCACGCAGTTCGAGCGCATGGTCCTGCTGCAGAGCATCGACAGCCACTGGCGCGAACACCTGGCCGCGCTCGACTACCTGCGCCAGGGCATCCACCTGCGCGGCTACGCGCAGAAGCAGCCGAAGCAGGAATACAAGCGCGAGGCGTTCGAACTGTTCGGGCAGATGCTCGACGCGGTGAAGAACGAGGTCACGCGCATCCTGATGACCGTGAAGGTGCAGTCCGGCGAGCAGCTGGAACAGGCCGCCGACGACCTGGAGAACCGCGCCGAGCGCATCGCCAACGTGACCTACACCGGCCCCACGGATTCCGGCGACGTGCAGAGCGTGGTCGATCCCAGCACCACCCCGGGCCAGCAGCCCGGCGTTGCGCTCGCGGGTGAAGTCCCGCGCGTGGGCCGCAACGACCCGTGCCCCTGCGGCAGCGGCAAGAAGTACAAGAACTGCCACGGCCAGCTGACCTGAACTGTCAGCCGATC
>JAJTCN010000030.1 GCA_021323335.1 Ramlibacter sp.
CGAATCGCCGCCGACGCAGAACAGGCCGGGCCGGATGTGCCCGTGCTGCGGAACCACCACGTGGCAGATGCCGATGGAGTCGTACACGTGCGGCAGTTGTTGGTCGCGCGCCCAGTCTCGGGCGATGCGGACGATGCGCCGCGCGTCGTCGCTGCGCTCCGGCACGTAGTGGTCCATCACCAGCACGATCTTCGACTTGTCCCAGAGCGTCGCACCCAGGTCCTCCAGCATCGGCTTCAGGCGCCGCGGGCCGGAGGAGTCGTGGAACATCGCCAGGTCCACCTTGCAGGTGACGATCTCGCCCACGCGCACCGCATCCCGTCCCGATGCACGGGCGAGAAGCTTCTGCGCGAGGGATTGTTTCGTCATTCGGGCTTGGCTCCCGAGTACTTGACCACCTTGGCCCAGCGGCTGATTTCTTCCTGCACGAAGCGGGCGAATTCGTCCGGCGCGTTGCCGACCGCCGTGGCGCCTTCGAACTCGATGCGCCGCTTGACCTCCGCCGAACCGACCGCCTGCCGCGCCGCGTCGCTCATGCGCTTGACCAGGTCTGGCGGCATGCGGGCGGGGCCGAACAAACCGAACCACGCGCTGGACTGGTAGCCGGGCAGGGCCTCCGCGATCGCCGGCACGTCCGGAAACGCCGCCAGCCGGGCCGGGCTGGTGACACCCAGCGCCTTGAGCTTGCCGGCGCGCACGTGGGCCTGCGCATTGCCGATGTTGGCGAACATCAGCTGCACCTGCCCGGCCAGCACGTCCTGGATCGCGGGCGCGGTTCCCTTGTACGGGATGTTCACGACGTAGGTGCCCGACATCATCTTGAAGGCTTCGCCCGCGAGGTGCACCGAGGAGCCCAGCGCGCCGATCGCGAAATTCAGCTGCCCGGGCCGGCCCTTGAGCAGCGCGATCAGTTCCTTCAGGTTGCTGGCCGGCACGGAAGGATGGGCCACCAGCAGGGCCGGCGTGGTGGACACCATCGTCAGCGGCGTGAAGTCCTTGACCGGATCGAAGGGGAGGGTGGGGTAGAGCGAGGCATTGATGGCATGGCTGGTGAAGCTCATGAGCAGCGTGTTGCCGTCCGGCGCGGCCTTGGCCACCAGGTCGGCCGCGATGTTGCCGCCGGCGCCGGGGCGGTTTTCCACGACGACCGTGCGTCCGAGGCTGCGTCCCAGTTCCGCGGCGAGCGCGCGTGCCATGGTGTCCGTGGTGCCGCCGGGAGGCGCACCGACCAGGATGCGCACGGGCTGCTGCGTTCCTTGCGCGTGCACGCGCCATGCGGCAAGCGCGCCGGCAGCGAGGACGGCGCGGCGGGACAATCGATTCGCGTTCTTCATGCTTCCTTCATACTCCCAGATAGGCCTGGCGCAGGCGGTCGGTGGCCAGCAGCTCCGCGCTGCTGCCGGAAAACTGGATGGCCCCGTTCTCCATCACGTAGGCGCGCTGCGCGATCTCCAGCGACTGCGCGACGTTCTGCTCCACCAGCAGGATCGACAGGTGTTCGGCGTGCAGCTGCGCCACCAGGCCGAACAGCTCCTCCACCAGCAAGGGCGACAGTCCCAGCGACGGTTCATCCAGGATCAGCAGGCGCGGCTCTCCCATCAGGCCGCGGCCGATGGCCAGCATCTGCTGCTCGCCGCCGCTCATGGTGCCGGCGAGCTGGCCGGTGCGCTCCTTCAGGCGGGGGAAGATGGAGAACACGCGCTCGAGGTTGGCGGCGCGATTCGCTCGCGCGCGCGCGAAGGAGCCGAGCTCCAGGTTCTCCATCACCGACAGGTTCGGGAAGATGCGCCGGCCTTCCGGCACGTGGATGAGTCCGGCGCCGACGATGTCGCGGTAGTGCGCGCGGCTGATGTCGCGGCCGTCGAAATGGATGCTGCCGGCGCGGGTGGCCACCAGGCCGCTTACCGTCTGGTTGAAGGTGCTCTTGCCCGCCCCGTTGCTGCCGAGGAGCGCGACGATCTCGCCCGGGGCGACGTCGAGGTCGATCCCGCGCAACACCTCCACCGCGCCGTAGCCGCTGCGCAAACCCCGCACGGACAGCAGCGGCGCGTTCATGCGGCCTCCCGCGCCGCGGCCAGCCGGCCGAGCCGTTGCGCCGCGCCGTGCCCCAGGTAGGCCTCGATGACGCGCGGGTCCTGCGTCACCTGCGCCGCGCTGCCTTCGGCGATCAATTGTCCCTGCGCCAGCACCCACACGTGCGACGCCAAATGCATCACCGCCTGCATGACGTGCTCGATCATCAGCACGGTGACGCCGCCGGCCGCGATGTCGCGCACCACCGGCACCATCTCGGCCACTTCCTGCGGGTTCAGCCCGGCGAGCACTTCGTCCAGCAGCAGCAGGCGCGGCTGCGTGGCCAGGGCGCGCGCCAGTTCCAGGCGCTTGCGGCCCGCCACCGTGAGGTCGCCCGCAGGCTTGTCGAGTTGCGGCGCCAGCCCGAGCCGCTGCGCCACGGCATCGGCCTGGGCCAGCGCGGTGCGGCGGTCGCCGCAATGCAGGTGCGCGCCCACGGCGATGTTCTCGCGCACCGTCTGCGCCGCGAACGGCTGCACGATCTGGAAAGTGCGTGTCATGCCGCGCCGGGCGTTCAGGTGGGGTGGCCGCCCGGTGATGTCCTGGCCGTCGAAGGTGACCGTGCCGCGGTCCGGCCGCAGGAACCCCGACACCAGGGCGAACAGCGTGGTCTTGCCGGCGCCGTTGGGGCCGATCAGCGCGCTGATGCTGCCGGCCGGCACGCCGAGCGAAACGTCCTGCACCGCGGCGAGGCCGCCGAAGGACTTCGACACCCCGCTCAGGCGCAACAGCGCTTCAGCCACGCGGCGCCTCCCGTGCTTCGGCGCCTTTCGGCGGCGGCTCCGCGCGCGGCGACCACAGGCGCCAGACCGACTGGCCGAGCCCGAGCACGCCGCGCGGCGCGAACATCACGATGACGATCAGCACGGCGCCGTAGATGATCATGTTGATGCCGGGCAGTTCGCCGAACAGGCTGCGCGTGAAGTCGGCCAGCAGGTGCAGCACCAGCGCGCCCAGCACCGGCCCCCACAGCGTGCCGAGGCCGCCGACGATGGCCGCGACCAGCGCCTCCACCGAGGTATGCGGGCCGTACGCGATGGCAGGGTCGATGTACTGGAAGACCTGGACGTAGAGCGCGCCGGCCGCGCCCATGAACGCACCGGACCAGCAGATCGCGCCCAGCTTCACCCGGAACGGGTCGACGCCGATGGCGCGCGCGGCGTCCTCGTTGTCGCGCACCGCCTGCAGCCAGGCGCCGAAGCGCGAATGCCGCAGCCAGGCCGTGACCAGCAGCCCCAGGACGACCATGCCGAGGGCCAGCCAGACGAAGCCCAGCCGGTCCGGGAACTGCATGTTCGCCGCGCCCGGCTTCAACGGCACCATCAGGCCGACGCCGGCGCCGGTGAAGGGCACGGACAGCGCGAGGATGCGGAACACCTCGGCGAAGGCGAGCGTCACCAGCGCGAAATAGGAGCCGCGCAAGCCGTAGCGGAAGGACAGGGCGCCCACCATCAGCCCGACCAGCGCCGCCGCCAGGATGGCCAGCGGCAAGGCCAGCCACGGATTGAGGCCGCCCTGGAGTTGCGCGATGGCCTGCACGTAGGCGCCGGTGCCGAAGAAGAGGGCGTGGCCGAACGAGAACTGGCCGCCGTAGCCGCCGAGGAGGTTCCACGCCTGCGCCATCAGGCAGCCGTACAGCGCCGTCATCAGGAAGTTCATCATCACGCCGGAACGCGTGGTCAAGGCCAGCATCGCCACCAGCAGCGCGAACACGCCGATCTGCAGGAGGTCCCGCCGCCACGTGATCGGCTTCATGCCTTGGCCCCGAACAGCCCCTGCGGCCGGAACAGCAGCACGGCGATGAACAACAGGAAGATGCCCACCTGGCCGAGCGATTCGCCGAACCACAGGCCGCCCAGCGACTCGACCACCCCGATCAGCAGCCCACCCACCAGCGCGCCGGCGAAGCTGCCCATGCCGCCGAGCACGACGATCGTGAAGGCCACCAGCACGAAGCCGTTGCCGACCTGCGGGTTCACGTAGTACGCCGGCAGCAGGAAGCAGGCGGCCGCCCCGAGGCACGCCAGGCCGATGCCGAAGCTCATGGCATACACATGGTCGACGTCGATGCCGACCAGCCGGGCGCCATGCTTCTCGCGCGCCACCGCGCGGATCGCACGCCCGAGGTCGGTGCGCCGCACGATCCACAGCAGCACCGCCGACACCGCCAGCGCGCCGGCGAAGGCCACCAGCTTGGGCACGGCAATCATGGCGGGGCCGATGGCCACCGTGGCCAGGGTGTACGGTGTCTCGATGGTGTGGGTGTCGGACTTGAAGGCGAGCAGCGCCACGTTTTCCAGCACGATCGCCAGGCCCAGCGTCACCAGCAGGATGTTCTCGTCCTTGCCGTGGCTGGCGCGGTTGATGATGCCGCGCTGCAGCGCGTAGCCGGCGACGAACATGACGGCCACCATCGGCAGCAGGGCGAGGTACGGGTCCAGGCCGAAGTGCTTCTTCAGGAAATACACGCCGTACAGCGCCATCATCAACGCTGCGCCGTGGGCGAAGTTGATGATGTGCAGCACGCCGTAGATCAGCGTGAGGCCGAGCGCCACCAGCGCGTACACCGCGCCGGTGGTCAGGCCGTTCAGGACGGCGGAAAAGAGGATGCCGGAGTCGAGCATGCGGACCCGGGGACCCGTGCGGCCTCAGGCCTTGAGCGGGAAGATCGGCTCGGCCTCGCGGAAATCGCGCGGGATGATCACCCGGATGTCGCCCTTGACCACCTGGGTCATCAGCGGCTGCGCGCCCTGGTTCTGGCCGTTGACGAATTTCGTCGGGCCGTAGGGCATGACGTGGTCGCTGAAGGTGCTGGACTCCAGCGCCGCGATGATGGCGGCACGGTCGGTGGACTTGGCGCGGTCGATGGCGTCGGCCAGCAGGCGCATGGCCGTGTACGTCATGAAGATCTCGTAGCTGAAGAACAGGCCCTTGGCCTCGACCCGTTTGCGCATGTCCGCGCTGCGCTTGTCCTTCGGGTTGAACCAGTGGTTGCAGTCGATGATGCCGTTGGCCGCGTCCGGGAATTCCTTGACGAACTTGTAGCTGGAGGCCGCGCCGCCCAGAACCGAATAGATCGCCTTGGGCGTCACCTTCTGCTGCTGCATGGTGCGCACCAGCAGCGCGTATTCGTTGTAGTAGTTGGCGGGGATCACGATGTCGGGGTTCACGGACTTCATGCGCAGCACGATGTTGTTGAAGTCGCGGGTCGGGTTGGCGTGCTTGATGACCTCCTTGACCTCGTAGCCGTAGCCGGGCAGCTCCCGCGCCAGCAGGTTGGCGGTGCCGGTGCCGAACAGCGATTCCTCGTGGATGATCATCACCGTCTTCGCGGGCTTGCCGGCCGCCGTGTTCAGCACGTGCAGGTTGGCCATCGCGATCTCGGCGCAGCGGCGGTAGCCGGGGCCGAAGCGGAAGGTGTTCTTCAGGCCGCGCTCGACGATCTGGTCGGCCACGCCCACGTCCACCACGTGCGGCAGGTTGTACTTGGCTGCCGCCTGCGTGGTCGCCAGGCAGATCGCGGAGGCGAAGGCGCCGACGACCGCGCTCACGCCGGCCTCGTTCATCTTCTCGATTTCCGCCGTCCCGGCCGCCGGCGTGGACTGGGCGTCCCCCAGCAGGGCCTCGATCTTCGCGCCGCCGAGCGACTTGATGCCGCCCGCCTTGTTGATGTCCTCGATGGCCATCAGCGCGCCCTCGCGGCACTGCGCCCCGGAATACGCGAGCGCGCCCGTCACCGGGTGCAGCACGCCGACGCGCACGGCGCGCGGCTGCGCCCCGCCGACGATGGGGAAAGCCAGCGCGGAGGCGGCGGCGCCGGCCTGCGCGACGAAACGGCGGCGATTGACGAAGGGTGCACTCATCGGGGTTCTCCTGGACGGGTTCAATGGAACTGCGCGGACAACTCGCTGCTGACCCACACCTTGGCGGCGATGTCGCCGACGCGGGACAACTGCATCTGGTATTCGTAGCGGTCGGGCCGGTACAGGCCGTGCAGCCACTGCACGGGCCGCCCCTGTTCGTCATGGATCAGGCGGCGCACCGCCAGCAGGGCCGAGCCGACCGCGATGCCGAGATGCGAGGCGACCTGCGCGTCGGCGAGGCGCGCGGAGATGGTCTGGCGGGCGCCGCCGACGCGCACGCCGGACTCCTCCAGCAGCATCAGGATCGGCTTCTTCGCCAGCTCCCGCTTGCCGAACTGGGTGGCGAAGTCGCCCGGGACCCAGGTGGTGATGTGCGACAGCGGGCCTTCACGGGTGGAGCGCACGCGCACTGCCTTCTGTACTGTCTCGCCGGGGGCCACGCGCAGCGCCATCGCCACCTCGGCGCTGGCGCCGACGCTGGTGACCTCGAGCACGCGCACCGTGGTGTTCAGGCTGGTGCTGACCAGGTTCTCGAGCAGGCCCGTCAGGCGCGTCGTCTTGGTCCGGCTGCCGCCGCCGCCCGCGGCAGGGGCCGGATGGGCGGCAAGGGCCCGCGTGCCGCGCCCGCGCTCCCGCGCGATCAGCCCTTCACCCGCCAGCTCCTGCAGCGCACGGCGCACGGTGACGCGCGCCACGCCGAACTGCTGCATCAGCGCGTGTTCGCCCGGAACCCCCTGGGCGAACAGGCCCTCGTGCAGTTGCTCACGCAACACCAGGTAGATCTGGTGGTACTTGGGCAAGGGCAGGGCGTGCGCCATGGGACCGCATCGTCCGGCGGCCGCGTTGTCCTGTCAATGGGACATTTGATGGGACAACTCCGTGCCGGTTGGGCACGGCGTCAGGCGGACGTGTGCGCGGGCAGCGTGATGGTGAAGGTGCTGCCCTGGCCGCGGCCCGGGCTGGCCACGAGGATGCGCCCGCCATGGAGTTCGACGATATGCCTGGCGATCGACAGGCCCAGCCCGAGCCCGCTGTCGTTGTTGGAGCGTTCGCGCACGAAGGGATCGAAGATCTGCCCCAGCATCTCGCGCGCGATCCCGGCACCGGAGTCGGTGATCGCGACGTCGTGCATGTCCTCGCGGCGGCGGTGTTCCAGCGAGACCCTGCCTCCCGGCGGCGTGAACTTGACCGCGTTGACCAGCAGGTTCAGGAAGGCCTGCTGCAGCCGGCTGCGGTCGCCGTCCACCAGCTGCTGGTCCCTGGGCGACCAGCCGACCGCGATGGTGACCTCCTTGGCCGTCGCCTGCGGCAGGATCGTGTCCACCGCGGCGGCGGCGATCTCGAGGATGTTGCATCGCCCCGTGGAGATGGACAGCTGGCCCGTGCGGCTGCGCGCGGAATCCACGATGTCGTCGATGAGGCGGGACTCCTCCCGGACGTTGCGGATCACCGCTTCCAGGGCCTGCCGGATCTGGGCTGGCTGGTCCAGCCCGGTCCCGAGCAGCGCGGAAAGCCGCAGCAGGACGGAGCTGAGCGGCGTCCTCAGTTCATGGGCGACGCGGGCCAGTGACTCCTCGCGCACGCGATCGACGGCCCGTATCTCGCTGAGCGTTTCCCGCAGCCGGGTGTGCGCGGCGACGAGGCTGGAGAGGAAGCGCGCATAGAGTTCCACGCGCCCGGCGCCCAGCGGCGGCTGCAGGCGCAGCACCGTCCACAGGCGTCTGGGCTCCACGCCGGCCGCGGCGGCGATGCGCTGCGCCCCCAGCGCGGAGGCGAAAGTGATGGGCAGCCAGCCGAACACGATGGCGCCCTGGCACTTGCCGAACATGACGATGGGGACGGCCACCACCGCGAGCTGTTCGAGGTAGGTCGCATGCACCACCTGGAGCTGCAGGGCCGCCCTGGCGGCGAGCTCCTGCTCGAAGCGCCTTCCTTCCCCGCCAGGCTTGAAGAAGGGGGAGTGTTCCAGCACGACGCCGGTGTCGCTGGTGCAGATGGGGCCGATGGCGGCTTGTCCATCGGCCGCGTACAGCGTGGTCGTGCAGTGCGTCGCCTGGGCGAACTGCGAGACGAGCGGCTCCCAACTGGACCAGTCGTCGGCCGCCGCGGGGGGTGCCGCCGGAAGGTTCATGACTGCACGGGATCCACCGATTCCGGCAGGTCTTCTCCCTGGGCGATGGCGCCTTCCATCGCCGGGCTCTTGCGCGATGGCGAGCGCGACAGGAGCCCGTAGTACGCGCTGAACGGCAACTGCGGCACCGCCAGGTCCGCGGCGTGCGGCTGCATGGTTTCGTCCAGGATCGCGATGCCGCCTTCGCCGATCAGGTATTCGTTGGTCTCCTGGACGTTCTTGCTGCCGCGGACCTTGGGCACCGTCAGCGCGCGCCGCAGCTTCGTGGAGATCTCCACATAACTCAGCAGCACGATGTTGTCCACGAGGTGCGAGCCCTTGAGCTCCTGGCTGATCTGCGAGACGCCCAGCAACTCCGGACTTTCGTAGTTGAAGTACACGGTGGCCAGCCGGCCCTTGAAGAAGGTGGCCAGGGCATAGAGGAAGTCGGCCGCCTCTTCCTTGGCCGCCATTTCATAGACGGCGATCGAGTCGAAGACGATGCAGTCGATCTGCTGCGCTTCGCACAGCCGGATGATGCGGTCGAAGTGGATGTCCAGGTCCAGTTCGAGGGGCGACTCGTAGTGGATCTGGATCCGGCCCTCGTCCACTTCCTGGCGCAGGTCCAGGCCCAGGGTGCCGGCGTTGCGCATGATCTGGTCCGGGTGTTCGTCCAGGGTGACCAGCAGCCCCCGTCGTCCCTGCCGCGCATTGGCGCAGAGGAACTGGACCGCGGACACCGTCTTGCCCGTTCCGGAGATGCCGGCCACCATGGTGACCGAGCCCCGGTAGATGCCCCCGTCCATCAGGGCGTCGAGCGCGGCGATCCCGGTCGTGATGCGTTCGCTGGACGTGGGCTGCAGGTCGGTGAGCTTCGGGCGCGACTGGGCTCGGCGGTACACGTGGATGCCCGAGCCCGCCTCGATGGTCATGGTGTGCTCGCCGTCGATGAAGTCCTGGCCGCGCGACTTGAGCACGCGCAGCTTGCGCGACCCGCGGCGGCGCTGCTCCTGCCGCATCAGGGTGATGATCGTGTCGAAGACGAAGCGCTCGTGTTCCAGGCCCAGTTGCAGGTTTTCGCCGCGCTCGGCGGTCACCAGCGTGGTCACGCCCAGGCGGCTGAGCCCTTCCACCAGCGTATGCATGTCTTCGCGAAACGGCGTGTGGTGCAGTTCGGCGTACAGCTTCAGCGGAGTGAGCCCGTCGATCACCAGCCGCCTCGCCCCCATGGCCTTCAATTCGTTGTACAGCACGCCCTCGTTGCTGCGGAACTCCTGCAGCAGCACGGCAGGGCTGGTCTGGATGATCCGGACCTTGCCGTCCTGGATGAGCTGTTCCAGGTTCCAGTTGAAGCCCGCCGCGTCGCGCAGCAGCTTGTCGGCGTCCAGCTCGAAGGAGACGATGATCCCGGGCTCGCCGAAGTCGCGGGCCCCCGCGCAGATGAAGTCCAGCGCCAGCGTGGTCTTGCCCGCGCCCGGCGCACCCTCCACCAGGATGTTGTTGTGCCGCTGGATTCCGCCCAGCAAGACATCGTCCAGGCCGGCGATGCCGGTGGGCATGAGGTCTTTGTGTTTCCCGTCCACGAAAAAACTCCAAGAAGAGAGCGGGCCCGCGGCCCGGTGCCGGCAACTGTGCCTTGAACTTTTCAACCCTCCTGTCGGAGAGGATGCCGCGCCTGCGGCGCCGGGCTGGCGGGCGCGGGTGACTGTGGGGTAAAGGCTCTGCTCGACCATGGCTCGCCGGTAAACTCGATGGATGAACATCCCCCCCGCACCCGCATCGGTGCGCAGCGATGCCGCGCCCGCGGTCCTGGTCCTCGATTCCGCCGAACCGGCAGCCGAACTCACCTCGGCCGTGCGGGACGCATTGCCGGGCGCGGCAGTCACCGCGGTCGGGGACGGGCCCGCGTTCCAGGCGGCGCTGGCGAAGGGCGGCTGGTCGATGGTCGTCGTGTCCTTCGACCTGCCGGACCCTGCGGGCCCCATCGCCGTGCGGGACGCCCGGGACCATCTGGCGGCCCCGGTCCTGGCCGTCGGCGCCGCACCCGGGGCGGAAGAGGTGGTCGCCGCGCTGCGGGCCGGGGCGGCGGACTTCTTCGATCGCTCGCGCATGGACGGCTTCCGGACAGCGGCCACGCGCTTGCTCGAGTCCTGGGGCGACGCGGGAAGCCTGGCCGGTGAGCCCGGCTGGCCGGGCGAGCCCTGTGCGATCGTCGTGTTCGACCAGCACGGGGTCGTCACCGATGGCAGCCGGGGCGCCGCGCAGGTGCTGGGTCTCGGCGGGCCCGATGCCGTGGGCCAGCCGCTCGAGGCCTTCTTCCCCGACCGCCCGGAAACGCAGGAGCTCCTGGCGCGCCTGCGTGCCGCCGGCACGTCGGAACCCGTGCACGCCAGTGGCTGGATGCTGCGCCGCGACGGCTTGCAGTTGTGGGCCGAGATGACCTGCCTGGCGGATGCCGGTGCGGACGGGCAGGTCCGGCGGTATCGCCTGGCGGTGCGCGACGCCACCTTGCAGTACCGCGCGAGCCGGTCCCTGCGCTTCCAGGCCGACGCCGTGGCCGCGGCGACGGCGTCGCGCAACCAGTTCCTCGGCTCGATCGCCCACGAGTTGCGCGCATCGCTGGACCCGATCGCCACCTCCGCCATCCTGCTGGAGCGGCAGGCCGCGGAGCCGGCGCGCCATGCGCAGCTTCTCGCCATCATCCGGCGCAACGCCGCCGCGGCCTCGCGGATGCTGGAAGACCTGCAGATGTTCAGCACGGCGTCGGTGCACAAGCTGTCGCTGCGCCTGGCGCCGGTGGACCTGGGCCGGCTGGTGACGGAGTGCACCTATGCGCTTCAGGAGCAGGCCATCGCGGCGCGGGTCGACCTGCGGGTGGAGGTGTCGGCGATGCAGTCCGGTGGCGTGCTGCGTTGCGACCCCCTGCGGATCCAGCAGGTGGTGACGAACCTGGTCGCCAACGCCATCAAGTTCACGCCGCCGCGCGGGACGGTCTGGGTGCGCACCGGGTGCACCGAGGATGGTTGCCACGTCGAGGTCGCGGACACCGGCGTCGGCATCGACCCGGCGGTCCTGCCCTTCATCTTCGAGCCTTTCGAGCAGGGCGGGGCCGAGGTCACCAGCCGCTACGGCGGCTTCGGACTCGGGCTGGCGGTGTGCGCGGCCATCGCGCGGCAGCACGGCGGCCGCATCGTCGCCTCCAGCGCGGGGCCCGGCCAGGGAGCCTCGTTCCGCCTCGACCTCCCGAAAGAGGAGGCGCGCGCGCTGCCGGCGCAGCCCGCGCCGCGCGAACCGGCGGTGCTGCATGTGCTCTACGTCGAGGACAACCCCGATGCGGCGGATGCCATGCGCTATGCGCTGGCGACGCTGGGCTGGACGATGACCCATGCGGCGACGTGCGCCGAGGCACGCCAGCTGGTGCGGGGAGCCGGGGAGCCGTTCGACGTCATGCTGGCGGACCTGGGCCTGCCGGACGGATCAGGACTGGAGCTTGGCAGCGAACTGTGCCGCCACCTGCCGGTCGTCGCGTTGACCGCCTATGGGGCGCCGCTGGCGATGGAGGGTTTCGCCAGCCAGTTGATCAAGCCGGCGGAAATCTCGGAAGTGCAGCGCGCCCTCATGAAGGCGGTCACCGCCCACCGCAGCGAGGTCGGCCTGTTCTGAGGCCTGCGCCTCAGGACGACGCGTAGCCGCCGTCCACCGGGATGGCCGTGCCGGTCACGAAGTTGCTGGCCTGGCTCGCCAGGAACACGGCGATGCCCGCCAGGTCCTCCGGCACGCCCCAGCGACCGGCGGGCGTGCGCGCCAGCACGCGGTCGTACAGGCCGGCCACCTGCACCCGTGCGCCCTGCGTCAGCTCGGTGTCGATCCAGCCGGGCAGGACGGTGTTGACCTGGATGTTGTCCTTCGCCCAGGCCGTGGCCAGCGACTTGGTGAACTGCACGATCGCGCCCTTGCTGGCGCAGTACGCCGGCGCGTACGGGGCGCCGAAGATCGACATGATGGACCCGATGTTGATGATCTTGCCGGCGCCGGCCAGCACCATCAGCGGGTGCGCCGCGCGGGCGCACAGGAAGGCGCTGGTGAGGTTGACGTCCATCACCTGGTTCCATTCCGCCAGGGTGAAGTCCTGCGGCTGCTTGCGCACCGTGCTGCCCGCGTTGTTGACCAGGATGTCGAGCCGGCCGTGGCGCTCCCGCACCTGCGCGAACAGCGCCTGCACGGCCGCTTCGTCCGTGACGTCGCAAGGCAGCGACTCGGCGCGCACGCCGAGCGCCTGCAGTTCGCGCAACGCGGATGCGGATTTTTCCGCATTGCGGCCCACGATCAGCACGGTGGCGCCGCACTGGCCGAGCCCCCGCGCCATCCCGAGGCCGATGCCCCCGTTGCCGCCGGTGACCAGCGCGATTTTGGAGGTGAGGTCGAACATGCGGTCAAGCATAATCCCGGCGATGCGCCAGATCGTCCTCGACACCGAAACCACGGGTTTGTCCGCAGAAGCCGGCGACCGCATCATCGAGATCGGCTGCGTGGAGCTGGTCGCCCGCAAGCTGACGGGCCACAACAAGCATTGGTACCTGAACCCGGATCGCGACTCGCACGAGGACGCCCTGAAGGTGCACGGCATCAGCAACGAGTTCCTGCGCGACAAGCCCAGGTTCGCCGCCATCGCCGACGAATTGCTGGCGTACGTGGAAGGCGCCGAGATCATCATCCACAACGCGGCCTTCGACATCGGCTTCCTGAACAAGGAGCTGGAGCTGATGGGGCGCACCGCCTTCACGCGGCAGGTGGCCAAGGTCACCGACACGCTGGCGATGGCCAAGGAGATGTACCCCGGCAAGCGCAACAGCCTGGACGCGCTGTGCGACCGCCTCGGCGTGGACAATTCGGGCCGCACGCTGCACGGGGCGCTGCTCGATGCGGAACTGCTGGCCGACGTCTACATCAACCTCACCCGCGGCCAGGATGCGCTGCTGATGGACGAGGCGGATGCCGGCGCGGTGGCTGGCATCGTGACGCGCGTGGACCTGCGCCAGTTCACGCTGCCCGTGCTGCTGGCCAGCGACCAGGAGGCGGCGGCCCACGAGGAAGTGTTGAAGCAGCTGGACAAGGCGTCCGGCGGCAAGACAGTCTGGCGTCAGGTGACTTTTTCGCCTATGGCATAATCGAGGGCTTCCCGTAGCGGGAAAAGGGTGATTAGCTCAGCGGTAGAGCACTGCCTTCACACGGCAGGGGTCGCAGGTTCAAACCCTGCATCACCCACCAATCAAATCAACGACTTGCGCCACCTTCGGGTGGCGTTTTTCGTCCTGGTAGGTGGCAGAAGCGGACTGCGCCAGGGTGACGGAGTGCGCAATCCATGCAAGCGTGCCGAGGAACACGAGGACCAGCACGAACGCAATGAGGATCAGGACAAGGGGATTGCCGCGCCCGGGGATGTCCGCCATGTCCTGTCGCCGTCCCAGGCCGACGAAACTCCACAGCACGGTCTTGATCTGTCGAAGCAGGTTCATTGCCGGTTCCTAGCGGACGCGGTTGACGTCCAGTTCCGTCACGGCGGCCGCGTTGTTTCCCCAGGAACCGCGGACGAAGGTTGCCAGGGCGGCGATCTCGGCGTCGGAAAGGCTTTGCCCGAACGGCGGCATGCCGTAAGGGCGCGGATTGCCCTCGGTCGTGGCCGGGAAGCCGCCGCTCAGGACCACTTTCACGAGGTTGGTGCTGGAAGGCATCGTTGCGGTGCGGTGGCCCGCCAATGCGGGATAGGCGATGCCATTGCCTTCGCCTCGCTCGCCGTGGCACTCCGCGCATTGCGCCTTGTACAGCCTGGCACCGAGTGCCAGGATGTCGTCGCCGGCCTTGACGGATTCGGGCGCCGGCGGGCGATGCCGCGGCAACTCGCGCAGAAAGGTGGCCAAGGCGCGAAGGTCGGCTTGGTCCAGGTGCTGGGTGCTGCTGGACACCACCTGCGCCATCGGCCCCATCGCCGCGCCACCGGCCGTCCGTCCGTCCTTGAGCAGGCGCACGATCTCCGGCGTCGTCCAGCCTTGCACGCCTGCTTCCGCGGGCGAAGCGAGGGAGGGGGCGTACCAGTTCTGCATCGGGATCAAGCCGCCGCTCAGGTCCAGCTTGTCGTCGGTGGCGCCGAAGGCGTTGCGTGGCGCATGGCAGGCCTGGCAGTGGCCCAGGCCGCGCACGAGATAGGCACCCCTGTTCCATTCGGCGGATTTGCCCGGCTGCGCCTCGAACTCGCCCGGCGAGAAGAAGAGCGCGCGCCAGACCGCCAGCGACAGTTGCGAGTTGTAGGGGAAGCGCAGGTCGTGCGGCCGGTTCGCCTGCCGGATTGCGGGCCGGCTGCGCAGGAACGCGTAGAGCGCATCCGAGTCTTCCCGCGTGATCAACGTGTAGTCGGGATACGGGAAGGCCGGGTACAGCAGGCGGCCGTCGCGGGATCTGCCGTGGTGCATGGCGCGCCAGAAGTGATCCGGGCTCCACCGGCCGATGCCGTGTTCCGCATCCGGCGTGATGTTGCTGGCGAAAACCGTGCCGAAAGGCGTTTCGATGGCCTTGCCCCCGGCGAACGCGGCGCCGCCGCGCGCGGTATGGCAGGCGGCGCAATTCCCCGCTGTGGCGAGGTATGCGCCACGCTGCACCAGTTCAACCGAGGGCACGCCGGCGGGGACGGTGCCTGCCACCGGAGCTTCGCCACGCACGTTCAGCCAGGCGACGACTGCCGCCGCCGCGAGGGCCAGCACGGGGAGCAGCGTGAAAGCCCGCATCCATCTCGAGCGAAAGACTCTCATCGCGGGCCGCTCCCGCATTCCATCGATGGCTTCCCCGCATCGCTGGCGGCCACCGCTGCGCCCTGGGTGACGGGCTGCGATGACAGCCAGGTTGCCATGGCAGTGACGTCTTCGGCGGAAAGGCGCCGCGCGATCTCGCCCATGCAGTCGGGCATGGCCGCGTGGCGCACGCCGTTGCGCCACGCGCCGAACTGGGCCAGCAGGTAGTCGCGCGGCAGGCCGAGCAGTCCCGGAACGGCGGGTGCGACGCCGGTCATCGCGGCGCCATGGCAACTGGCGCAGGCCGGAATGCCGCGGGCCGCGTCGCCGTGGCGCACCAACTGTTCGCCCCGTGCAAGCGTCTGCGCGGGCGCATCGGTCGTGTGCGGGGGCGGGTAAGGCAGGTCGATCGAGGAGAAGTAGGCGGCGATCTCCCGCAGATAGGCATCGGACATGTGGTCCACGAGGTAAGCCATCGTTGCGTTCCGGCGTTTGCCGTCGCGAAAGTTCACCAGCTGGTTGTAGAGGTAGCCCGCGGGCTTGCCCGCGATGCGCGGGAGGAATCCCTGGTTCGTGGCGCGACCCTCCTGCCCGTGGCAGGCGACGCAGGCCTTCATGCGCTGGGCCATGGTGTCGGGAGCGGTGGCGGCGGATGCGGCGGCCACAGCCAGCAGGCACAGCGCCGGCAGCACGCAGAGACGAAGGAGGAGCAGGGCAGATCTCATTGCAGGTCCGTACTCTGCCTGCGAGGGGCCCTCGTTTGAAGACTCAGATGGGCGCAAATCGACCGTATCAGAGGTCCACAAAAGGGGAATTTCACAGTGGGCCTCGCCACAGCAGCACAGAAGTGGAAAATCCCTGGAAATACATATCAGGGCAGCCGTGGCCAGGAAGTACGAAGAACTCGCGCAGGAGCTCGAAGCACTGATCTTGTCCGGAACCTTGCGTCCGGGCGAGCGCCTGCCGTCGGTGCGCGAGACCGTCGCCAGCCGGGGCATCAGCCCTTCCACGGTTTTCGAGGCCTACTACCTGCTGGAGCGCCGCGGGGCCGTCGAGGCGCGACCCCGTTCCGGCTACTTCGTCGCCCGGCGCGCGGCGGCCGCCGCAACGGAGCCGCGGCTGATGGAGCCCGCCGCCGGGCTGCGGGACGTGGCGGTCAACGACATGGTGCTGGAGGTGCTCGGGTCCGTCCGCCACCGCGACGTGGTGCCCCTCGGCTCCGCTTTCCCGAGCCCGGGCCTGTTTCCACTGGACCGCCTGGCCCGCGGCATGAGCGCGGCGATGCGCAGGCTCGATCCGCGCGAGGTCCTGGAGAACCTCTCCCCGGGCAGCGAGGAGCTGCGGCGGCAGATCGCGTTGCGCTACGTGGCGACGGGCACCCTGGCCAGCGCGGACGAGATCATCGTCACCAGCGGTGCGATGGAAGCCCTGAACCTGTGCCTGCAGGCCGTGACGCAACCGGGAGACCTGGTCGCGATCGAGGCCCCTGCCTTCTATGGCTGCCTGCAGGCGCTGGAGCGGCTGCAATTGAAGGCCGTGGAGGTGGCCACGCATCCACGGCTGGGGGTGCAGGTGGAGGCGTTGCGGGCCGTGCTGGAACGCCATCCCGTCAAGGCGTGCTGGTTCATGCCGAACTTCCACAACCCGACGGGCGCGCTGATGCCGGTGGAGCAGAAGAAGGCGCTCGCCGAACTGGTGACGCGCCACCGCGTGCCCCTCGTCGAAGACGACGTCTACGGCGAGCTCTATTTCGGCGTGCGGCGTCCGGTGCCCGCGAAATCCTTCGATCGCGAGGGTTGGGTGATGCACTGCGGCTCGTTTTCGAAGAATCTCGCCCCGGGCTACCGCATCGGGTGGGCAAACGCCGGCCGCTTCGCGCCGCTGGTGGAACGCCTGAAGCTCACCAGCACGCTCTCCGTGGCGGTTCCGTCGCAGGCGGCGGTGCTTCACTTCCTGCAGCATGGCGCCTTCGACAAGCACCTGCGGCAGCTGCGGTCCACGCTCGCCCGCCAGCAGGAGCAATGCGTGCGGCTCGCAACCAGGCACCTGCCCGCCGGAACCCGCGTGACCCGGCCGGAGGGCGGCTACTTCCTCTGGGCGGAGCTGCCGCCCGACATCGACGCACTGCAACTGCATCGGCTGGCGCTGTCACAGAACATCAGTCTTGCGCCAGGACAGATCTTTTCGGCGGACGGCCGCTTCCGGCACCACGTCCGGCTGAATTACGGCCATCCGCGGCCCGACCAACTGGAGCCCGCGCTCAAGACCATCGGCAGGCTGGCCGCGCGGCTGGCGACCGCGCGCTGATCGGGTCTGGAGCTGCCGTTCGTCGCGGTCGATCAGGCCGCCGGCGCAAGGGTGATCGCGCTTTCGCTTTCCCGAACGAACGCATCCACGGCGCCTGCGACGTCGCAGAGCCACTGCGACGCGCCGGACAAGGGTATGTCGCCGGCCTCATAGCGCGCGCACAGCGATGACAGCAGCTCCGCCCCCAAGGAGCCCGCGCCTCCCTTGAACCGGTGGCAGATGCGCCGCGCAGCCTCCTCGTCGCCCGCGCCGAGCACCTCGCCCAGGTCCTTGAGGTTTCCCGTCGCCGCGCGCACGAACATCTCGCGGGACTCCTTGAAGAAGCCGATGTCGCCGAGGTAGAAACGGGCGATCGCCTCCCTGTTGAACGCCGCATGCTGGTCCGGCCGGCGATTCGACGGCTCCGGGAAGGATGCCGGAGCAGGGAGCCAGCGCTGCACCTTTTCTCCGAGCACCGGTAACTCGATGGGCTTCGTCAGGTAGTCATCCATGCCGGCCTGCAGGCAATCGTCGCGGTCACGCTCGGTCGCGCTTGCCGTCAGCGCGAGGATGGGCATGCGCAGGCCTGCCTTGCGCAGCTGCCGCGTCGCGTCGCGCCCATCCAGGACCGGCATCTGGCAATCCATCAGCACCAGGTCGAACGCACTTTCCCTGCAGGCGCGCACCGCTTCGGCTCCATCGGCCACGATGGTGATCTCCTCGTATCCGAGAGTCGCCAGCATGCGCTGCAGCACGAACTGGTTCACGTCGTTGTCTTCGGCCACCAGGATCTTCGCGTCCGGCCGGAGCGCGCCCGCACAGGAGACGCGTGCCTGCGTGGGCGGCTTCGCCGGCCGGAGCGGGATTTCCAGGGTGAAGGTCGAACCCTCACCCTCGCGGCTTTCGACGGAGATCCTGCCTTCCATGAGCTGGGCGAGCTGCTGGGAAATTGCGAGCCCCAGGCCCGTGCCACCGAAGCGGCGCGTGGTGGATGCGTCCACCTGGCTGAACCGGGTAAACAGCCGGCGCAGCGCCGACTGCGGAATTCCCACGCCGGTGTCGGTGATCCTGAACAGCAGGCATTCCCGCCCGGATGCTCGCGTGACCCCGACGTGCAGGCGCACGGCGCCGCGCGCCGTGAACTTCAAGGCGTTGCCGAGCAGGTTGAGCAGGATCTGGCGCAGGCGCGTGGGATCGGCGGTGATCCACTCGGGCGCATCGGGCGCCACGTGGAGATCGAACGCAATGCCCTTGTCGGTCGCCCGCACGCGGGACACGTTGTCGACCTCCTGCACGATCCGGCGCAAGTCCGTGGGGATCTCCTCCAGCGCCAGGTGTCCCGCCTCGATCTTCGAAAAGTCCAGGATGTTGTCCACCAGCCCGAGCAGCGTTTTCGCGGAGCCGCGCAGCATGTCGACCGACTTGCGCTCCATGGGCGGCAGGTCGGCCTCGGTTAACAGCTTGGCCAAGCCGATCACCCCATTGAGGGGGGTTCGGATCTCGTGGCTCATGGTCGCCAGGAACTCGCTCTTGGCCCGGTTGGCTTTCTCCGCCGCGGCCAGCGCCGTCTGCAGCTTCTCCTCCGCCTGCACGGTGCTGGAGAAATCCCTGCAGGTGCCGGCGATCGTGATCACCGTTCCATCCGGCGCGCGTTCGCTCACTTTCCCATAGCCCAGAATCCAGACCGAGGTGCCGTCGGGGCGCCGCACCCGGAACTGGAGCCTGGACCGCGCGGTGTCCCCTCGACAAAGCTGATGGTACGCGTCGGTCACCGGTTGCCGGAACTTCGGCATCACCCCGCCGAGGAATTCCTCCACCGGCAGGTGCGTGTCGACGCGCGGCAGGCCGAACAGAGCGGCAGTTTCCGCCGGCAGGCACATCACCTGGAGAGGCACGTCCACTTCCCACAGAAGCAGGCCCGAAGCCTCGAGCGCGCTTTCCAGGCGTTCTTCGCTGATCCGCAGGGCCTCCTCCGCCTTCCGTGCGGTCGTGACGTCGGTGAAGGTCACCACCGTCCAGCCGCCAGGCAAGCTCGCTGCGTGGACGAGCGCGAATGGCGCCTTGCCCACGGACGTATCGCTGCCGGAAGCCCCCAGGGTGAGGACATCCGAGGTAGCGGCGAGCCGGCGCGTCATTTCCACGAATTCCGGCGCGCTCACCCTGAGCGCCGCCTGTGGGCTGTCGAGGATCCGGCGTGCCGCCTCGTTGCTGAGGACCGGATGCAAGTCGGCGTCGAGGGCCAGGACTCCGCAGGGCAGGTTCTGGATGACCGTCTCCAGAACGCGGCTCTCGCGACGGTGCTCCTGCTCGACCTGGCGCGTGGCCGTGACGTCCACGGCGGCACCGACGAAGGCAACGGGCGCGAGGCGCGCGTCCACCGGCGTCACCCGGGAGCGGAGCCACTTCGCCGCCCCCGCTGCATCGGGCCGGGTGCGACAGAAATAGCTGTAGGCGTGGCCGTTGGTGAGGCCGGCACGCCTGGCATGATGGACGGTTTCGAGATCCTCGGGATGGATGTAGTCCATCCACTGGTGGCCGATGACTGCGTGGGCGCCAGGCGCTCCCAGCAGCTGCGCCCACGCTTCGTTCGACCGCAGCATCACGCCATCGGCGTCCAACGCATACACGCCGCACGGCGCCAGCTCGGCGAGGTCGACGTCCACGACCTCCTGCAGGAGCTTCTCCCGCTCCAGGTCGTTGCTCTGTTCGCGCAGCAACAAGACCCGGACGATCTGCTGCGCGAGATCCAGCAGCAGCCGGCGTTGCGGCGCGGCCAGTCGCCCCGGCTTGCCGTCCGCCACGCTGATGACGCCGACGGCTTCGCCGCCGGGGAGCACCAGCGAAGCCGCGGCGTAATGGACGAAGCCGAGGGCGCCGCACACCGCGGGGCTGTCCCGGAAGCGGGGATCGCTGCGGGCGTCCTCCACCTCGAAGATCTCCTGGGGCTGGGCGATCGCGTGTCCGCACAGGGACGTCGATCGGGGGAAGTCTGCCGCCAGCGCCGCCGGGGGAAGTCCGAGCGACGCCTTGACGACCACGCGGTCGGCATCCACCAGCGAGATCAGCGCGATCGGACGATCGGTGATTCCCGCGGCCAGCTGGACGAAGCCTTCCAGGATCACCTCCGATCCGGAGTCCAGCAGGCGCAGCTCGATCAGACGGCGCAGCCGCGCGGTCTCGTTGGAAATCGTTGGTGGGCTCATGGGTGATCCGAGGGATGCCGTACGCCGACGGAAGCATCCGCGCATGGCACGAGGGTAGGAGCCGCGACCAGCCGGAACAAGGAGCAGACCGGGAGAAAAGAACCAGTGCAGTTGCCGGCTGGCGACCGGGCCGTAGTGGTCCTACGCCTTGCGTCCGCCGTGTTCGGGGAGTAGCGTGGGACCGCCGGTCCCGGACGGAGCCAATGACGCTATACGAAAACCTCGCCAACCAGTTGGAAGAATCGATCCGTTCGGGGGCCCTGCAGCCCGGGGACAGGCTCCCCTCCGTGCGCCGCACCTGCAGCCGCCGCGGGGTCAGCCCGGCCACGGTGTTCCAGGCCTACTACCTGCTGGAGGCGCGCGGCCTCATTCGGGCGCGCCAGCGCTCCGGCTATTTCGTCGCCACCGGGAACGGCGGAGTGCCGGGCCCGCAGCCGCAAACGCCTTCGGCGCCGAGCGAGGAATCCGTCGAGCCCGACGTGGCCGATCGGGTGTTCACGCTGCTGGACTCGGTCATGAAGCGCCACATCGTTCCCTTCGGATCGCCGATTCCGTCGCCGACCCTGTTTCCCCTGCAAAGCCTTGGCAAGAGCATGGCGATCGCCGCCCGCACGCTCAGTCCCTGGGCCACTGTCGACGAGATGTCGCCAGGCAAGCAGGTGTTGCGCAGGCTGATCGCTGCCCGCTATGCCGTGGACGGCATCACGGTGCGCGTCGACGAGATCGTGATCACGAGCGGCGCTCTGGAGGCGCTGAATTTGTCCCTGGCGTCGGTCACGCGTCCTGGCGACGCGGTGGTCGTCGAGTCCCCCACCTTCTACGGGGCGCTGCAGGCCATCCAGCGGCTTGGCCTGCGCGCGGTAGAGGTGTCCACGCATCCGCACGACGGTATCGACCTCGCCGCGCTGGGGCAGGCGATCTCGCGGCACCACCCCAAGGCCTGCTGGCTGATGCCCACCTTCCAGAATCCGCTGGGCTGCACCATGTCGGAGGACAGGAAAAGGGAGCTGGTTGCGTTGCTGGCCCTGCATCGCGTGCCCTTGGTCGAGGATGACGTCTACGGCGAGCTGTACTTCGGCCCGCGCCGCCCCTTGCCGGCCAAGGCTTTCGACCATGAGGGCCTGGTCCTCCACTGCTCGTCCTACTCCAAGACGCTCGCGCCGGGCTACCGCATCGGCTGGACGGCCGCCGGCATTCATGCGGATGCGGTCACGCGCCTGAAATTGAGCACGACCCTGGCCACCTCCGCGCCGGGCCAGTTGGGCCTCGCGCGCTACCTGGCCGGTGGCGGCTATGACCGCCATCTGCGCAAGATGCGCGAACAACTCGCACACCAGTACGCCGGGGCGGCGCAAGCGGTCGCGCGCCATTTCCCGGCGGGGACGCAAGCCACGCGCCCGGGCGGCGGCTACATGTTCTGGGTCGTGCTGCCCGAAGGCACCGATGCGGTGGAACTGCACCGCCGGGCGCTCGCACAGCGCGTGAGCGTGGCGCCGGGTCCCATGTTCTCCGCTTCCGGCCAGTTCGCGAACTGCATCCGTCTCAATTTCGGCCACCCGCTGGACGCGCGGGCCGAGCGCGCCCTGGAGCAGCTGGGCAAGCTCGCGTCCCAGCTCGTGCCGTCCTGAGCTAGGCCGCTGCGGCACGCTGCCCCGCCATCACGCACTCGCTCGATCGTGCGCTGCAGCCCGCGCGCCGCCCCGCTCGACGGGCGCAGCCACCGTCGGGTCGTGCTCCGGCGCGGGTCCGCTCACGTACGCATCCCCCAATCCGTCCCACGTGATCGCTCCACGCATGTGGATGCCATGGCGGTGGTCCAGGCCCTTGTCCCGCAGCCGCTGCCGTGCCGCGGCCATCTGGTCCGGGTCGAAGATGTAGGTGTCCGTCGCGGCCCACCGCTCGCCCGTCCAGGCTTCCACGACCGGGCGCTCCGGGCGCCACAACGAGACGTCGATTCCAGGGACCATGCCGGCGCGCAGGTTCACGAAGCGCATCCGCGCGGGCACCCCGAGCAGGCGCAGCATGGCCACGAACAGCGTCGCTTTCTCGGTGGCATCGCCGCCGCCCGCCCGCAAGACCTCGGACGCGGTGCGGTGTCGACGGATCACGCGCATGCGCAGCTTGAGCCGCTTGACGTAGGCATAGACGGCCAGCACCTTGGCGCGGCGCGTGGTCTTGAGTTGCGTCAGGCTCTGGACGCGCAGGCGCAGTGCCGGATCCTCGAGGTTCATCGACGGGGTCGAGCACAGCCACTCCATGTGGTCAATGGGCGGCTGCATCACGGTTTGACCAGGCCGCGCCGCACGGCATAGCGCGTCAGGCTCGCGATGTCCCGCAGGCCGAGCCGCTCCATGATGCGGGCGCGGTGCACATCGATCGTCTTCGAACTGAGGTTCAGCTGGTAGGCGATCTCCTTGGACGAGAGCCCGGATGCGATGAGGGAAAGCACTTCCTTCTGGCGATCCGTGAGGCCGTCATCCCCGAGCGCCTCCACGGGGTGCATCAGCAGCCGGGCGATGGCGGCATTGAAGTAGCTGCCGGTTTCCAGCATGACGCCGATCGCATGCTGCAATTCCTGCGGCGCCGCACTCTTGGTCAGGTACCCGTTGGCGCCGCTCGCCACGGCCCGCTGGACCACTTCCGCGCTGTCGAACATGGAGAGCACGAGGATCGGCATCGAAGGATGTCGCGCACGGATCCTCGTCACCGCTTCCACGCCGTCGACTCCGGGCATGCCGATGTCGGTGACCACCAGGTCCGGGTTCACGTGCTCCAGCAGCGCGAGGAGTTCCTCGCCGGAGCGTGCCTGCGCGATCACCTCGACGTCCGGGAGCAATTCGATCAGGCCCTGGATGCCGGCGCGAACGAGGTCGTGGTCGTCCGCCAGCACGACGTGTCTCGTGGAATGCGCCAAGGCCTGATGCGGCAAGCCGGCTGGCCGCGTCGCGGGAAGAGAACTGGTTGCGATCATCGCTGTCACTCCGTGTCTGGATCCGGTCGTACGCACGCAAGCGCCGATTCGGGGCTTGCGAGGGTGTTCCGCCATGGCGGCAACGTGAAGCAGAAGGCTGCTCCGGCACCCGGCCGGCCCGTCGCCGATACTCGTCCACCGTGCCTCGCGACGATGCGTTGGACATTTGCAAGGCCAATGCCGGTGCCGGGAAATTCAGCCTGCGTATGCAGACGCTGGAATGCGCCGAACAGCTTGTCCGCGTAGTCCATGTCGAATCCCGCGCCGTTGTCGGCGACGCAGAACGTGGTGGATCCGTCCGCCTCGCGCTGCCCGCTGAAGCGGATCTCCGCGTCGCCGCGGTTCTTCGTGAACTTCCAGGCGTTCTCCAGCAGGTTCTGGAGGACCATGCGCAGGAGCGTCGGGTCGGCCACGGTACTCAGTCCCGGCTGGATCTCCATGGTCACGGCGCGCTCCGGGTCGCGCACGCGCAAGTCATCCAGGATGGCTTCGGCTGTCGCGCTCAGGTCGACGTGCGTCGACCGGAGGGACACCTGGGACAGCCGGGCGTGGGAAAGGAGCGCCTCCACGTAATCATCGAGCTGCTGCGCGGCCTGCCGGATGCGGCTTGCGTACTGCCGGTCCTTTTCCGCGGCGGCCTGCATGCGTTGTTCCAGGACGTGCGCCAATGCACGGATCGCGGCGATGGGCGCGCGCAGGTCATGCGCGAGCGAGTGCGCGAACGCCCGGAGTTCCGAGTTGGCCGCCTCCATGTCCGCTGTTCTTTCACGGACCTTTTCCGCCGATCCTTCGTTCAGGGCAAGGATCTCTGCCTCGTGCCGGAGGCGCTCGCTCACGTCGCGGATCGCCACGCTCGCATACGTCACGCCATCGCTGCCCCTGAAGAGCGCGCCCGCGAGTTCCGCCTGGAACGGGGTCCCGTCGCCGCGAACGAGCGTCAAGTGGCCTCGCGCCCTTCCTGCCTCGCCCACTTCGGCAACCAGTTCCTGCAGCCCGGCTTCGTTCGGTGCGATGAGCGCGGTCGAGCCGAGCTCGCAGATCTGCGCCTGCGACAGCGCGAACATCCCGCAGGCCGCCGGATTGGCGGCAATGATCCTCCCGGACTGCCATTCGAACTGCAGCAACGCGTCCAGGCTCACCTCGAAGAGCAGCCGATGGCGTTCCTCGCTGGCGCGCAGCGCATCCTGGGCAAGCTTGCGATCCGTGACGTCCTGGAAGTACACCGCCAGGCCATGGGCCGACGGATAGGCGTGCACCTCCGCCCAGACGCCGAGCGCGGCCAGGAACACCTGGAGTTGCACGGGTTCACCCCCTGAAATCGCGCGCTCGTACTCCTGGTGCAGGCGGCTGCCGGCGAACCATGGAAACAACTCCATGATCGAGCGCCCCAGGAGCTCGCCGCGCGGCCGCTGCGCCACTCGTTCCGTCTCGTGGTTCGCGTAGGTGAACCGCCAGTCGCGATCCAGCGTGTAGAAGCCGCTGGTGATGCTTTCGAAGGTCGTTGCCAGTTGCTGATTGAGTTCGTGCAGCCGGTGCGCGGCCAACCTTGTCTCCGTCACGTCCCTGACCGCCCCCATGACGCGGCGACGGGGTCCCGTGAAGGAAGGTTCCGGCTCACCGATGATCTCCAGCCACCTCTTCTGGCCATCCTCCAGGGACAGGCGTGCCTCCATCCGGAACGCCTGGTCCTGCGCGACGCAAGCAGCGATCCGGTCGCGAAGTTCCCGGCGATACGGCTCTTCCAGCGTGGCGAATGCCTTCTCCCACCCGAGGGGGCCATCGCTCTCACCGCCCAGCAGCTGTGCTCCTTCCGGCGTCCATTCGACTTCCATGCCGGGGACGCGCAGCGTCCAGGCTCCGACGCGGGCCAGGCGGGATGCCTGCTGCAGGAGGAGCCGGGCATGCCGGGCGTCCTCTTCCGCACGGACGCGCCGCGTGATGTCGTGCGCAAGGCCCCGGTAGCCGCGAAACTGACCCGCGGCATCGAGGACCGGGTCTCCGCTGACGGAGAAGCACGCCGTGTCAGGGCCATCGCCGATGCGGTACTCGAACTCGCGAAAGGGCAGGCGCGATTGAAGCGTGGCGATGTGTTCGTCCCAGGACGAGGCGAGCGGCACCGCGTGCGCAAGCTCCCAGCGCGCGCGGCCCAAGGCCAGGTCCAGGGCGGGGGTGCTCCTCTGCTCGCCACCTTCCAGGAGCGTGAAGCGGCAATTCGCATCCTGCTCCCAGCGCCATGGGAAAGCGCCATCCGCCCGGGACGAGCCATAGTGCGCCCCGCGCGCCTCCGCCGTGGAGTCTCCGAGGTCGAGGACGGTGCCGGCCACGATGACGGGGGCGCCACGCTCGTCCAGCGAAACCACCTCGCCGTCGCTCTTCAACCTTCTGCGCTCACCGCCCGGGCTCGTGAAGAAGTATTCGAAGCTGAAGGTGCGCTGGCCGCCGCGGACCGCTTCCTCCAGCGCGGGTAGTCTCGCCGCATCCGCAGGATCGACGCCGCGCAGCCAGGACTCGAATGCAAGCTGCGGCCCGGCTTCCCGGAAGATTCCCAATGCCTCCGCCGAGAGTGCCATCTCCCTGGTCGCCAGGTTCAAGGTCCAGCAGCCGAGTCCCGCGATCCGCAGCGCGCTTTTCAGGAGGGTGTGGGTCGTGGGATCGCCCGGCACCTGCGCGGTGGCGTCCAGCTTGGGCATCAGGTTGTTGCGCATCATTGCCTCGGTAGTGACCGGCAGCGTGCTCGTGGCGGCACGCCCGCGGCTCTTCGAGCCGGAGTGTGTGCCGGCCCAGGGTGTCCGGGAAGGTGCAGATCCCGCAAGAATGACCGGATCAGGTGGACCAGGGTGGGACTCCAACGGCGCCCGCAGTAGCATCGGAGCATGAGAAACGAACAGATCTGGGTAGAGCCCGTCGGCACGGTCATCGTGGCAAGGATCCGCGGAAAGCCCACGGCGGAGATGCTGCGAGAGTGCGAGCGCCGGGTACTCGAGCTCGCCCGCGACACGCAGCAGATCCGGGTGCTTTACGACGCGCTGGAGCTGGAGGCGCCCGAAATGGAGCTGGTGCTGTTGCAAAGGCAACTCGATTCCGAGAAGAAGGACAACCTGGGTTCAGCGTCCTTGCGCACCGCCATCCTGGTCCCCAACACCCGGATCGCGTACCTGGCACGCATCGCGTTCGGACACGCAGGAGAGACCAACTACCGGGTCTTCTACAACGACTTCGCGGCAGCCCTCGGCTGGCTGGAGGAACGTCCTTGAGCCGCACTTATAGGTTCGTGGCCGGACCCGGCACGAAGACGTCACTGAAGAAGTGCCGTGAGCCAAGGCCCCGTTCTTCCGCCGCCTTGCGCACCGCGCTCACCATCAAGGGCGCGCCGCAACAATACACTTCGCTTCCGGCGAGGTCGGTAAAGTGGGCGCGGATGGCATCGTCCAATCGCCCATGGAAGGCGCCGAGCGCCTGTGCATCACCAGCCTCTTCAATGACCGGCAGGAAGGTGAACGCGGGCAGCAGCTTCTGCCACCGCTCCACGGCCGACAGCAGGTAGAGCCCGCGGCGGTCGCGGCCGCCCCAGAGCAAGGTCACGGGCCGCTGCACGCGCCTTTTCACGATGTCGTCCAGGAGCGACTTGACGGGTGCAAAACCGGTCCCCCCCACGACGCACAGCATGGGCGCGGTGGAGTCCTCGCGCAGTTCGAAGTTGCCAAAGGGAAGCTCGACCTGCAGAGTGTCTCCAGCGGTCAGGATCGGTACGATCTGCGTGAACTGGCCGCCGGGTACGTGCCGGATATGCAGTTGCAGCGAATCGCTCTCATGAGGCGGGTTCGCCATTGAATACGAGCGGCGGCTTCCATCCGGCAGCGTCACCTGCAAGTACTGGCCGGCCTTGAATTTCGCGCGCTGCCCAGCCGGCAGCCGCAGCTGCAGCACGCTCACGTCCTCGCTGGCCAGCGTGTTGCGGAACACCTTGGCGGTGAACGTCCTGCGTGCCGACGGGTCGATGCGGTGCCATGCGGCCGGTGCCAGCTCCACGTCCGACAGCGGCAGGCACTGGCAGTACAGGTGCTTCCCGGCCGGCCTGGCTTCGCTGGGTGGGCTCACTACCTCGCCGGCCACCACGCCGCCGGCGCAGTTGCCGCACACCCCCTTGCGGCAGGAATAGGGCATCTCGATGCCGGCCTTGAGTGCGGCGTCCAGGATGTTTTCGCCAGGCTCGCAGGCGAAGTGCAGGTCGGTTCCCGCTATGCGGATGTCGTGGGCCATGGGTACTGCTTCTCAGGAAAGGCCGCCCAGCAGGCGCAGGCTGCGCAGCAGGGCGTCCGGCCGGGCAATGCCCTGGCCGGCGATGTCCATCGCGCTGCCATGCCCGGTGCTGGCCAGCAGCACGTCGGCGCCTATGGAGATGGCGCTGGCCGCCTGCGGCGCCAGCAGCTTGATGGGGATGTGGCCCTGGTCGTGCAGCATGGCCACGTACAGGTCGTGCCTGCGGTCGGCCAGCAGCACGTCGGCGCCTTGCGGGCCGGTGACTTCCACGCCCAGTTC